>JARFRN010000003.1 GCA_029287195.1 Acidimicrobiia bacterium | reverse complement strand
CTCGCCGACCGGCATGACCTCGGTCTCCGTGTCTTCATCGACGACCCGACAATCGGTGTTTGGAAGCGGGTAGCCGATGTAGCCCGTCTCCGCGCTGCCGTCGAGGGGGTTGGCATGCGTCACCGGCGAGGCTTCGCTGAGTCCGTAACCTTCAACCAGTTGGCCACCCGTTAGCTCATCGAATTTACGTTTCACCTCCGGAGCAAGGGCAGCTGCACCCGAGATACACCAATTGATCGAAGAAACGTCGTACTTGCCGCTCAGTACGTGACGGTGACGGTTGATAGCTGCGTACAGCGTGGGGACCCCCGTGAAGAAGGTCGGACGGTGGTTATCGATGACCTTGAGCAGCGTGACCAGGTCACGGGCGTCGGGGATCAGCAGCTGGGAGTATCCGGCCGAAATCGAGTAGTTCATCGAAACCGTTACCGAGTAGCTGTGAGTGAGGGGCAGCGCCGTGAGCATCACCTCCTCGCCCGCTGTGACATCCCGAGCCCAGGCACCGACCTGGTAGGCGTTGGCCATCATGTTCTGATGGGTGAGCATCGCACCTTTGGGAACTCCGGTGGTTCCGCCGGTGTACATCAACATCGCCAGATCGTTGCTCGACACATCGATCGGCTTCGGCCGAGTCGCCACCAACACGTCCGGCCACTCGTAGGTAGCCGGATCGTTGCCGATATCGACCCTGTGCCCATCTTTCTTCTCTCGTACCAGCGTGAATAGTGCCCGCAGCGGGCCTTTGAAGTACTCCTTGATGTTGGTCACGATCACGTGTTCTAGAGGGGTGTCCGGCCGCGCCTCGAGCACCCGTTCGTAGAGCATGGACAAAACGATGGCGAAACGAGATCCCGCATCCCGGGTTTGCTGGGCGAACTCTGCAGCCGTATAGAGCGGATTCGAAGGAACTGCGACTGCTCCGCAACGCCACACTGCGTGATAGGCCATGATCAGCTGCGGGCAGTTGGGCATGAAGAGAGAAACCCGATCACCGGGCTGTAGACCTCTCGCCTGAAGTCCGGCGGCCAGGTGATCGACCGCCTCGTTGACCTGCGCGTAGGTGAGCACCCGGTCGAAGAAAACGATGGCGGGATTGTCGGGATACCTGGCTGCCGCCCGGCTCAGCAGCCCGTCGAGCGGGCCATTCGGCCAGGTGACCTCTGGCGGTACGCCGTCCTGATAGTGCTGGTGCCAGGGTCTCGTGACGGCCATCGAACTCTCACCGTTTCTCGTTCGAGAATTGCACGGCCGACTCCAGCACAGCGGCCGCTCGACCCGAGTCGATCGCATCGGCTGCGATTGCCACTGCATCGACAAATCCCTCTGCGAGACCTCCGGCAACGATTGCAGGGGCTGCATTGACCAGCGTGATATCGCGCTTGGCGCCTCCTCGCCCGCTGAGAACCTCGCGGGTAATGGCGACGTTGGTTTCCGGATCGCCGCCAAGCAGATCCTGCAGCCGAGCTCGGGCAACCCCAAAGTCCTCGGGAGTGAACTCGGCGTGAGTGATCTCACCATCCCGCAGCCTGTAGATGAACGAGGGACCCGTCGTTGTCAGCTCGTCGAGGCCGTCCTCGCCGTAGAACACGAACGCCGAAATCGCACCGAGATTCTGCAGGACCTGGATCATCAGCTCAGCCATACGCGGATCCGAGACACCAAGTGCGTAGCGCCGTGCCCGCGCCGGATTGCACAACGGTCCGAGGAAGTTGAAGACCGTGCGAAATCCCAGCTGGCGCCGCACCGGGCCGGCGTAACGCATCGCCGGGTGATATCGGGGCGCAAAGAAGAACCCAAACCCGGTCCTGCGAATCATCTCGACGGTTTCTTCCGGGCTCAGTTCGAGGTCGATCCCGAGGCTTTCCAGGAGGTCTGCCGACCCGGTTGCCGAAGAGGCCGCCCGATTGCCGTGTTTGGCAATCTTCACTCCGGCGCCGGCAGCGACGAACGCTGCAGTCGTCGAGATGTTGAATGTCCCCGAGCGGTCGCCTCCAGTCCCGACGATATCGACAACGGGCTCATCGACGGCAACCAGGTGGGCGGCACCGAGCATGGCTTCGACAAAGCCGGTCATTTCGGTCGCCGTCTCGCCCTTGGCAGTGAGTGCCGTCAGCAAGGCCGCTATTTGCGCCTCGGTAGCTTCACCGGACATGACGGATGTCATTACGGCATAGGCGGTCTGGCGATCAAGGTGTTTGCCCTCGAGAATGGTCGAGAACACTTCGGGCCAGGACACTGAAACCATCGCCGTGACGGTAGCAGTGACACCAACCCCGCGGAAAAGGCTATCGCCGGCATGCCGGTTCGGCCGGCTGGCTGTGAGCCGGACATGCCAACTGACCGGTGCTTCAGTTCAAGCGATCTGACGGAGCAGCGCCTTTCGCTGCTTCTCGGTCTGCCCGCCCCAGATCCCAAACCGAGCATTGGTCTCGAGGGCGAACTCCAAACACTCCATCTGGACAGAGCAGCCTTGACAAATGCGGATCGCCTTTCGCTCCCCGTCAGCCGACAACGGAAAGAATGTGTCGGGATCTTGGTCCTTGCATGCGGCGAAGACCGCCCAGGGACGCTCTTCCGTAATCGGTATATCCAAGGAGAGTGCAATCACGTCGTAATCATCGTTCATTTAGTGCACCTCCACTAGGTGGCGCGCTCCTGCCGACTCTCGACAGTCACCCTTATGACGTATCAGCACCAGGTTTTGGTTCCCGGGTTTGCTGCCTCGAGAGCATCGCCTCCCGCGACGGCACTACAATTCGACTGCTAGCTCTGAAGCACAACGGTGGGAGGCAAGGCCCTGCTCTACTTCGCTTACAACGCAAGAATCTCCCCAGAGCAAATGGCAGAAGTGGCTCCGAGCGCGGAATTCCGCTTCATTGCACACTTGCCCGAGTGGGGACTGGAGTTCCCTATCACGAACAGCACCTGGGATGGCGCGCTGCCGGCAATCGCACCAGAGCCGGGTAGCACCGTGTGGGGAGCCGTCTACGAAATCGGCAAAACGGATCTGGCGCAGCTCGATGAGGTAGAACTGCGCGAGAGTCGCAGGCCTCGTACGGTGGAGGCAATGGATCGCACCGGCAAACGACATCAGGTCCTCGTCCATCTGCTCGACGGAGCCTCGCCGAATGGAAACGGCTCGCATTCTCCCTCCTCCAGATATCTGGAGTTGATGGTGGCCGGATCTCGTCACTGGAACCTGCCTGTGGGGTGGATAGCAGGCCTCGAGGAGCACCTCGAGAACGGGTCGTGAGCGCAGCGGGCGCTCGGCCGCCCATCAGATGGGGCGCGGTTGCCATCGGGGCAATGGCCGGTCTGGTGGTGGCGCTGCTTTCTTTCATCTTCCTGGGTATCAGTGGCCTGGTGTCGCCCGATCGTGGTGAGATATTCCTCCTGTTTCTCGAGTTTCTGGCTCTGGTCATCGCCGGCTACGTAGCCGGCCGGCTGTCGGAACCTCCGGAGCTCCACGGTGGTCTCGCCGGCCTGGCCGCCGCGCTGGTGACGGGGCTGCTGTCACTCACATCGGCCGGCGTTCCGTTTACAGCTCTCTTGACACTCACCGTGGTCGCCGCGGCCTTGGGGTCGGCTGGGGGGGTCCTCGCTCGATGGCACAAGGACGCCATTCAGGATCAGTCCGACGGCTGAGGCCGCCGCACGCGTCTCCCCGGGATTCCCAAGCCGATCGGGACCTATGGCCCTATCTGCATATGCACAGCAGGCATAATGTGCAGAGTGTTCAAAATGATGCACATTATGCACAAAGGCGCAAGCGGATGACCCTGTTGACCAGCAAACAAGTCCAGGAAATTTTCCGCGTCGATCGGTCGACGATCTACCGGATGGCCGAAGACGGCAGACTTCCCGCCGTCAAGGTCGGGCGACAGTGGCGCTTCCCCTCGGAGCACCTCGAGTCGCTACTAGGACAGTCCAACGGCGAAAGCACCCTTCCAACCACCCCGGCGGCAGACACTGAACCCGTGGCGTTGCGCGCCATTCTTCCCGGTGATTCTGCCCAAGCAGTTGCGGACCTTGCTGCCGACCTCTTCGGGGTCATGGCTGTCGTGACCGACATGCAAGGCCAGGCGCTCACGAGTGTGGCGAACCCGTGCGGTTACTTCACCGCCGTCTTCAACGGCATCTACACGGCCGATCGCTGTAGCGAGGGTTGGCGACGTCTCGGCGAGGAAATCGACCTCGAGCCGCGCTTCCTGCCAAGCCATCTTGGATTCCTCTGCGCCCGCAGCTTCATTCGGGTCGGCAGCAACCTGGCCGGCATGGTCATCGTCGGAGGCGTTGCCCCCGAGGTATGGCCGCCCGACGAAACAGAAATCGCAGCCGTTGCGAGCGAAACCGGCACCAGCGAGCAGATCATCAGCGACCACGTGAGCGAGGTCTACTGGATCGACCAAGCCCACCAGGACTGGATCGTCCGCAACCTATCGCGTGTCAGCGACCTGATATCACACCTCGCCGACGGCCACGGCCGTTTGATTCAGAAACTCGAGACAATCGCGGCCCTCGCCGGGCCCGGTGCACTAACCGAAGGAGCAAACAAGTGAAACGACTGTTGGTACTAGGAGCAGGCACCGCCGGAACAATGGTTGCCAACAAGCTGCGGCCCCGGCTCGATGAGCGAGAGTGGAAGATAACCCTCGTCGACCAGAACGAGACCCATTACTACCAACCGGGCTTCCTGTTCCTGCCGTTCGGCGGATACAAGCGTGAAGAGCTGGAAAAGCCGAAGCGGCGGTTCATGCCGGCTGGTGTCGACCTATTGATGGGAGAAATCGATCTAGTCGAGCCCGAGAACAACCTGGTGAAGCTCGTCGATGGCACCGAACTGCCCTACGACTACCTCATCATCGCCACCGGAACCCACCCATCGCCTGAAGAGACGCCCGGCCTGGGTGAAGATGGCTGGTACGAGAGTGTCTTTGAGTTCTACACCATCGATGGAGCCGAGGCTCTTGCCAACAAACTCGAGACGTGGGAGGGCGGCAAGCTCGTCGTCAACGTCATCGAGATGCCTATCAAGTGCCCGGTGGCGCCACTGGAGTTCATCTTCCTAGCCGACAGCTTTTTCCGCGAGCGCGGTATGCGGGATTCGGTGCAACTCGAGTATGTGACTCCCCTGCCGGGAGCGTTCACCAAGCCGGTGGCCGCCCGTTACCTCGGCGACATGCTGACGGACCGGAAGATCACGCTCGAAGGCGATTTCTTTCTCGAGCGTGTCGATACCGAGGAGAACAAGCTGGTCTCTTACGATGAACGCGAAATCGAGTATGACCTGCTCGTAACCATCCCGGTCAACATGGGGGCCGAATACATCGGCCGCTCCGGCCTTGGCGATGAGCTCCGTCACGTTCCGGTAGACAAGCACAACTTCCTATCGACCAAGCACGACAACATCTTTGCCCTCGGCGATGCTGCCGCTCTCCCCACCTCCAAGGCGGGATCGGTGGCTCACTTTGCGGTAGACATCTTCACCGAGAACTTCGTCGACTACATCCACGGCCGTCCGATGCGGGAGCGTTTCGACGGTCACGCCAACTGCTTCATCGAATCCGGCAACGGCAAGGGCATGCTGATTGACTTCAACTACGACACCGAGCCGCTCCCGGGCAAGTACCCGCTACCCGGCGTCGGACCGTTCTCCCTACTCCAAGAGACCGAGTCGAACCACTGGGGCAAGCTGATGTTCAAGTGGGTGTACTGGAACGTACTCCTCGCCGGCAAGGCAATGCCCATCCCGGCACTCATGTCGATGGCAGGAAAGATCCGGGAGGAAGTGCGATGACGACCGCCGCACCGACTCGACCGGAGGAGCTGGAAGCCAAGATCGACGCCCTCGCCGAGCAGGTGTCCTTCCTGGCGGAGGAGGCCCGCCAGGCGAAGCAGCGACGCGAGATGTGGGTCGAGCTGCAGCAGGATGCCATGCCGATCGCCGGTGACGTGTTGCAGGTTCTCGAACGTGAGCTCGAAGAACTCAGCGCCGACGTGACGATCGCCGATCTGGGAGATTTGCTGCGCAGGCTGGTTCGCGTTGCTCCCATCCTCGACCGTGCTCTGGCATACCTGGAGAGCTTCTCAGAACTGTTCGCCGACATGATGCCGCTCACCGAGCACGCCGTGGATGTGGCCACCGACCGGCTGGTCAACCTCGACCAGAAGGGCTACTTCAGCTTTGCCAAGGCGGGCTTCCACGTCGTGGACCGCGTAGTGACCGGCTTCAGCGAAGAGGAGGTCGAGGCCCTTGGCGACAACGTCGTCCTGATCCTCGAGACCGTCAAGGAAATGACTCAACCCGAGATAATGGCGGTGCTGTACCGCATGATCGAGGCGGTCCAGCGCCAGCAAAGCCAGCTCGAGGCGGAACCGGATGAACCACCGAGTCTGTTCTCGTTGGCAAGGCGCATGCGCGACCCTGAGATCCGCAAGGGTCTCGCCAGAGCACTCAATACACTCAGCGCCGTATCGGATGTCGACACCGGCCCGCCGCGCAAGTTCGTGGCTACACGAGATCAGGAAAAAGACAAGAAAATGGCAGACAACTCCGTAGGAGGTAAGTAACGATGCCCGTAGCAACCATCGCAGGAGCCGAAGTCCAAGTCGACGAAGAAGGCTTCATGACCGAGTACGACGAGTGGAACGAGGACATCGCCGCGGCGCTCGCGGCCAACATCGGCATCGAGTTGGGCGAGAGCCACTGGCAGGTCATCAAGTTCCTCAGGGAGGACTACAAGGAGCAAGGTGAGACCCCCATGTTGCGTCGGGTATCCAACGTAGGCGGAATCCCGACAAAGCAACTGTTCCAACTCTTCCCCAAGAAGCCGGCCAAGAAGATGTCGTACATCGCCGGAGTACCGAAGCCGCAAGGCTGCGTTTGATCGATTGATCCTCGAGACAGCACAGGAGTAAACAGACATGACAACTGCTCAAGATGCGCAGTCATTGGTCCCGGACTTTGGTGACGAGGACAACGATCGCAAGATCTGCTTCATAGCCTCCAAGGGAACACTCGACATGGTGTACCCGTCGCTGGTAATGGCCAATGCGGCGCTCGGCGAGGGCATCGAAACTCACATCTTCTTCACGTTCTGGGGTATGGACATCATCACGAAGAAGCACATGGACGATCTTCAGTTCACCTGGCTCGGGAATACCGCCATGCACCCGCCGGGCGGTAGCAAGATCCACATGCCACAAGGCCTTGCGGGTCTCCCCGGCATGACGGGATTGGCTACCAAGATGATGAAGAAGCAGATCGCAGAACTCGACGTACCGGAGGTGCCTGAGTTCGTCCAGATGATCGCCGACGCCGGTGGTCACCTATGGGCATGCAAGATGTCGGTCGACATGATGGGCCTGACCAAGGAGGACATGATCGACGAGGTCGAGGACATCATCTCGGCAACGGATTTCATCGAACTGTCGGAAGGCGGCCAGGTGATCTTCACCTAGCGCACTTGCAGGCTCTTGGATTGAGGCTCTATTGGGAGTCCGGCGTACAACACGGCAATATGCGGCTGTCGAGTACGCCGGACTTCTTTGCGAGGAGCGCAGATGGGTAACTACACAATTTCGACCACCACGCCGGGACCCATTGAGGAATCCCGAGAGCGGGTCATTGCGGCTCTTGCCGAGGAAGGCTTCGGGGTGCTCACCGAGATCGATGTTGCCGCGACCATGAAGACCAAACTCGACGTAGACATCGAGCCGTACCGCATCCTCGGTGCCTGTAATCCGCCCTTGGCGCACCGGGCAATCACTGCTGAGCCCAGCATCGGGGCGCTGCTCCCCTGCAACGTGGTGCTCCGTCAAGAAGGCAGAACCATCGTCGTCGACTTCATGGACCCGGCAGCAGTCCTGAACCTGGTGGAGCAGGAAGGAATCGCCGACCTTGCAGACGAGGTTCGAGCGAGGCTGGAGCGAGTTCGCGCAGCCGTTGCCGGCTAGTCGTAATCCGGGCCGACCAGTACGCTTATTAGCGAGTGCAGGAGACGACCGCGGCCGGGAGACCGGTCGAGGACAGTCCGGACTCCACAGGGCATGGTGCTGGGTAACACCCAGGCGGGGCGACCCGATGGAAAGTGCAACAGAGAGCAGACCGCCGATGTCAACGTATCGTTTCGGCGCAAGCCGGGCTATGCGCTTGAACAGGCAAGGGTGAAACGGTGGTGTAAGAGACCACCAGCGTTCCGGGTGACCGGAACGGCTAGGTAAACCCCACCAGGAGCAAGGCCA
Organism: Acidimicrobiia bacterium; assembly: GCA_029287195.1. Classification (GTDB taxonomy): domain Bacteria; phylum Actinomycetota; class Acidimicrobiia; order Spongiisociales; family UBA5794; genus JAAETI01. The sequence continues at coordinate 16,005 of JARFRN010000003.1, read as the reverse complement.
AGCAGGGAGTGGGCTGCCCGCCCATCAATCCCAGGTAGGCCGCACGAGCCCGCTGCAGCAATGCCGGGCCTAGATAGATGGTCGTCATCGATCTGACGGATCGAATACAGAATCCGGCTTATACCTGCACTCGCGGTAAGGAGCCCCTCCGGGGGCTCCTTACACACCTCCGCCTGCTGACCAAAACATCCGATAGGTGCGCCGAGTTCAGTCTCCCCAACCACTCACCACTGCATAGGCCCCTGAGGAGGCGGTTCCTTCGTCGGAGTGCGGCCGGAATATCCCCAGGAAGGCGGCTATCGCCCGCTGTCCATCGGAGAGCGGCTCCAGGGTTATCCCTACGCGGAATTCAGCTCCGCTTGGGTGGACGATCCGGACGACTACCTCCTCTAAATCATCGTCCGCCTTCTCGACAGCGGCGCGCCACCGTTCCATGTCCGCCGGGTGACACATGGCCGACAGCGGAACACCGATCACCTCCGTGAGCGGCAGGCCGAGCATGTCGGCAGCTTCCTCCTCGGCAAACAGCACAGCACCCTCACGGTCGAGGATGGCGACCGCCGTCGGTGCTTCATCTGCGTCGGCAACGGGCCCGGGCGGCAGAACGGCGACGGGGGAGATTCCGGCTGCCGGTCGGTCTTCGGAGTGGTGCCGCTGGATCGCCAACTGAACCGATCGGGCAAGCGCATCTGCCGTCACTGTTCCCTTGACGAGATAGTCCTGAGCACCACGACGTACCGCCCGCAACGCAAGGTGATCGTCTTTGTATGCGCTGAGAACCACGATCGGCACGTGGGGCGCATTTGCCAATAGTGAGTCAACCGCTTCGAGTCCATCGGTGTCGGGGAGAACGAGGTCGAGCAGCACACAGTCGGGAGGAGCCTCCGAGATCGCTTCCAGGGCGGACTCCAACCGCTTGACATGACGAACGGGAGCCTCATCTCCCCATGCCTCGCTGAGCATCGTCAACACGAGGCGGGCGTGAAGCGTGTTGTCCTCGACCACCAGGAGGTCTGGCGGACCACCGCTCGTCTGCTGTTGTTCCATGGCCCGAGCCTTCTGAAGAATTCGCCTCTGGCGTATTCGGCCATTTCTCTGGGATTCTTGAGCGTTCGTAGTGGCGCCATCCGGCGGGTTGGCCACTTCGTCCGCACGTGACGATTCGGTAGCGAACCCAGCCCAGAATCGGCATGAATCCGAATAGGGCTCGCATGCGGCGGCGAAGACCGGCGCATCTGTTGAATGACTCTGATTGGGCCTGCCGATCCGTACCGATTCTGGCGTGCGGCCACTCTGTCCGGGCCTAATCTGATCTCTCGACGAAAGGAATCATGTGACCAGATTCGGCTACTTCTGTGGACATGAACAATGGCAACCCGAGGTTCTCGTAAGGCATGCAGCGCTCGCCGAACGAGCCGGATTCGACTTCATCGTCGTGTCGGAACACTTTCATCCGTGGGTAGACGACACGTCTGCATCCGGCTACGCCTACGCGACCATCGCGGCGATGGCGCAGGTAACCGAGCGGGTCGAGTTTGCAACAGGTGTTACGACACCCTTGTTCCGCTATCACCCGGGGGTCGTAGCCCAAGCCGCCGCCACTATCGACCGCCTCTCCGGTGGTCGATTTCACCTGGGCGTCGGCACCGGCGAGAACCTCAACGAAGGCCCCCTGGGACTTCCCTTTCCCAAATATGCCGAGCGAGCAGCTCGCATGAGCGAAGCGCTCCAGATAATGCGTCGCCTGCTGGATGGAGAGAAGCTCGATTTCGATGGTGAGTACTACAGAACCGATCGAGCCAAGCTCTACAGCCCGCCGCTCGGCAAGGTACCGATCTGGCTGGCAGCAGGTGGCCCCAAGTCGTCGGCACTGGCGGCACGCCTCGCCGACGGGATAATCACCAGTGTGAAGGATCCTGCGGTTACCCGAGAGAGGGTGATCGAGCCGGCAGCCGCCGCTGCCGAAGAAGCGCAGCGACCACGGCTTCCGATTCTCGCATCGCGTTGGTCGGTTAGGGCAGAATCCGATGACGAGGCCTGGCAAGCCTTGTCGGCGTGGCGCGGACTACGCGCACCGGGACGCCTCGAAGCTGTGGACCCGGCGGATCTGCGCCGACGAGCGGACGCGATGGATCCTTCGGAGATCCTCAGCCGCTATTCGCTGGTTTCGACGGCCGCCGACTACGTCGAGGTCTATCGACCGCTCATAGAGGACCTCGACGCCGACGTCGTGACGATCCAGACAACCACGCTCGATCAGGAAGGCACCATCGCCATGTTGGGTACCGAGGTGTTGCCTGAATTGCGGGCGCTGTCCGGGCGACTCAGCTCGTAACGAGCTGCCGGATGAGCTCGGTTTCGAAAACCAAGAGTGCCTCATCTGGGTTCAGCGCGATGGCCGCGTCCAAGCCGGGTACAACCGCAGAGCGATATGCGTCTGCAATCGACTCCGAATAGTCGCCTTCCAAGGCGCTCTCGAGATACTGCCGCAACGGCCCGGCCAGGCCGGCCCCGACGGTGGCCACCATGTCGACTTGCCAGCCCCCCGGCTCGGAGTTGCGGAGCGATACGACTGCACTCTGCTCCGGGCCCATTATCTCCACAGCAACATGGTCCGAACTCTGTCGTGTCGTCAGTTGCTCGCCGACGGTGATTGCACCAAAGTCGATACCTCGGAGGGTCTCGAAATCGTCGCGGAACGAGCGCCAATAGCTATCCGCCAGCCGACCGGCAATTCCGCTTTCAACCAGCCCTGCCAGCTCGATCGAGCGAGTCTGATTTTCGACGCCGGCGAGAACAGCGAGACCGACCGGTTCCACCAGCACCTCGAGCTGCTCCACGTCGACTTCGTCGACGGCTGCCAACCACTGTTGTACTACGTCCACCGGCGCCAACTCCTCGTCGACAAGCGACTCTGGCGGCTCGCCACCGTCACAGGCGGCAACCAGCAGTATGAGGCACAGTAGGAGAGCTCGCACACAGCCAGGGTAACCTCCGGCGAGCGTTGCGCTGAAGCCTGGGGAACGCTCCCGATGGGTACACTCGCCCGGTGACCGTTTCTGCCCCACGCTCCATCGCGCTCGGACTGATCGCCGGGATCATCGGCGGTCTGTTCGGGATCGGCGGCGGCGTCATCGTCGTACCGGGGCTGGTGCTCTGGCTTGGGTTCGACCAGCACCGCGCCTCAGGCACGTCCGTCGCAACGATCGTTGCTTCGGCGGGAGCGGCGCTGATTGCTTTTGCGGGCGACGGCTCGGTGGACTGGGGAGCTGCAGCCATCATCACCGCGGGTGCGGTTACCGGCGCCGCAATTGGAGCGCGCATATTGCACCGCATCCCCGCAGAGACGTTACGGAGGGCGTTTGCGGTCGTCCTGGTTGTAGCCGCACTCAGGATGGCGCTGGCATGATCGAGGTCGTCGGCTTCATCGTTCTCGGTTTGGCGACCGGCCTACTGGCATCAACACTGGGCATTGGCGGCGGCATCATCTTTGTACCTTCTCTGGTCGTCTTCTTCGGCTTTGCCCAACATCTGGCTCAGGGAACATCACTGGCGGTCATCGTTCCTACGGCCGTTGTAGGCGCGTATATGCACTCGAAGAGAGGCCGCGTCGACTGGCGGGCAGCATTGCTCATCGCCGCTGGAGGCATCGTGGGAGGCTTGGTGGGTGCACGGGCGGCGCTCGCCATCGACCCCGACCTTCTTCGTCGGTTGTTTGCGGGTTTGTTGGTGATCGTCGCCGTCCGGCTCGTCAGCAGCCGGCCTCACCGTCGATAGGGACATCGACGCGACCCGTCGTGAAGAGGTGTCGTCGCGCCACAGGATCGGCCAGCCTGGCGGCCCTCCATAGGTTCACGAGATAGAGCAATCCGATTGCCTCACCCGCCCAGACCCTCCAGTCGCGCAGAACAGCCGCCACGTAGGCGCTGGCCGTAGCTTGGTCGGCCGGGGTGAATTCGATGCCGAGGAAAGGCCACCACAGCGTCTCGGGGTCCAGCCACATGGCATCTAGCAGCAGATGGAACAAGAGCCCGATGGCGAGTGGCATCCAGAGCTTGCGAGGTCGGCCGCGCCGTGTGGATAGCACGACACCGATCAATACTGCAGCAGCCAGGACCAACCCGTGGGTGACCAGCCGCACCGACTGCAGCTGCTCGAAGAAGGCAAGCCCGATTGGGGTGTCGACTAGATCGGGAAGAAGTGCCCCCAGCGCCAACATCCGCAGGTCCATGCGATCGTCTCGGAACGTGTAGCGGGCAATGGCAATCGTTGCCCCGACGTGCCAGAAGATCATTGCAGGTCAGACAACGAGGATGCGCCGGCAGTGTATGCAGCGGGGCGGATCGGATCGTTTGGCGTCCAGCACCTCGGCCGCGGTCAGCTTGAGGTGGCAACCCCCGCACATGTTGTCGGTGAGGGCACCAACGGCGACCCCTTCCTTGGTCTCGCGCAGCCTCTCGTACAGCTCGAGCAGTTCCTCGTCGATAACGGGAACGATCTCTGCTTTACGGACCTCCTTGATTGCAAGTCGGCCGTCGATCCCCTTCCATGCTTCCTTGATCACGGACTCCAGAGCATTCTTCACAGTGACGGCGTCCTCCGACTCGGCACGGAGCCTTTCGACCCTGCCCTCCTGCTGTTCTCGTTCCTCCATCAGTTCGAGCACACGGTCCTCTGCTTCCCGGCGTTTCCGGTCGAGCATCTCGACTTCGCGCCGCAGGTAGTCGGCGTCACGGGCGCTCATGCCACCGGCGTAGAGCCGATTCTGCTCCGCATCGAGCCTGCCGGTAGTCATTTCCAGCTCACCCTCGGTCTTGTCCAGTTCGAGCGACGTGCCCCGCAGCTCTTGCTCGGCAGTTGCCAGTGCGGTTGCGGCCACCTCCGCGGTCTGATGTGCCTTTCGATACTCCTCGAGTTCAGGCAGCGACTGCCGATCCTGGAGGAGGCGGTCGATCTGCAGATCGACTTCCTGCAGGTCGAGCAAATCAGCAAGGCTCCGGAAGTCATCCATCATTGCTCCGTCTCGTTGCGCTCGGTCCAGGGATCCGGGTCGAGATTCGTCAGGTCAATCGTCGAATCCATCATTTCCGCTACGGCAGCGTACAGCGCCCGAACCCCCGGTCGTTCGGTTGCCGCATGTCCCGGGTCTATTACGGCCATCCCGGCCGCGAGCGCGGCTCGGGCCTGATGATGGTTGACGTCACCGGTGACTACTACATCTGCGTCGCATTCGAGCAGGAACGATCCACCGGAACCGGGAATCACCGCGATTCGCGATACATCACCGTCACCGGCAACGCGGATCACTCCACCAAGCTCGGCGGCAATCCTGTCGGCCAATGCTGCGACGGGAAGCGGATCGGGCAACCGGCCCTGCCGCCCGATGAAGCCGGCGTTGGATCGTGTCTCGACAACGTCGAATGCGGGTTCCTCGTAGGGATGTGCCGCGACCATTGCCGCAACGACCCGGGCCACTCGCACATCGGGACAAACCATCTCGATCCGGACTTCGGCTTCGCGATTGAGTACTTGGCGCTGTCCCGAGTATGGGCGCGCCTCCGTCGAGGGACGGAATGTACCGATGCCCTCACTGCGGTAGGAACAGGCGGTGTAGGCACCAATCTCACCCGCCCCGGCGAGAGTCATGGCATCCGCAACGCCGTCGGCATGCTCTACCGGCACAAAGGTGATGACCTTTGACGTCTTTGCGCCCCACGACGGCCCAAAGCCGGATGCCTGCTCCAGGCCGACAGCGCCGGCCAATTGATCGGCTGCGCCACCCGGCATGACATCGAAAGCGGTGTGGACGACCACCATTGCCACGCCGCCCGCGATCAGACGGTGCGCCAGCCCAGCCGGGCTCGAGCCGGCAACCAGCGAGGTCACCGGCCGAAACAGCAGCGGGTGATAGGAAACGACCAGGTCAACGCCTGCCGCGATCAGTTGACCGGCAACCTGGGGCGTGACCTCATGACATACCGCCACCGCGTCCACCCCGGCATCGGGATCACCGAATTGCAGGCCTATCGGATCCCATGCCGCAGCTTTGCCGTGGCCAAAACGACGGCCTAGGTCGGCTGCCAGGTTTCCAACTGATTCTGTCATGGGGCGGATGCTAACCCGCCCCGTAAACGGACTCACTCAGTGAGACGGGTGTTCGCGATATGTGAAGCGCTCACGAAGCTTCTTGGTGACGCGGGCAACGCCGGAGTCGACCGTGACATCCCGAAACCCCCGCTTTTCGAGCACGCGCTCGATAGCATGGTTGTCGGGGAGATAAAGAGCCTCGAACTCGACTACGCCTCGTTCCAGAGCCGCTTCCTCGAGCAAAGCGAACATTTCCGTGGCAAGGCCGAGACGGCGCCACTCGGGCTTCACCACCACTGCCACTTCGGCCACGCCCCCGGCTGCGGGCTCAAAACGGGCGATTGCCACGCCCTCTCCATCGGCGAACGCTGCCAGGGCGAACCGCTTCTCGTAGTCAATGTCCGTGAGATAGCGGAGCCGCCGGCTATCGAGCTTGATGGCGGGGTTGAAGAATCGATGATAAAGCGTATCCGCATCCGCCTCCTTTACCCCGCGGGCGAGAAGCACAGCATCGCCGGGCACGACCGGACGTACGTGAACGATCCGACCGTCGTGCAGGGACACCTGGCGTTCGTAGTCGTATGGATAGCCGTGGGGCAAACCGGCGCGGGGTTGGAGTGGAGTAATCATGTCTGGCCTCGCCACCATTGTAAGCATTATGCTTGCAATTGCAAGCATAATGCTCGTGGCGCAAATCGGCCCGGGTCTGTCTGGTCGACTAATAGGCCTCGGGAACGAAGGTCTGGTCGGACATCGGCGGCCGCACGTACCCTTCGTTGTCTTGTCGAGGCGGCAACTCGATCTCCTGTGGTGTCAGATCCTCATAGGGAATCACCGACAGGAAGTGCGAGATGCAGTTCAACCGCGCCCGTTTCTTGTCGTCGGCGTTGACCGCATACCAGGGCGCCTGCTTGATGTCGGTGTGGGCGAACATAATGTCCTTGGCTCGCGAGTATTCCACCCATCGACTTCTCGACTCGAGGTCCATGGGGCTTAGCTTCCACCGCTTGCGCGGGTCCTTGATGCGAGCCCGAAAGCGACGCTCTTGTTCATCGTCGCTCACGGAGAACCAGTACTTGATGAGGATGATCCCGCTGCGGACCAGCATCCGCTCGAATTCCGGCGCGGTCCGCAAGAACTCCTGGTATTGCTGCTCGGTGCAGAAACCCATGACCGGCTCGACCAACGCGCGGTTGTACCACGACCGATCGAAGAGGACTATCTCGCCCGCTGCCGGGAGTTGGGCCACGTAGCGTTGGAACCACCACTGGGTCTTTTCCCGTTCGGTTGCGGTACCCAGAGCGGCTACTCGACAGATCCGCGGGTTTAGACGCTCGGTGATCCTCTTGATCACGCCACCCTTGCCGGCAGCGTCACGACCCTCGAAGATCACGACGACCTTCACCCCATTGGCCTTTACCCACTCCTGCATCTTGACGAGCTCCATTTGGAGACGGCGGAGCTCCTTCTCGTAGTATTTGGTCTTGAGCTTGCCCCGCTCTGTGACCACGCCCTCGTCGGGATGCAACACCGAGTCGAGGATCGACGAGCGAGAGTCGGTTTCAACCGGTTCTGTGAGTGACTGCACCGGGGCACCCAAGTCGATCTCTCCCGTCTCTCCGTCGCCATCAGGGTCGCCCGCAACGGCAGCTGCTTCGGTCTCCGTCGCGGCCACTTCGGTTTCGGTTGTGTTGAATTCGAGATCGACCGCGGCGTCTTCGTCTGCCGCTTCTTCCTTCGATACGACTTCGTCGGACTTCATTTCGTCTGACATGAGTTCTCCCGGTCGTGACCTGGACAGGATACCCAATTCGCGGCTGCCCTCGCCTAGGCCGCGAGATCAGCTGATTGAAGTGAGCCAAAACCGGTGTCAGTGCCAGTGACCACTGAGACTCGCACCGCACTGCTGTTCCCCGGGGATGGAGAATGGAGTTTGGGGTCGTCGTCGAAGCGGGAGACAACCGCAAAGAGGTCAGGATGAAGTACCTGTGCGCCGTCGGAGAGCTCACTGCACACCAGAAATGCGGCGCAAACAAATCCCCGTGGACCAAGTTCTACGGCACAGTTGTCCCCGGCACCACCGTCTGGGCGGTCGCGGACTTCGGCTCAGCTCGGACAACCGTTGCATCAAACGCCGAGTGGTTGCTCGGGCTGCACTTCAACGATGATCTGCCGGCCAACGAGGAGATTGGCGTCGTCGTTGAAGGCGAGGGCGGACGAGTTGAATTCGGCTTCGACTGGATCATCGAGGTAATCGAGGAGATTGAGTTTGCGGCCCTCCAGAGACACGGCTCATGCGGAGAAGCCATCCCGTACGACGAGTTCTACGGCACGGCCACCCCGGGAGCGACCATCTGGATCCAGTCCGACTGGGGCAGCGGCGTGACGACGGCCGACGCACACCGAGAGTGGATCATTCGGGTTGACTTCCTCAACGCCCCCGAGAATGAGTCCTTCTCCGTCTACGTCGAGTCCTCGGACGGCGGATATGCCGAGTTCACCTTCGTCAGGACGGCAGGGGGCGATCGCTTGGACCCGACTCGCACCGACGGGAGGAGTCACCTGAGGGGGTACCGGCACGGGGCTCCCTCTTCGCGTCCGTGAACCGTCAACCGGACCGGCAATCTGCTGCGAACATATCGGAACAAGCGAGTTGGATCCCGCGTTGCACCTGCAGCGCACGAGAGGACGGCCAGATGTGGTTCAAGAAGATCGAGATGCCTACCGACGCGACCGCGCTGCCCGGTCACGATGAGCCTATCTCCATCGGCGGCATTCACTTCGTCAACGGCAACAAGATCCTGCCGCCGTTTCCCGAGGGAATCGAGCTTGCTTACTTCGGCATGGGTTGCTTTTGGGGAGCCGAACGGCTCTTCTGGCAGACCCGGGGGGTGTACTCCACTGCGGTCGGCTACGGGGGCGGCTTCACGCCCAATGCGACGTACGAGGAAGTATGCAGCGGACGTACCGGCCATACCGAGCTGGTTCTGGTCGCCTTCGATCCGAAGCTGGTTTCCTACGAAGGGTTGCTCAACGTCTTCTGGGAGGGCCATGACCCAACTCAGGGAATGCGACAGGGCAACGATGTTGGAACGCAATACCGCTCTGCGATCTATGCAGCATCGGATGAGCAACTTTCGGTCGCCAAGATGTCGCGCGACGTATACCAAGCCCAACTCTCGGCTGCCGGCTACGGGGAAACGACCACTGAGATCACTAACGCCGGGGCCTTCTACTACGCAGAGGAATATCACCAGCAGTACCTGGCAAAGAACCCCAACGGATACTGCGGAATCGGCGGAACCGGAGTTTCATGTCCCGTTGGGCTCGCCACCTGACCAGATCTCCGTTAGCCAAAAACCTGGGTTGGCCCATCCACGCACCGGATCGTTAGAGTTCCGGTGCTCAAGCAGACAGGAGACTCTTGATGGCCGAGGACGCCAAACCATCGAGCGACGAAAAAGCGGACGACGACAAGCAGAAGAAGGACGGCGAAACGCCGCCTCCGCCTCACCACGAGGAGACGTCGCACGAGACCTTTCACACGGTCGAGATTGGTGGGCTACCTGTCAAGTACACCGCAACGGCCGGTCGGATGATCCTCTCCGAGGAAGAAGGCAAGAAGAAAGCTTCGTTCTTCTTCGTTTCGTACACCCGGGGTGGGGTCAAAGACAAGTCGAAGCGGCCGATCGTCTTTGCATTCAACGGCGGTCCCGGATCATCTTCGGTGTGGCTGCATCTCGGGTTGCTCGGGCCGCGCCGGGTACTACTCGACGACAATGGAATGCCGTATCCGCCTCCGGGGGAGTTGGTGGACAACGAACATTCGATCCTCGATGTAGCCGATCTCGTGTTCATCGATCCGGTGGGCACCGGCTTCTCCCGAGCCATCCCCGGTGAAGAAGCCAAGGACTACCACCATTTCAAGAAGGACATAGAGGCAGTCGGGGAATTCGTCCGGGTCTACCTAACAAGACACCAGAGATGGAGCTCTCCGAAGTATCTCGCCGGAGAGTCCTACGGCACCACCCGCTCTGCAGGCTTGGCAGGACACCTGTATGCACGGCACGGCATGACTTTCAACGGTTTGATGCTGATCTCGTCGATTCTGAATTTCCAGACCGCCGGATTTGATCTGAGCACGGGAACATTCCGTCGCGGCAACGATCTGCCTTACGTCGTATTCCTACCCACCTATGCCGCAACGGCCTGGTACCACGGCAAATTGGGAAGCCGGGACCAGCAGCGGCCGCTGCGTGAGCTTCTCGACGAGGTCGAGCAGTTCGCCGGCGGCGATTACGCGCTTGCTCTGTTCCAAGGCGACGCTCTGCCGCCGGACAAGTTCAAGAAGATCGCCCGCAAGGTGGCCCGCTATACGGGACTCAGCGAGACGTACGTGTCCCGCTACGACCTTCGCATCGAAATCCTCCGATTCTGCAAAGAGCTGCTCAGGGAGGACGGTCGTACGGTCGGCCGTATCGACTCCCGATACGTGGGCATCGATCGTTTCTCGGATGGCGATGCCTTCGAGTCCGACCCGAGCATGGACGCCACCATGGGGGCATACACATCAGCGCTCAACGCCTATGTGCGCAGCGAGCTCGAGTATGAGAGCGACCTGCCCTACGAGATTCTGAGCTCGGAGACGTGGCAGAACTGGGACTACGAGGACTTCAAGAACGCTTACGTCGATGTCTCCGAGACACTCCGCAGCACGATGACGCGCACCAAGTTCATGAAGGTCTTTGTCGCCAACGGCTACTTCGACCTGGCCACACCCTACTTCGCAACGGCATACACGTTCAACCACCTCGGGCTCGACGAGAGCTTGCGCGACAACATCCGGATGGAGTACTACGACGCGGGGCACATGATGTACGTGCACATCCCGTCACTGCAGAGACTTGCAGCCGACCTGAGGGAGTTCATCGCCAACTCATAGTGAGGTGTCCGTCATCCAACGGCTACCTGGTTTGCTACATTTTGGGTAGTGGACACGGGACGAGGAACGGTGCACCACGTGCATAGATGGAAGCGGCGTGGCACAGATCGTCGGATGCGGCGGTCCCGTTTCTACTTCCCCGAACGTCGCAGCGGGTTCGACCGCCGACTCGTGGACAGGCCCGGGTGGCGAGGCATGTGGGACGCCGGTATGCGCAGCTACCGCGACAATCAGACATCGTTCCTGCTCGTGCTGGCCACCATCATCGTGTTCAACTACGTCGACTACTTGCTCACAGTGCGGGTACTCCGAGCAGGTGGAGCTGAGCTCAATCCCTTGATGGCGCGGCTGTTCGAGATCAGTCCGGTGGTGGCAGCCGCAGCCAAGATGGGGACCGTTGGCGCGGCGGTACTCGTGCTCATGCTGCTCCGCCGATACCGGCGAACGCTCGAGGCATCCCTTGTGCTGCTGCTCGCGTTTACGGCGCTGATGTTCTACCACGCTGCCGTCGCCATACAGCTGACGTAGCGCCGCTCTCATTCGGTTCCGGTAAGGGTTTCCCCTGAGCGTTGCCATGTCTATAGGGGTACGACCAGGGACACTCCCAATATCATGAACCAGCCTCGTGTCGCACCATGGAACCATGGAAACGACACAAAACACTCAGCAACTGCAAGCCGCAACGAATCGCTTGGAACGACCGGTCGAAGGTCGTGTTCTCGGCGGGGTTGCGGCAGCTATCGCGCAACGGACCGGCGCCTCAGTATCGTTGGTGCGACTCGGCTTCCTGATCACCGCACTCTTCGGCGGGTTGGGAATCCTTCTCTATGCCGCCGCCTGGGCCCTACTCCCGGGACAAGGCGAATCTGCCACTCCCGCGGAGATGTGGCTCGGGAACCTGACAACCCCGGGCAAAAGAACCGGAGCATTCCTCATCGGCGTGGCGGCCCTTGTGATCCTGGCCGGCGCTGCTCCGCTGACGCTGCTAACGGCCGTGATTCTCCTTGCCGCAGCAGCCTTGCTCGCGGACGGCAAGATATCGAACGGCAATCCTGCGGAGGTGGCACCCGCCCCATCTCTCGAGGAAACGGAGTGACCATGCGCATCGGCAAATTGCTCGCCGCGGTCTTTGGCATATTGACTATCGCCGGCTCATTTGCTGCGACGGCTGTGGGCGGAATGGCCCTCGTCGTTTCCGATGAGGAAGGTTGGATCTCGGCTGGGCCGGTTCGCCTGCGAACCGACGCTGTGGGTTTCGTCGGCGAAGAACTTCACATCGACTTCGGAAACCATGTTGGCGACGGCCGGACCTTTGTCGGATGGGACGCCATTCCCACCCGACTGGACGTCGACAGCCGCAATGGCAAGGAGATCTTCGTTGGTATCGCTGCCGCAGACGATGTGCGAGCCTACCTCGATGGGGTTGCGATGGATCGTGTCGAGTCGCTCCACCGGGAACCGGCTTTGGTTCACCTTCAGGGCGCTTGGTCGATCGAGCCTCCTCACGCCCGGCATTTCTGGGTTGCATCGAGTGCTGCGGGCGAGCTCGAATGGGATTTCAGCGATGGCGACTGGGCGGTGGTCGTACTGAACGCCGACGGCACCGCAGGTGTCGATGTAGCAGTTACCGGTTCTGCGCAGATCCCATTCCTCGGCGTCATCGCGGTGGGGTTGGTAGCCGTGGGACTCATCGGCATAATCGGAGGTGGGCTGCTGACTTACTACGGCGTCAGAGCTGTACGAGAAATCGAGCCGCCACAGGGCACCGCACCTCCGCCACAGCCGATCGCGGCGACCTAGTGTGCGGCTCGGCGGGGGAAGGGCGGGCCCACCGGCTCGCCCCGAGCTCTGCCGTCCGCCGCGTCAGGTAGGGTTGCGCACTGCAGCGAGGCGAAGCCATGTTTGCCGAACAAGTAAGAACGCCCAGGCTCCCCGCCGACGTGATCGGCGTAATGCTGGAGGTCGATCCCGGACAGTCCGAGTCACTGCTTGCGTTGCTCTGGCGCGGCGGATTCATTGTATCCGGCGACGTCGGGCACATCACACGACTTCTGCGCCATCCTTCGGCCCTCGACGTCGTTCACCTGTTTGCCGTCGCCGCCGATGAGGACCCTGAGCTGCTGGCGAGGACACTGGAGCGGGCTGAGGCGGTCGCCCCAGACCGGACGCAAGAGCTGTACGCAGCCTCCACGTCCGCCATAGGACGTCCCGCCACCCTGCGGTGGATATCGGCACATGTGGACAGAGTCAAGAACTCGGATTCGTGGTTGGCCGTCATGCCCGGGCTCGGAGGCATTACCAAATCGGTTCCGCTGGCTGAGGAGGCGCTGACCAGGTTGATGAAGGGCCGAGCCCGTCTGCCACGTGAGCTTACCGCGATGATACAAATGAACCCTTGGTTCTCCCGCGGCTTCGCGATCGCCTACCGACGCCGCATGAAGGGCAGGCGAATCCGAATCATGGAGCGGGCAGCAACAGCCAGGGGCTGGTCGCATGCCAGAACCATTTTGATGGCCGACCTCCCTCGCTCCTGGCAGACGTTGTTGAAGCGCGGAGAAGGCAGGCCGCTCGACAGGTGGTCGCTCCGTCTGCTCACCGACTACACCGAAACCATGGAGCGCTTCTACTCGTCGCAAGGCATACCGCAAGTACTGGCACCGCTGTATGTGATCGCGTTCGCCGGACTCGGGGACCGGAACGGGACCCGGGCCGATATCTCGGGCTGGCAATCACTCCCCTTCGAGATCTTGTTCAAAGCGAATACGTTGCTCGGCCTAGCCAACGATCCCTATCTATTGCAGAATCGGGACCAGCAGAATGCCCACGGCCTTGCGGTCGCTGCTGACGCCCTGGGCGGGAATAGAGCAGCCTGGCGCGACTTCGCCGCCAGAGCCTACGCCGAGGAGCTGGGCATTGCCGCTGCCTCCGCCCAGCTGCTGCGTAGCTAGCCAACCTGCACTGCGACCCCGGGTCGGTCATTTGGGTATCTCTGCTAGATGCGCTTCCCACCGCCCCCCGTCTCCGGCTAGCAGGTCTTCATATGGTGGGATCTCGTACACGGTGACCCGGTCGTCGAGGAAGTCGCTGTATGCGAGCATCGTCCCGTCGGGGGACACGTCGAGCCCTGTCGTTTGGTTGCCCCCGATGATGGCGTCGAGGTAGTTGCCGGTCGCTGTGTCTATGACCACGACAGTTCCCCACTCCGGGCCCGGTTTGTAGTACGTCTCGGGGTTGTTTCTACCCCGATTCGACACATACAGCACCTTGCCGTCAGGGCTGAGGTCAATGGTGTTGGGAACCCTGTCGACATCGGCCAGAACTGCGACCTCATCTGTTGCTGTGTCGACGACCAAATCGTGATGCCGGGCCATGTCCGAGGCGTACATCAGCCCGGTTGCAGGATCCCCAACGAGATGCCGCATCGCCCCACCGCTGTGGTAGATGACTTCACTGTCTCCAGTAGCAAGGTCAAAGACCTCGATCTCTCCATGCTCGAATCCGGCAACGTATAGTCTCGCCCCGTTCGGGGTGACGTATAGGCCGCGCGGGGTCGTGACCGTGCTCAGCTTGCGGCGCACCTCCCCCGTCGCTAGGTCGATCTCGCTGACGTTGTTACTCACCCAGTTCGACGCCCACAGCGTTGCCTCATCGGGCGACAGCGCCATCACCTTCGTCCACACGCCACCGGTGTCCAGCTTGCGCAGAACCTCCCTGGTGGCAACATCGATCTCGTAGACGGATGCTGTTTCCATCTGGCTGACGTAGCCGCGAGTGCCGGCGCGGTTGAAAATGACCTCGACCGAACCTGCCTCGGGCAGCTCCACGGCGGCGATCAATCCTCCGTTCCGGTCGAACACCTGAAACCCGGCTCCACTGAGCAACGTGACCCAGATCTCTTGGTTGTCCGGGGTAAAGGCCACCTGCTTAGGGGCACCTGCGGTGCTCCATTGAGCAATCTTGTGCAGCAACTGGCCGGGCCTATCGAGCCAGACCATCAACTCCGTGTCGGCATCAGCTTCCAAGGTCTCCCGGTGAGCCTGATAGCCCTCCGCTTCGATTGCCAGCTCAACCGGGCCGACGACCATCTCGCTGAGAACACCTTCGCTGGTGATACCCAACCCGTCACTCGTGTTGATCGAGATGGATGCGTTGTCCGGTACCGCGACGATCTCGAGCAGCCGCGGTTGTGGGATAGTGGTCGTCGTCGTAGTCGTGGTGGTAGTGCTGGTTGCAGTCGGTGCCGTGGTCGTCGCGACCGCAATTGATACCGGCGCCGCTGCGGCAGTTGTGGTGGTCGTCGATGCCGGGGTCGGGGTGGCCGCAGCAGGCTCACCGGAGCCCCGGCTGGTGACTACCGAGATGATCCCTGCCCCGATCAGTGTGACCAGAGCAAGGAGAACTGCGAACCTTGCCGAGCCTCTTCCCCCGGCTCTGCCTTCCATCTCGGTATGTTAGGAAGGCTCCTGCGGAATTGCCCTAGGGGGCAACTCTCGGCCGGAGGACGGAGAGCAGATCGGCCACCTCAACGTGCGCTTCGATCGGATGACGCAGCGGTACGTCGGCTATCAGCTCATAGTGGTTACGACGACCGACCTTCTCGTGCCTCAAGTATCCCGACTCCTCCAGCTCGGCAACGATACGTTGCGTTGCTCGCTCGGTTATCCCGACACGCTGCGCAACATCACGCAACCTCACATCCGGGTCCAGTGAGATGCAGAACAGCACGTGCGCATGATTGGTGAAGAACGTCCAATTCCCGCTCGCCACCGAAACCTCCTGTAATTCGAATACTATCTTCTGGAAGATCTGCCGACACAGTATATACGACTCATAATTCGTGTAAATTGATTCGCTATGGGCCTACTGCTGATAATCCATGTGATTGCCGCTGCCTGCGTGCTCGCCTACCGCAGGCGACTGGGACGCGCCGCCTGGCTGATCGCCTTGGCCGGGCCGCTTGCAGCATTGGTATGGGC
>JARFRN010000245.1 GCA_029287195.1 Acidimicrobiia bacterium | reverse complement strand
CCACGTGGCCGGGTGGCGACCCCGCACGCCTATACCCACATGGGTATCGAGCAAGGGCAGGGCCACGCACAGGGAAGACTCTTGACATAAACCCTGGTCCCCAGGGGTCCGCCTAGAAGGTCGGTCCGTCCCTCCACACGCTCTCGATGTAGGAGAGGAAGAAGCTCGAATGCTCCTCGAAGATATTCTGACCCAGGGCAATGGAATCGGACTGAAGTTGCCGCCGGTTCTCGCGTATCGCATGCACCACGCCCTCCAGAGGTAGGCCCGCAACCAGCCGATGATCATCGCTGAAACGACTCAGCAAGACGGCGAGGTCGTGATCATCGCCGAGGAGATCGGTCAGGCTCGCAAGTCGGTCCTCCATCTCGCCCAGCGGTTCTGGATCGAGCACGTTGAGAGCCTCGACTTGATGCCGTAGGTACTTGGCGCGTTTCCGCCAAACATGAAGCAGCGTGTCGGTCGGCGAATCGGCGACGATGCGCATCCCGCGGCGACCGCGTTTGTAAACGCGTTGCAGACCGGGGGCGACGGTCGCAAACTCGTGCGGGAGTGGCACCGACTGCTCGCCGGCCACCACCGTCCAGCGAGATGCTCGATCCCAAGCGTTCTTCAGCTGCTCCATGATCGAAGCCATGTGAGCATGGTTCTCGAGTACCGCAGCCGACTCAGCCTGATAGCGTTCCTGGAGACGGTCGACGAGCTCAGCCACGGCGGCTGCGGTGGTGTCGTCATGGGGAAGGAGACGGTCCAGAATCTCCGCCATGACCCACGAGTCGCGCACAGCTCCCAGCTCTGCAGCAATGAGTTTCAGTGCAGCGTTGTCGGTGTGATAAACGTCGTGTGAAATGCTGTCACGGACCAGACGCAACATCGCCCGGAGCCGCTTGATTGCTTTCCGGGTCTCATGCACCGAAGCCGGCTGTTCATCGTGAGGCGAGGCAGTGACCGCCAGGGCTATCCCGAACTGGGCATCGATGACCCTTGTCAGGCCCTCAACGAGAGTCTCGCCGGCAAAGAAGCGGACCGAGGTGAGGGTGTTCGGCGGCGATGCGGAAGTCGTCGTTTCGTCCACAAAGGATGAGAGTAACCGAAATCTTGGCCCTAGCGCATACTCGGACCGACGAACGTCTCGCTACCCTCAGCCGACGTGAAGACCGATGACTTCGATTACGAACTGCCGGCATCGGCAATCGCCCAGAAGCCGATCGAACCGCGTGATGCAGCTCGATTGCTGCTCACTGATACGCTCGAGGATCGCAGCTTCCGGGACCTGCCCGAAAGGCTGCGATCGGGTGACCTGCTCGTCGTCAACCGCACCCGTGTGCGGGCGGCGCGCCTTCGCGGTGTGAAGCGCGATTCTGGTGGAGCAGTCGAGGTGTTGTTGATTCGGCGGCGCGACGAGAGACACTGGGAAGGATTGATCAAACCGGCTCGCCGGATACGAGCGGGTACCCTGCTGGATCTGGGGAGGATCAGGGGGACGGTAGTCACGGATCCGGAGCGTGGTGAGGTGGTGGTCTCGCTGCGGGCACCCGGTCAAGACATCGAGGAGGCGCTGGCCGAAGAAGGTGAAATCCCACTGCCTCCCTACATCCACATTCCGCTGGACGACGACGAACGCTATCAGACGGTCTTCGCCCGGACTCTGGGATCGGCGGCGGCACCGACGGCCGCGCTCCACTTCACGACCGAGGTCCTCGAAGAGCTTGGACGGAGAGGGGTCGCCATCGCCGAGGTGGAACTCGACATCGGTCTCGACACCTTTCGTCCCATAGCGACGGACTCGATCAAGCAACACTCTATGCATCGCGAGGCGTGGCGAGTTCCCGGCGCGGCAGCCGAGGCGGTCGCTGCATGCCGGCGTCGTGACGGGCGGATAATTGCGGTGGGAACAACCGTTGTGCGGACGCTCGAGAGCGCCGCAACCAGGGGCAGGGCCATCGCAGCAGGGAGCGGGAGCACAGACTTGTTCATCATGCCTGGTTACCGGCTGCAGGTCGTGGATTGTGTGCTCACCAACTTCCATGCGCCCCGAACTACTTTGATAGTCATGATCGCTGCGATACTCGGAGAGCGGTGGCGGGAGGTTTATGAACACGCCCTGGCCGCCGGCTACAGGTTTCTGTCGCTTGGCGACGCAATGCTGATCGAACACCCGGTCAACCGGCCGTGAATGTCACCTGGGACCCCACGGGAGGGGACGGAGCAGCCAGGACCGGCAGACTGGCCACGCCACACGGTGAAGTGCAGACGCCGGCTTTCATGCCCGTTGGCACGCGCGGGACCGTCAAGACTGTCGACGCTGAGGACCTCGAGCGGTGCGGTGCCGACATGGTGCTCGCCAACACCTACCACCTCATGTTGCGACCGGGCGCCGACACCGTAGCCAATTTGGGCGAGTTGCACGGCTTCATGTCGTGGCCCGGTCCGATCCTCACCGACTCCGGTGGGTACCAGGTGTTCAGCTTGAACCCGAGAGTCGACGAGCGTGGGGTCACGTTTCGATCGATCTACGACGGGGCACGCATCGAACTCACTCCGGAACGGGCGGTTGCCATCCAAGAGACTCTCGGAGCGGACATAGCAATGGTTCTCGACGTCTTGATCGGGCTGCCCGCTGCGGAGCAGGAGGCCCGGGCTGCCATGGAGCGGACGTTGCGCTGGGCCGAGCGCTCGCTTGCAGCCAAGGCACGGGACGATCGTGCTCTCTGGGGGATTGTCCAGGGTGGCTCGGATCCGGAACTGCGGGCCCGTTCCGCCGCAGCCACCGCGTCCCTCGGGTTTGCCGGTTTCGGTATCGGCGGTTTGTCGGTTGGAGAGACTCCACATGCACGCAACGCTGCCGTCGAGGCTGTGGTGGACGAATTGCCCGAAACTGCGCCCCGGTATGTCATGGGGCTGGGCGACACCGAAGGAATCCTCGACTGCGTCGCCAGAGGCGTCGATCTGTTCGACTGCGTCCTGCCCACCCGCTTGGCGCGGCACGGAAAGGTTCTGAGCCGGCGTGGTGACTACAGCATCAAGCGGGCCGAGTGGATCAACTCGACCGAACCCATAGATCCGAATTGCCGGTGTGTTACTTGCCGACGCTACAGCCGAGGGTACGTGCGGCATCTCTTTGCGACCAAGGAGTTCCTCGGGCCCCGGTTGCTGTCGCTGCACAACCTCACCTACACGCTCGATCTCATGGTTGCCATCCGCAGCGCTATTGCCGACCAGACCTTCGCCGAGTTTCGCAGTGACATCCTCGGATCGCGGTCGGCCGGCGAGTGACCTAACCTGCCGACTGGCTCGTTGAGCAAACTGAATTCACGCTTATTGTGGAGCGCACTAACCTATGGCGCCCGTACCGCAAGACGGATCGGGTGTAGTTCCCACTGGAGGCTCCTGTGCCGTACCACGCGATCCTGACCGGGTTGCTGCTTGCAACAGAAGAGAGTGGAGATTCGACCGGGTCAGTGCTCGGCCTGCTGCTGCCGCTGATCATCTTCGGTGGTCTCTTCTACGTAGCCCTCATCCTGCCGCAACGTCGCCGTCAGCGACAGATGCAGCAACTGCGCAATTCAGTCCAGGCAGGCGACCAGATCAGGACCATCGGCGGCATCTTCGGCCGCGTGACCCGCGTCGACGGCGACGAGGTAGTCATCGATGTCGGTGGTGGCACCAACCTCACCATCACCTCCCGGGCGATAGCAGAGAAGCTGGGGGACCAGGAGGCGTGAACCGTCGAGCTCTCTGGATTTCGCTGATACTGGCGCTCGTTGTGGCGTGGGGCTCGGCCGCGGCAATGCTGTCCGCCGGTTGGGAGCCCAAACTGGGCCTCGACCTTCAAGGTGGCTTCTCCGTGGTGCTGGCAGCACCGGAAGGAACTGATCGTGACGTGCTCGACCAGGCGGTCGAGACCATGCGGCGCCGGATCGAGAATCTGGGTGCGGTGCAGGAACCCGAGATCTCGGTTCAGGGTGATCGCCGTATCCTCGTGCAGCTCCCGGGCGTAGAGGACAGAGAACGTGCTCTTTCCGCCGTCGGTACGACCGGCCAGCTCTCTTTTCGACCGGTACTGGATGTGCAGGTCGTTAGTCCCGCATTTCTCGACGGCACGCTCCCGCTACCCGAGTCGCTGGCAACGACCACGACGGCGCCGTCCGATGATGGCGCGACCGGTGACGGCACGACAACCACCACGACGACAACCACAACTCAGCCTCCCGTGATCCCGGACGATATTGACCCTGAGACCGGGATCAGCCTCGTCTACGACTCGACCCGAACGGTCTATCTGCAAGATCCCACCACCGGCCTCATATACAAGCTCGGTCCGGCTTTTCTCACCGGAGCCGACATCACTGGTGCAGATCCGGGTTTTGGAGGAGTTTCCATCGGCGGCGGTGGTGGCTGGACGGTTGATCCATCGTTCACTTCCGAAGGCGGGACGAAATTCGAAGAGGCAACAGCGCAGCTATCGACGTATGCGGTCGGAGATCCGCGCCGCCAGATGGCGATCGTGCTCGATGGGACGGTGATCTCAGCACCGCAGATTGCAGCTGAGGTCGGGTTCGGCGAGACGCTTCCTGCCGACACCGTCGTCATCACCATGGGCCAATCGGAAGATTCTCAGGAAGAAGCCGAAGATCTGGCGACCGTGCTGCGCTACGGTGCCCTGCCCACTACCTTCGAGCGGGAGAGCGAAGGATCGGTCTCAGCCAGCCTCGGCTCTGACGCGCTGCGTGCCGGCTTGATTGCGGGTGCCGCCGGTCTTGCCTTGGTAGCGCTGGCCTTGCTGGCTTACTACCGCGCCCTCGGACTCATTGCAGTAATCGGTTTGACCGTCTTTGGCTCGCTGGTGATGTCGATCATCATTCTGCTCAGCCGTTTCCAGGGCACCACGCTGACGCTGGCCGGTGTGACAGGAATCATCGTCTCGATCGGCATCACTGCCGATTCATATATTGTCTTCTTCGAGAGGATCAAGGAGGAGCACCGCAGGGGGCGGGCGCTTCGCCCGGCGGTCGACTACGGCTTCAAGCGCGCCTTCCACACAATCGTGACTGCCGACTCGGTGACTCTGATGGGTTCCTTCCTGCTGTGGCTACTTGCGATCGGGCCCGTCAAGGGCTTCGCCCTCACCCTCGGCATCGCAACTGTTGTCGATATCTTCGTGGCGTATTACTTCACCCGGCCCGCCGCCCAGTTGCTGGTGCGCAGCCGCCTGGGCGAAGGCGGCGCCATCAGCGTGCGCGGCGCCATGGGTCGTACGGCCGATGAGGTGGTGCCGGTATGAGCCTGTGGAGATCTCTGTACCGAGGTGAGACCGAGTTCGACTTCATGCGATACCGGTACCGCTACTTCGTGATCTCGGGTGCGCTGATCGCAATCTCGTTGCTCTCGCTACTGGTCCGCGGCCTCGACGGCAGTGTCGACTTCACCGGCGGAACCATCGTCGAAGCGCCCAATACAACAGGAGTTGACGTTGCCGAGTATCGGGGCGAGCTCAGTGCCATCGGCCAAGAAGGCGCTCGAGTTCAGATCCGCAGCGAACGCGATGGGAGCGAGGTTGTTGTCGTCCAGACCGAGGCACTGTCGGTCGGAGACCGCAATGCCCTGGTTGCTACCGTGGCGTCAGTCGCCGGAGTAGACGAGAACGACACAACCATCGACGCGGTCGGACCCACCTTCGGATCAGAGATTACGAGGCGAGCCGTAGAGGCCTTGGTGATCTTCTTGGTGGTGGTCGCGCTTTTTATCACCTGGCGCTTCGAGTGGAAAATGGCGATGGGAGCCTTGGCGGCGTTGTTTCACGACCTCATCATCACCGCAGGTATCTACTCGCTGGTTGGATTCGAGGTCACTCCGGCAACCGTCATCGCCATTCTCACCATCCTCGGTTATTCGCTGTACGACACCGTGGTTGTCTTCGACAAGGTCACGGAGAATGTCCATGAGTTGGGGAGCCGGCACACATTCACCGAGATCGTCAACCTATCTCTGAATCAGGTCCTGATGAGGTCGCTGAACACGTCGGCAACTTCCTTGCTTCCCATTGGAAGCTTGCTGATTGTCGGCTCGTACCTGCTGGGTGCGGCAACGCTGCGCGAGTTCGCTCTGGCCCTCTTCATCGGTATTGCCGCCGGGACCTACTCGTCGATATTCGTCGCGGCTCCCCTGCTCACCGAATGGAAGGAGCGGGAGCCGGAGTGGCAGCGGATGCAGCGCCGAGTTGCGCGGCGCAGCGGGGCAACTGTGTTGACCACCGAAGTGGCGGCAGCGACTGCCACCGAGGTACGTGGCAGCGGGGCCGAGCCGCGGGCTCCCAAGCAGCGGCGGCGGCGCCGGTAGACTGCACTTGTGATCGAAACAAGAATGCGCTCGTTTATCCGCGATGTCCCGGATTTCCCAGAGCCCGGCATCGTGTTCAAGGACATCACCCCGTTGCTCGGCGACCATGCCGCATTCAACGAGGCTCTCGATGCGATGATCGAACCGTATCGAAACAGCGGCGTTACCAAGGTTGTCGGTGTCGAAGCTCGCGGGTTCATTTTCGCTGCGCCCATTGCGCTGCGACTCGGAGCCGGGTTTGTCCCGGTGAGGAAACCCGGGAAGCTCCCGCACGATGTTCACCACCAGGTCTACGATCTCGAATACGGCACGGACCGCGTCGAAATTCATCGCGATGCAGCCGTCCCGGAAGACAACGTGCTCGTTGTCGATGACGTCCTGGCTACCGGAGGCACGGGCCGGGCAACGACCGATCTGATCCGTGCACTCGGAGCCCATGTCGTCGGGTTCACGGTTCTGGCCGAGCTGGCCTTCCTCGGAGGCAGGGAGCGGCTGGGCGGGGTCGATGTCCATGCGGTGGTTAGGTATGGCGCTTCCTGAGACGGTCGAGACCGATCCGGAAATCCACCTTGCCAGGGTCCTCGCTGAGTTCGAGATGCATTACCCGGGGGCCGGCACTGCCCAAATCAGGCGTGCCTACCACGTCGCCAAGGAGGCCCACGCAGGCCAGATGCGCCGTTCCGGCCATCCCTTCATCACTCACCCGCTGATCGTTACTGAGATCCTTGCCAGTTACGGCATGGACGAAGCGACGCTGATAGCCGCCATCCTCCATGACACGGTCGAGGACACCGACATCTCGCTGGAAGACACCGAAGAGCAGTTCGGGGCCGAGGTTGCCGGGCTCATCGACGGCGTCACCAAGCTGGATCGAATCCGCTTCTCGTCCGCCGAAGAACACCAGGCCGCGACGATTCGCAAGATGGCCATTGCGATGGCAAAGGACATTCGAGTTCTCCTCATCAAGCTTGCAGATCGGCTACACAATGTGCGCACTCTGGAGCCGCTCCCCGAAGCGAAGAGACAGCGGATCGCTTTGGAAACGATCGAAGTCTATGCCCCACTCGCTCACAGACTCGGTGTGCAGGAGATCAAGCACGAGATGGAAGAGCTCTGCTTTCGTGAGCTCTATCCGAAACGCATGACCGAACTCGAAGAGTTGATACGCCGCCGAGCTCCGCGGCGAGAGGCAGACGTCGAAAAGGTGATGAATCAGGTTCGCGACGAACTGGCGGCACAGGGCATCGAGGCAACCGTCACCGGCCGCCCCAAACACCTCTACTCGATCTATCGCAAGATGATGAACAGCGGGCTCGAGTTCGAAGAGATCTACGACCTGATCGGGATTCGGGTCTTGGTGAACGAGGTGCGTGACTGTTATGCGGTTCTGGGTCTAGTGCACACGCTATGGGCACCGATCCAGGGCCGGTTCAAAGACTACATTGCGATGCCTAAGTTCAACCTCTATCAAAGCTTGCACACCACGGTCCTCGGGCCGGATGGCAAGGCTCTGGAGATACAGATCCGGACCCACGATATGCACTCGCGGGCGGAGTACGGCATCGCGGCACACTGGCGCTACAAGGACGGGGATCGCACTACCGACCCGCAATTCATTGCTGATCTCCGCTTCCTGCAGGAAGAAGCGACCGACCCGCAAGAGTTCCTGGCCAACCTGAAGCTGGATCTGTACGCAGACGAGGTCTTTGCGCTAACGCCCAAAGGCGATGTTCAGGTGCTTCCACTCGGGGCCACGCCCGTCGACTTTGCGTATCGCATCCACACAGATGTCGGTCACCGCTGTGTTGGAGCCAAGGTAAACGGCAAGCTGGCGCCGCTGAACTCGGAGCTCCACTCAGGTGACATCGTCGAAATCATTACCACCAAAGCCGCAGACGCCCGACCCAGCCGGGACTGGCTCGATTTCGTCAAGTCACCAAGGGCGTCGACGAAGATACGCCAGTGGTATACCAAGGCGCGGCGCGAGACCGCCCTCAGCGAAGGACGTGACGCGATCGTCCGCGCCTTGCGTCGTTCCGCCCTTCCTGTGGACGCCTTCAAGCGTGACGAGGCATTAGAGCCGGTTGCCAAAGACTGCGGCTACAAAGACGTTGAAGGCCTCTATGCGGCTGTAGGCGATGGGCGACTGAGCCCACTGACCGTCATCGGTCGCCTCGAAAGGCTGCACGGTATCGGTGGTCAGGAAGAGGATTTGCTGAGCCCGCCGCCGCGCCCGCAGCAAAGACGGCCGACCGGTGGGATCACCGTAGAGGGAATGGACGACATGATGGTTCGGGTGGCCCGCTGCTGTGCACCGGTTCCTGGAGACGAGATCATCGGGTTCGTCACCGTCGGCAGGGGAGTTTCGGTGCACCGCGCCGACTGCGCCAACATCGGAGCTCTGGGCGACAGGGCGGAGCGGATCATCGACGTTTCCTGGGACGCCGACTACGCGGGGTCATTCTTCGCCTGGATCCAAATCGAGGCCCTCGACCGTCCCAAGCTGTTGCGCGACGTGACCGAGGTCATCGCCGACCACGGTGGCAACATCCAAGCGGCGTCGTCGGCGACGGGCAGGGATCGGGTGGCGATCCTCCGGTTCGAGGTGCAGCTCTCGGATTCGCAACAACTGGAGCGGGTCGTCGCGGAGGCGCGTCGCGTCGACGGAGTATTCGATGCCTACCGGTTGATCCCGCAGGGCTCCGGCTGATGAGTCTCCTCATCGACGGACGCTCGTTGTGGCTGGCAGAAACCAATTGCTATGTGATTGCGCCGGATTCCGGGGGTCCTTGTGTGGTGGTCGACGCTCCTTCCGAACTGGAGGGTATCGCCGATCTGCTGGCACGGAACGATCTCTATCCGGAAGCGCTATTGCTGACCCACGCCCACATCGATCACGCCGGTGGTGCCGGGCTTTTCACGGATCGCTGGGCCGTCAAGGCGTATCTCCATCCCGACGATGAGTGGTTGGCAGCCGATCCACTGTCCCAGCTGCGCTCACTCTTCGGCGGATTGATCCCCGAGTGGCTCGAGGGCGGATTCGACCCGCCCGACTCGTGGATGGCGCTCGAGCACGGAACGACGCTGTCACTTGCCGGCATCGACTTCGATGTGGTGCATACTCCGGGCCACACTCCCGGGCATTGCTGTTTTCACGTGTCGGCAGAAGGCGTTCTGTTCGCCGGCGACCAACTGTTCGCAGGATCCATCGGCAGAACCGATCTGCCGGGCGGGAACTACGACCAGCTGATGACGTCAATGGCGACTCGGGTGCTAACACTCAGTGATGAGACGAGGGTTCTTCCGGGACACGGCCCGGCGACTACGATCGCGCGCGAACGCCTCACCAATCCCTTCCTCGTTGGGTTGGGACACCGGTGAGGCGGACCGGCATATAGCGAGGACCTCATGACGACGTACAGGACCAGACACGGCGGAACGCTGCGCGCCGACGACGTTGGGGCGGAAGTGCAACTCGCCGGTTGGGTGGCGCGACGGCGGGACCACGGCGGAGTTGCCTTCATCGATCTGCGGGATGCGTCGGGCATCGTCCAGATCGTGGTCAACCCTGATGAAGCTCCAGCATCCTCTGAGGTCTTGCGCAGCCTGCGCACCGAGTTCTGCATATCGGTCACCGGCCGGGTGCGGGCTCGCCCGGAAGGTACCAAGAATCCTGAGATGGTAACCGGGGAGATCGAGGTGGCGGTCGCCATACTCGATGTTCTGTCGGCGGCAGACGTACTGCCGTTCCAACTCGACGATCGATTTGATGCAGATGAGGTACGCCGCCTCAAGTACCGCTATCTAGACCTGCGTCGCGATCGGATGGCGGCCAATCTACGCGCCCGCTCGGCGGTGATCAGGGCAATGCGTCACGTCATGGAAGAACGCGGATTTCTCGAGGTGGAGACCCCTACCCTGGTCGTGTCGACGCCTGAGGGGGCACGTGACATGCTTGTGCCCAGTCGCCTCCGTCCCGGACAGTTCTACGCGCTGCCGCAATCGCCACAGCTGTTCAAGCAGCTCCTCATGGTCGCCGGAGTGGAGCGCTACTACCAGATCGCACGCTGCTATCGCGATGAGGATTTCCGCTCGGACCGGCAGGTCGAGTTCACGCAGCTCGACCTCGAGGGCTCTTTCTGGGACCAGGAAGGGGTGCTCGACACGCTGGAGGCGATCGCAGCGGGTGTGGTGCGTGAGGTCAGGGGAGTCGACATACCTCGACCGATCCCACGGATGACCTACAACGAGGCGATGACGCGCTACGGGACCGACAAGCCCGACGTCCGGTTCGGGATGGAAATTCAGAACCTCGATGAGTTGTTCGCCGACTCCGAGTTCCGCGTCTTTGCCGACAACATGGCAAGCGGCGGCACAGTGCGCGGCCTCAACGTCGGCAACCAGGGATTGTCCCGTACCGGCTTCGACAAGCTCGTTGATCAGGCCAAGGATCTGGGTGCCAAGGGTCTCTTCTGGATGGTTGTCGAGCAAAACGGAAGCGTCCGCTCTCCGGTGGCGAAGTTTCTCAGATCAGAGGAGCTGACGGGCTTGGTGTCTGCGATGGAGGCACAACCGGGCGATGCGCTGTTGGTTGTTGCCGACGATTTCCATACCGCGGTGGGAGTGCTCGGGCAGCTGCGGCTCGATCTCGGGCAGCCGGCGCGGCACGATGACCTCGAGTTCCTGTTCATCGTCGACTTTCCCGTCTTCGAGCACGCCGCCGACGGTGGGTTGGCGCCCGCGCACCATCCATTCACCGCCCCAGTGGATGTCGAAGAGATGCGCACCTCCCCGGACACCGCTATTTCCAAGTCCTACGACATGGTTCTCAACGGGGCTGAGCTCGGGTCCGGCAGTGTCAGAATCCACGATCCCGAGGTCCAGGCCCAGGTATTCGAGATACTCGGGATCTCACAGGAGCAAGCGCAGGCGCGTTTTGGCTGGTTCATGGAGGCGCTGCGCTACGGCACACCGCCGCATGCCGGTTTCGCCATCGGCGTCGACCGGTTGGTCGCGATCCTGCAGAACGAGCCGAACATTCGCGAGGTGATGCCGTTCCCGAAGACGCAAACGGGAGCAGATCCGCTGACCGGTGCACCGGGCCGGGTCGACGAAGGGCAACTCGAAGAACTCGGGATCGAGGTCAGGGCCGATGTCAAGGCAGAGTGGTCGGCGTCGCAGACTGATGCGGTGCCTTCCGAGTCGTCCTAGCAGCACGAATCGTGACTTCGCAGGACGACCTGTTTGCCGAGGAGAGGGCCGAAAACCGGCTGGCAGCTGCTCCGCTGGCTGCGCGCATGCGACCTCGGTCACTCGACGAGATAGCCGGGCAGGATCATCTGGTGGGGGAGGGCACGGCGTTCAGATCTCTGCTCGACTCCGCAAAGCCGAGTTCGCTGATTCTGTGGGGTCCAGCCGGAACCGGCAAGACAACCCTGGCCCGGCTCACCGCAAAGGCAGCCAAGGCCTATTTCGCAGAGTTGTCGGCGACTTCGGCGGGTGTCAAGGACGTCAGAGCCGTGCTGGCAGGTGCGCGGCAGCGCCTCGAGGAAGGGCGAGGTCGCACGGTGCTGTTCATCGACGAGATCCATCGATTCAATAAGGCACAGCAAGACGCTCTGCTCCCCGGAGTTGAAAACGGAACCGTGATTTTGGTGGGAGCGACGACCGAGAACCCGTTCTTCGAGGTCAATTCCCCTCTGATTTCTCGCTGTACCATCTTCCGTACCGAGGCCCTCGACCCCGACGATGTACTGATGGTTCTGCGTGCCGCCAGAGATGATCCGGTACGGGGCCCCGGGCAGGATCTCGAGATCCCCGACGGCGTTCTCGAGGTTATTGCGGAGCGAGTCGGAGGGGACGCCCGGCTGGCCCTCAACACGCTCGACGTGGCAGCAACAGTTGTGCGAGGGGCGGGACGCAGCACCGTCGCCGACGACGATGTAGTAGAGGCTCTACAGCGTCGCGTGATTAGATACGATAAGGCCGGAGATCGCCACTACGACGTCATCTCGGCTTTCATCAAGAGCGTGCGTGGCTCAGACCCCGATGCCGCCCTGTACTGGCTGCATACCATGCTGGAGGCCGGCGAAGACCCCAAATTCATCGCCAGGCGTATGGTCATCCTTGCCTCCGAGGACATCGGACTGGCCGACCACCGGGCTCTAGGAATCGCCACAGACGCCTATCGTGCCATCGAGCTGATCGGATTGCCGGAAGGTGCTTACGCCCTGACGCACGCTGCGGTCTATCTGGCGACCGCGCCCAAGTCCAACACCATTGCCACCGCGATGATCGCGACCCGTGACCTGATAGAGCGAACCGCGTCGGCGGCTGTCCCGCCCCATCTGCGGTCGGCCGCCGCGGCAGGACAGCGATCGTTGGGCGACGGCGTCGACTATCGCTACCCGCACAGCAATCCGAGCGGAGTGGTGCCGCAGCAGTATCTGCCCGACGCTGCCGTCGGGGCGATTCTCTTTCGCCCCGGCGACCGCGGTGATGAAGAGGCGGTCCGGCAGCGGCTCGATGAAATCGATGCCCGTTTGGGCAAACGATCACGGAAGTAGGCTGGGGATATGTTCACAAGGTTTCGCTGGTTTGTCTTGGGCGCGATCACTGCGACCGGTCTGCTCAGCTACCTAGCCAATCAGGTACGCAAGGCGCGGGAGCGTCTCACGCCGCGCAACCTCGCCAATTCAGGGCTACGGGGCTTTGCGCAGGCACTAGACAACGCCGCAGATGCTCTCCAACCCGGCAACCAGGAATCGCAATGAGCATCATCCCACCGCGCACCCTCAAGGGATTCCGCGATTATCTGCCACAGACAATGGCGGCCCGGGAACAAGTCATCGAGACGGCCCGGAGCGTCTGCCGCAACTTCGGCTTTGCCCCGATCGATACACCCGTACTCGAGTACAGCGAGATCCTCCTCGGGAAAGGCGGCGAAGAAAGCGACCGCCAGATGTACCGTTTCGAGGACCACGGCGGACGGGACGTTGCCATGCGATTCGACCTGACCGTGCCCCTGGCGAGATTTGCCGCACAGCACGTTCGCCGGTTGGGAACACCTTTCAAGCGCTACCACGTCGGTCCGGTATGGCGTGGGGAGAACACACAACGTGGCCGTTATCGCGAATTTGTGCAGTTCGATTTCGACACCATCGGAACGGAGAGTCTGCTGGCGGATGTAGAGACGCTGGTAGTCGTCCACGACCTGTTTGCGGCTCTCGGTTTCGAGGGTTTCACAATTCATTTCAACAATAGGAGCCTGCTCAACGGACTACTGGACAAGCTGGGCCTCGAAGATCAGGCAGCTGTGGTGCTCCGTGCCCTCGACAAGATGCCCAAGATCGGCCCTCACGGCGTGAGCGAAGAGCTTCGGCGCGCCGCCGGCACCAGCGATCAACAGGTCAATTCGATTCTCGCTCTCGCCGGGCTCACCGGCACCAATGACGAAGTCGTTGCCGCTCTGCCTGCAATCGTCGGCTCCTCACCGAGAGCCCAAACGGGCCTGGCTGCGGTCGAAGAGGTCCTGGCCGGAGTGCGTGCCTCCGGAATTCCCGAAGAGCGGATCAGGGTCGATGTCAGCATTGCCCGTGGACTCGCCTACTACACCGGCACCGTATACGAGACATTCCTTGCGGATCTACCGGGTATCGGCAGCGTTTGCTCGGGTGGAAGGTACGACGACCTGGCGTCGTTGTATACCAAGCAACGGCTGCCCGGAATCGGCGGATCGCTCGGCGTCGATCGGTTGATTGCGGCCATGGAGGAGCTGGGGATGGTCGACGAGAGTGCGGCCGCAGCGGACGTTTTCGTAGCGTTATTCGTTCCGGAGCGCGTCGGTGACTATCTGGGCCTGGCTGCCGAGCTCAGGGCCGCCGGACTCTCGGTAGAGCTCTACCCCGAAGCCAGGAAACTGGGCGCACAGATGAAGTACGCGGACCGCCGCGGCCACCGGCTGGCGGTCATCATCGGAGAAGACGAGTGGGATAGCCAGACTGCGCAAGTGAAGATGCTGGCCACGGGGCGCTCAACTGAGGTGCCGCTGTCGCAACTCGGACGGCGCTGCAGCGACATGCTTGAAGAAGCCGGCTAGAGCGCCGCTAACCTTCCAGCTCGATGAACAGCCAAGAGATCCGCACAACCTTCCAGAACTTCTTTGCGGCCCGAGACCACGCCGTCGTACCTAGCGCGTCGCTCATACCCATCGACCCCACGCTGTTGCTGACAGTTGCCGGCATGGTTCCATTCAAGCCGTACCTGCTCGGAGAGGAGACCCCGCCGTACGTGCGCGCCGTTAGCGTGCAGAAATGCGGCCGCACCGAGGACATTGACATCGTTGGTACCACCGCCCGCCACCTGACGTTCTTCGAGATGCTGGGCAACTTCTCCTTTGGCGACTACTTCAAAGAGTTGGCAATCCCCTGGGCGTACGAGCTAGTCACGGAGAGTTTCGGGCTGGATCCCGAGCGACTGTGGTTCACGGTGCATCTCTCTGACGACGAAGCGGCGGAGATCTGGATCGACGGGGTCGGCATAGATCCGGCGCGCTTGCAGCGCCGCGACCGTGACAATTTCTGGCAGATGGGGATTCCCGGGCCATGCGGTCCTTCTTCTGAGATCTTTTTCGACAAGGGTCCGGCTTACGGCCCCGACGGCGGCCCGGCGGTCGATGAAGAGCGGTTCATGGAGATATGGAACCTGGTCTTCATGCAGAACGTCCAGGACGAGCCATATCGCGTCGTCGGTGACTTACCCGCCAAGAACATCGATACGGGGGCCGGTCTAGAGCGGTTGGCAACCGTGCTGCAAGGCGTCGACAGCGTCTTCAACACTGATGAGTTACGACGCATCATTGCTGCAGCCGAAGCGGCAACCGGTACTCGATTCGAAGCCGAGGAGCGTAGCGATGTGAGCTTGCGGATTCTGGGGGACCACGGCCGTGCGGTTACTTTCCTCATCGCCGATCGGGTTGTGCCGTCCAATCAGGGGCGGGGCTACGTGCTGCGAAGGCTGCTGCGCCGCGCGGTGCGACACGCGGTGCTGCTCGGCTCCAAAGACAACGTGATGCCGATCCTGGTGGATGCGACGGTAGCGGCGATGGGAGAGGCATATCCAGACCTCGTGGCGCGGCGTGACGCCATCCTGGAGATGGCTGAGAGAGAGGAGGGACGATTCCGGCGCACTCTGGAATCAGGGCATCAGCTGCTCGACGAGGCCCTGGAGCCACTCGAAGACGGGGGAACCCTTGCGGGCGACGTAGCCTTCAGGCTGCACGACACCCACGGCTTCCCGCGGGAACTCACCGAAGAGATCCTGGCGGAGCGCGGTTTCCGGCTCGATCTGGAGGAGTTCGAGCGAATGATGGCTGCGCAAAAAGAGCAAGCGCGTGCCAACTTCAAAAGTGCGGACTCCGCCGACATCAGCGACGAGTACAAGGCGCTCGTGCGCAAGCTCGATGCCACCGACT
>JARFRN010000222.1 GCA_029287195.1 Acidimicrobiia bacterium | reverse complement strand
GGGCCTCGTCTCGCGTGGTGTCGATGTAACCCTCTTCGCCACCGCAGACTCGGTTACCTCGGCACAGTTGGTGGGCGTGGCCCCTACGGGCTATTCGGAGGATCCCAGTCTCGACGCCAAGACATGGGAAGCGCTCCACATTGCCGCTGTCTTCGAGCGCGCCGCGGAGTTCGACCTGATCCACAACAGTTTCGACTTTCTCCCGCTCACATACACGAGACTGGTCGATACGCCGGTCGTTACCACGATCCACGGCTTTGCTTCTGATGCCACGCTGCCGGTGTACCTGGAGTACGCCGACCGTGTTCTCTACGTCGCAATCAGCCACGCCGACCGGCATCCTGCTCTGCCTTACGCGGCGACGATCCACCACGGTATCGATATCGAATCGTTCCGAGTTGGGCCCGGCGGTGACTCCTTGGTTTTCTTCGGGCGGATCCATCCCGACAAGGGGACCGCGTCAGCCATCGACGTCGCACAGCGGGCAGGGGTTCCGCTCGTGATTGCCGGTATTGTCCAAGACCACGAGTACTTCGAGCGCTCCGTGGCGCCCCACATCGATGGGGACCGCGTTACCTACCTAGGCGCGGTGGGCCCGAAGCAACGCCAGGAGGTTCTAGGGGCGGCGCGGGCGCTCCTTCATCTCATCGACTTCGACGAGCCGTTCGGGTTCAGTGTGGTCGAGGCAATGGCGTGCGGAACACCGGTCATTGCGCATCCACGCGGATCGATGCCCGAAATCATCCGGCCGGGTGTCAACGGGTACTTGGTCTCGACCACGGATGAGGCCGTGGCCGCGGTGAGCGACACTGGTGAACTCGACCGTCCTGCTATTCGGCATTCGATCGAAGACCGGTTCGATGCGGCCAGGATGGTCGACGACTACCTGGCTTTGTACCGCAGGATACTTGCGGAGTGACGAAGGAATTGGCTCAGGTCAACTCTTCGAGCAGCGCGTCCACCGGAACCGTTGCAAAGGTCGTAGAAGTGTCGGACGCACCGTAGGCGATCACGAGCCTGTTGCCGTGAATGAGCGATCCGCACGAATAGACGACGTTGGGCACATACCCATTGCGCTCGTCTTCGTTTGGGACCAAGAGAGGCTCGCTGAGGTGGCCGATCACTCGGCACGGGTCGTCGATGTCGAGCAAGATGGCGCCAAGGGCGTATTGCCGCATCGGGCCAACCCCGTGCGTGACGACCAGCCAGCCGGCTTCGGTTTCGAGGGGAGCGCCGGCGTTGCCGATTTGCATCAGCTCCCAGGGACGGGTGGGCATCTGGATCTGCTCGGCGTCATGCCAGAACCGGATGTGATCCGACAGCATCAGGAAGTTGCTTTCACCGTCGCATCTGGCCAGGGCCGCGTACCGCCCCGCGATGTGGCGCGGAAAGATGCCTATCCCCTTGTTCACGGCAGCCGGTCCGTTGAGGGTGGCGATTCGAAAGGCCAGGAAGTCGGTGGTCTCTATGAGCTGGGGCAGGATGTTGAAGCCGTCATAGGCGGTGTAGGTGGCGTAGTAGACGATCGTCCCGTCCGGCTGGACGAATCGAACCAGTCTGGCGTCTTCCATGCCGCGGCTCTCGGTCGGTCCGTGTGGGAAAAGGACTCGCTGCGACACCTCAGATTCCGGCGGAAACGCGAGCTCGTAGTTGGACGAGGCCAGCCAGTGCATCACCTGGGTGACATGGTGCACCGCATTTGCGGAGGCCTCGTGCGAGCCAAGGTTGGTGAGTGCCGCATCGAGGTCCGCCATCGTGAACCGATCCTCGAGGTTGACCAGCACGCGGTAGACGAGATCATTGGTGGCACCCATGTCGGTGAGCTTGGCCGTGAACAGTGCCCTGTCGAATATTGGTGATTGGCGAAATCCGGTTATCGGGGGACCCGCTGCGGCGACGTCGATGTCTCCATTCGGCCCCACCATTCCTGTGCGGAATTCGACCGACGAAATGTGGCCCTCGCCAACCGCTCGGAGGCTGATGATGACCCGGAGCGACCCGACGGGCACGCCGGTCTGGTCGAGATCGGGCACGATCGAAGGATTGGTGAGCGCAGCCCCCTCGAGCGAGTACTCATGAACGAAATAGGCGCCGATGAGCCTGCGCATATCATCGGGAAGGCCGGTCACGTCGGGAACCAAATGGGCCACCGCCAGGAACCCGTGAGTGAAGACCTCGTCAAGGTCGACATGTCGCTCACCGAAACGCTCTCGCAGCTCCTCGAGCGTGTCGGTCACCTCAGCCGGGGGCAACGCCAGGACCCGGTGGACCAACCGGTCAACGCGGACGTTTCCCCCGCCGCCATCTTCTTCGGGAATGTACGGCTTTGCGATGAGCCGGTGGGGGTCCATCAGGAGACGAACTTGCGATCGCGTGACCGGAAGAGTCGGCATTAGTTGGTTCCCGCCCCGAGATCCACCGTGGTACACATGGCCGCGATCTGCAGCGCGGCGAGCCCGGCAAGTGTCGACTCGGCGCCGCGATTCTCATTGACCGACCGTTCCATCAGGCCATCGCTGGTTCCTCCGGTGTTCTCGTCGTAGAGCACCATCCCGCTGTCGTTCCGTCCCATGAACCATTGGACCGCGCTGATGGCTCGAATCCTCCAGACCGGATCGCTGGTGATGGACCATGCTCGGTAGCAGGCTGCGGCCATCGCTTCGGCCTCGATCGGTTGCTGATCGAATCCGGGGCGCGCCTCGGCCGGACTCCATCCGGCGGCTGGAGCGAAGCTGAAGTGGTCGTCGCTGCTTTCGATCCGAACCAGCCACTCGAGAAGCCGGAGACCGGTTGCAATGAGCCGCCGGTTGCCGAGCCACGCCCCCGCCGCCAGGAGCGCTTCCGGCAAGCGGGCGTTGTCGTAGGTGAGGCGGTCTTCCGGCCAGGGGATCCTCTGGCGAGCCGCATCGGCGATGCGTCCCGAGGTCTGTCTGAGAAGCTGGGCGGCCGCGGCGTTATCCGGATTGGCCAAGAGCATCTCGGCCGCGCCAAGGGTGGCGTAGGCGTTGGCCCGAAGGTGAGGAGAGTCGAACGAGGCGCATGTGGCGAAAGCATCTACGCCTGCCTTGCGCATAGACTCTCTCGGCCCCATCCGGGCCACAGCACCGAGTCCCCACCAGGCTCGTCCCTGGCTGTCATCGCTGCCGACATCGTCTATCCACGCGCCGGCGGCATTGCGGCGATTGTGGAAGTGACCGGAACCGGTCCGGGCTTCCAGCACGAACCGGAGGTAGATGGAGGCGAGATCCTCCAGAGCGGCGGGGGGCGACGGTTGCCGACACACGACCAATAGGGCACGCGCATTGTCGTCGGTGCAGAACCCATGTTCGGTGCGCGGCGCCAAAATCCGGGCATGCTCCCAGACTCCCTTTTCGTCGGTGAGCTTGCGAAGGTGCCCGAATTCCGGGAGTGGTATCGCGGTCCGATTGACCGCGGGCAGAGAGTAGGACGGATGACCGGTGGCGGCGCCCCGTTTATCCGGCGACACGGGCGACCTCCGGTGCCGTCTGCGAAGGGGCGAACTGGTCGCCCGCAGCTATGGCTGACATCATCGACCCAAATCGTCTGCCGATGGTCGGCCAATACCATCCGTCGGCCAGTCGCTGCGCCTCTCGAGCCATCTGCGACCTCAACCGACGGTCGACTAGAAGCCGTCGCAGTGCTGTGCTCAGCGCGCTGGAGTCGCCATGTGGCACAGTGACGCCGGCACCTCCCGAGAGCAATTCGACGGCATGAGGAAATCCGGTCGCGATTACCGGTTTGGCGGCGGCGATTGCCTCCACGAGGACTCCCGAGGTCACCTGTTCGACTGATGCGTACGGGAGCACGACCAGATCAGCGGTACGTACCAACCGGGCCAGGCTCTTTCGATCGAGGTATCTGTCGTCGAACTCGACCACGTCCTCTAAGCCGAGGCGGTGGACCAGCTCGATCAGACTTTCCCGGTAGGACTCGCCGGAGGCAGCGCGTACATTGGGGTGGGTCGCGCCGGCGATCAAGTAGCGCGGACGCGGGTCGAGATCTACCAGGCTGGCTAGACCCTCAATCACCGACTCCAAGCCTTTGCCCGGTCCGATCAGACCCCACGTCAGTACCAGGGGGCGACCGCTGGTGACCAGCGAAGGACCGGCGAAGAGTGCGTCCGCCCCGTGAGGGACCACCTCGACATCTCGCGGGTCGACGCCGTACCGAAGGATCAGCCTGTCTGATGCGGTCTGGCTCATCACCACCATACGATCGGCTCGCTCAGAGAGGCTGTCGATAATCATGCGCTGATTCTCGGTGGGGCGATCGAGCACCGTGTGGAACGTCACGGCCGTCGGCACGGTGAGCTTCGAAACGAGGTCGAGCACCTCGGCGCCGTCGCGTCCACCGAAGATCCCGAACTCATGCTGGATCGAAACGGTATCGTACGTATTCAGAACTCGTGCCGCAGCGTTGAGTGAAGATTCGTCGCCGATCCGGTGATGGAAAACCTCGTCAGGCAGGCTGCCGCGTCGGGATTGGTCCGACAGGCCCACAACGCCGAGACCAAACCGGGATCGTCGGTCGTGGGCGACGGCGTTGAGCAAAGAGGCCGTGTAACTCGCCAAGCCGCAGATAGTGGGCGGATAGGTACTGACGAAGCCGATCGAAGCATCACGTAGGTCGATTTCCATGCATCCTCCAAAGGAATGGGGTTCGCTGGGCGGCGAGGTGGTTGACGATCACTCGTCTAGGCAGGGAAACCGGGTGCCAGGTCGGAGGCTCCGAGAACAAGAGTGAACGGTGGCAATAACCACCGGTAGGCGAATGGTACACCCACGGCGGCGCCTACACGGGCAGTTCGTGTTTCCGGGTGCGCACACCACGGGTTCAAGGGTGCGTGCATCGCAGCGATTTGTGTCGCTCCTCATGCTGTAACGGACACTTCTGCCGGCCTCGGTGCTCTAACTCGCATCCAACTCCGGACGCCGTGTGAGCACGCGCCGAAGTACCGACAACCGGTGGGCGGTCAAATCGGATCGTCAGGGAAATTGCTAGTGCTCACCGTGGGTGAACCCTTCGAGGGTGACGGCTAGGGCTTTGACTCGTCACCTCACGTCTTTGGCGGAATCACCGAAGTGAGCCTTGGCGTCCCGAGTCACGCCGATCACCTACCGTCCCGAGCGTTATCGAGCGCCTAGCGGCGCTCAGTATCCGGCAATCTGCACCAGCGAGACATTATCTGGCAGGACCCATCGTCATCGGCCGGTCAAACCGTGACTGTGCTCGTGCTTCCGCTCCGATCCACACGGGCAGCGTTCATCGCGCCCGACCTTGGCCTCCGCCTCAACTGGTTGGGCAGCCATCCTCGCTGCGAACTCGACTCGCCGCTCGCGGGTCTTAGCTCGCCCTCCCACGTCCGGAGGTGGGCGTTCCATGCCCGGCGCCGTTCCTCGACAGCCGCAGTCTTCTCCTCACGGCGAACAAGCTGCTCCTGCCGCCTGGCCGACTCGCAGTACCGCCTTCCCTTCGCCCAGTTCGCCGCAGTCACAGGCACCCGCACCATCCGGTACGTCTCGTCCTGTTCGTAACCGGCCAGCAACCCACCGAGTGGATTCAGCCTATGGCCCACATCGAGAAACGATCCGATCGTCACAAACCATGGCGGGTCCGCTACCGTGACCCACCGGTCGGGAACGGTTGAGATACTTCGCCCGCAACTCCTCGATCACAATAACCGTGAACCGCTGCCAAAGCCTCTTCCACCGCAGTGGACGCCCTCGCCGGCGCAATGGACCGGGCACACGCTCGAGCCGCGACGGACCAGATGCGAACCAAACACCGATCCGCCGCCATCGGCCTCAGCGGCCCGTGGACCGAATCCCTGCGCTGAAAGCGAGCCCCCGAGTTCCATTGCATCGAACTCCAAGCTGCTTGCAGCAGCCGAGCTGGCGAAGGGATTCGAACCCATGACCTGCTGATTACAGGTCAGTGTGGGCGCGTTCCCTGGCCTCGGGTTTCGCTCAGGAAACGCCAATTGACGTGCGTTCCTACCACCGGTTGGTTTGTGTCATCAACGATCAATCCTGGTCGTCCCGCGGCCCAGCTGCGGCCCAAGCGATGACCATTGGCATTCAGGATCGGCCAAGCCTTGTCTCGAACTCGGCCGGCGGGATCACCGGCGGATCCTGCTCATCCCATTCGAGAAGGTCGGCATCGCCGCTCACGATGACCTCCGCGTCGTAGGCCCGCGCGAGGTAGATCACGTAGTCATCGTCGGGGTCTCGGGTAAGCGGCGGTCCCAGGGCCGGGTCGGGCTGCACGCGAGCCATCGTGGCCAGCGTCTGGACGTACAGCTCCGCGGCCGCCAGTGATATCCACTTCCGCAGGCGTCGCCGCTCGGTCAACACGCTGCGCACTTCGCCCAGCAACCAATCGCAGATCACCAGCTCGAACGTCTGGTCACGGAGCCAACCCTGCACGATCCGGTGCGGCGGACCTTCGCTGATCGCAGCCGAGATCAAGACGTTGGCATCAAGCACCACCCGCATCCGAATCGCTCAGGAACTCGAGACCCGGCGACGCCGCCGCACTCGACTGACCTCATCGGTGGCAATCCTCATCGCCTCGTCTTCGTCAAGCTCGGAGCCGGCTGCGGTCTCATCGAGCACACGCCGCGCCTCGCGGGTGTAGTACTCCCACGCCGACTGGCGCGACATCCCCAGGCTCTCACCAATCTGGTCCCATGTGGCGCCCTGACGGCGCGCCGCCGCTACTCGCTCCCGGCGCAGCGCTTCGAGCTCCACATCAGCCCGAGAAAGCTCTTTCAACGCTTCGAGCGGATCCGTAGGCAGCGACTCGTCATGTATCACCTTCATGTCTGTCAGGATAACCTGACGGATGCTGCTTGGCTAGACCAATCCTCGTAGTGCCGGTCTCGAGTACTTCTCGAAACGCTCGTTCGTGCGCCCGATTTGGTGATCTGATCGGTGATGGCGGTTCTGGGCAGCCAGCCCTCAGGGTTGTGCCCAACCGAGACCACGAGCGAGGAGCCGATCGGTGGGCGACAGCATTGACAGGCGGACACCGGAGATCACGTCATGCTGGTTATCTAGCCCGAAAGGGTCGCCGCGACCCTTCGAGGTTTGCGACTCCCAGGCCACCTTCTCCGCCCAAACGGTGGCGAGCCGATCCGCCCCGCTGCGGTCGGAGACCATGCCAGTGGATAGCCACATGGCGCTGACCTCACGCTCGGCTGCGGAGCTTGGAGGACCGTCCCACGATCCGCCGACTACCAAGGCTGTGGCCATCGCATTGCGCCAACCCACCGCCTGTGGCGCAGCTGCACACACCTCGGCAAGTCGAACCGCTTCGCGATGGCGTAGCAGCGACAGGCGAGAGTGCCCCCAGATGTCCCCCAGCGACTCGCTACGGTTGCCGGCGACCAGCTCGTCGACGATCCCATCCTCACCCGCTTACCTCCCGGACAACCCCACAGCCCTCGTGTTTTCCTCGCCGGAAGGCGCACCACTCCGAAACGGCAACTTCCGGCGGCGTATCTGGCACTCGGCCGTCGAACAGGCCGGACTCCCCCAAAGCCTGCGCATCCACGACCTCCGCCACACCTGCGCCAGCCTCCTCATCGCCGCCGGTGCCAACCCCAAGGCCGTCCAAACCCACCTCGGTCACTCCTCGATCACAGTAACCAAGGACCGCTACACCCACCTCTTCCCCTCCGACATTGACCAACTCATTCGCCGACTCGACGACGTCCGGGCTCGAACTCCCGCGGCCCAGCTGCGGCCTCAACGGCCCATAAGCAGAAATCCCCCGTGAATACGAGAGATCCCACTGGAGCTGGCGAAGGGATTCGAACCCATGACCTGCTGATTACAAATCAGTGCGGAGGGGTGTCGGCTACAGGGGCAATTCGCTGAACGGCCCTGTAACCCTTGCGGTCTCGGCTTTCAACGTTTGTCGACGTCTATGGCCAATTGGCATCCTCTCGCGGACCAAATGCGGACCGCAGTCGTCCCCACATCGCAGGTGTACCCGAGCAACGGGCTGCGATACGCTGAGATTGTGAAGGGCGGTCTCGTAGCCTGTGCTTTGGCCTTGTTGCTGGCGTCCTGCTCCGCCCACCAGTCCCAGATCACGTCCACCCGCCCACCTGATTCCTTCCCACCATCCACGACGGCAGCACTCTCCCAGGCGAACTCGCCGACACCGTCACCGCCGATCAGGCTTCTATTCGCAGGTGACGTGATGCTCGGCAGGAAGATTGCCGAAGTTGCCGAATCGGATCCAGAAGGTCTCTTCGAAGACGTGCGCTTCGTCGTTTCTTCGGCCGACATCGCTGTCGCCAATCTCGAGTCCCCGATGACGGTGCGACCGAATCTCACCTCAGGAGAGGACCTGAACGCTGACCCCATTGCCGCCCATCTCCTCGGCGCGGCCGGATTCGACGCGATGGGAATTGCCAATAACCACGCCGGCGACGCCGGGCCGGAGTCGGTGCTCGACACCATCGCAGCACTCGAAGCGGCTGCATTGGCACCAATTGGAGGCGGATCCACGGCGTCGGACGCCATGTCTCCGCAAATCATCGAGCACGCCGGGGTGCGTGTCGCCTACCTCGCCTTTGATGCCACCGGACAAGGTCCTGCCGCCGCTGCAACGCCCGGCGTGGCACAGTGGAACGTCGCCGCCGCGCAGACGGCCGTAGCTGCGGCAAGGGAAGCGGCTGATGTGGTGACCGTTGGGCTGCACGGCGGAATCGAGTACTCCACCGCGACAGACCCCCAGCTGCAGCGTCTTGGCGAGCTTCTGGCGAGTTGGAACGTGGACGTGGTGTGGGGGCATGGTCCCCATGTGCCGCAGCCGGTGCGTTCGATCGATCCTGACGGCGACGGGCATGTGACTGTTGTCGCCACCAGTCTCGGCAACCTCCTCTTCGACCAAGGGCGCCGCGCGACGACTCGGGGGACAGTGCTGGAGGTGCTTGCGAACGGCGATGGGGTGGCGGCTTGGCGGATCGGGACCACGGAAAACGAAGACCTACGGGTCCACTTCGACGAATGGGAACTCCCAAGCGGCGATGCCGCCCTGCTGGAAGGTACGTGGTGGAACCTGCCACGTACCCCCGAGATTGCAGCAAAGCCAGATCGACCCGACGTGATTGGTTTCACCCACGGGACGGTAGTCGACGCAACGGACGGGGACGTGACCGGCGACGGGATCGAGGATGTCGTCGTCGCCTACCGCCGTCCCTTCCGCCCGACTGTGATAAGCGACCTCTACCCAGATATCGACTTCATCGATGCCAACGGCGACAGCGCACACATCGGGGTCTTCGAACCCGGGAGCTTTCGGCCCCTGTGGGGTGCCGGCACCCTCCTAGAACCGATCGAGCGGGTGCTGGCGTGCGACAACGGCGTGGCGGTCGGCTACAGCGAGCTCGATGATCGCACCGTCACTGCAGCGGGGGCGTTGAGCTGGGATTACTTCGGAGTCACCGCCGCCCCAAGGCTGCCGGGACCCGGCGTGTTGGGCTGCAGCGACCTTGACCGAGACGGCCACACTGATCCGGTCGTGCTCAACCGTCCCTAGCCGCCTGGAGCTTCCTGCCATACGATGGTGGGTAC
>JARFRN010000218.1 GCA_029287195.1 Acidimicrobiia bacterium | reverse complement strand
CCTACGAGGTCTCGTGGGCTCGGAGATGTGTATAAGAGACAGATTTGGCTCTTTGCGGCTTGTGATGGTGACGCCCGCGGCCCCCGACGCAAGAAACTCGGCAGCGGTAGCTTCGCCGATTCCACGGCTGGCACCGGTGATAAGCGCAACCTTCCCGTCAACACGTATGTCCATGAAGTGGCCTCCTTCGCCAGCGCCGACCGCGGCTGCAACCTAACCCAACGCCGGGATTGTCACCAGGATTGCGTGGACCAGTTAATGCCGCTTGTGTCCCTCGCGAAGAACTCCCCCGTATTTCATTCGAGTGTCGCTCATGCTGGCGACCGGCGTTCCTTCTCTCCCATCGTGAAACCCAACGTCCACAATCTCACCGATGAAGAGGTCGTGGCTGCCAAGCTCGACGGTGTTGACAACCCGGCAGTCGATAAAGGCAACGGCTTCTTCGAAAATGGGAGCGCCGCTCACGCCTTCCCGGATCGGGCGCCCGTTGAGGGTGTCGCCATCCTTGACCGCCGGCTTCGAGAACTTGACGAACACCCGTGTGTCGGATTGATCCCAGAGATTCACGCTGAAGGAGCCGCCATCGCGAATCAGACGATTTGTCACCGCCGACGCGTCAACAGAAATCGCCACCAGCACCGGATCCATCGATACCTGAGTCACCCAGCTCTGTGTCATCCCGTTCCACTCATCACCGGCCCGCGACCCGATCAGGCACAGGGCGTTTGGTATCTGCCATGTGACCTTGTTGATTGTTTCGACATCGAGCGCTGCTGTCATGGTGTCTCCCTTCTGGCCTGACCAGGGTACCGGGGCAGACAACGCAGTTCGACGAACGACCTATGATTCTCTCCATGCATGTGCTCATCGCCACTACCGGCGTGCTCAGCCCGAAACCGGCTGTTGAGTTCACCCGTCACCTTCTCGGCACCTCAGGCCGAGTGACCGTAACAACCGTGATAGAGGTTCCCCGGGGTTTCCTCGACACCCTCCGCTCCGAAGGATGGCATCCGCTCACCGAGAAGTTCGAAGTCGACGACGGTGACGATGCGGTTATCCAGCGGTACGTGGAAGAGCGCGGCAAACGCCTGACCGAACCGGTGGTCGTCGCCCTCAAATCGGCAGGCATCGAGTCGACTACAGTTTTTCGCGAAGGAGCGGACCCGGCCCGCACCATCTCGCAACTCGCCGAGGATCTAGGCGCCGAT
Organism: Acidimicrobiia bacterium; assembly: GCA_029287195.1. Lineage (GTDB taxonomy): Bacteria > Actinomycetota > Acidimicrobiia > Spongiisociales > UBA5794 > JAAETI01. The sequence goes on along the minus strand of JARFRN010000218.1, from coordinate 15,092 downwards.
GTCGTGATGCTGGGAGCGACCCGCCAGATCTTCGACCAATCCGCCTGGGAGAGCGTCTCCGCGCGGGTCATGATCGAGTCCGGCCGCCCGGTTCTGGTTCTGCCTCCCGGCAGCCAAGAGCCGGCGGACCCGCAGGACGAATCCTACGAGACCTGAGAGAAGTAGGCAGTGAGCATCGCCCTGCTTTGGTCGATGAGTTGCTCCGGTTTCGTCACCAGCAATTCCCTGACTTGACCGAGCGGCCACCATCGCGGCTCAGCAGTCTCGCCCGGCTGTGGCCGCGGATCACCCCGCCCTACACACTCGAACACCACGTGGAGCGATGGGTAAGAGCCGTCGAGCCCATTGACGACTGTGACCGGCCGTGCCATCGCGCAGCTGCGGTGAAGGCCCGATTCGAGCTGCTTCACCGGATCAATCAGCCGAATCACTTCGATGCCGGTCTCTTCGGCTACCTCGCGGGCGACGGCGGCATCGGGCGATTCCCCCGCGGCCCATCTCCCTCCCGGTAGCTCGAGGCGACCCCGAACCGGTTCGCCGGGTTTGTCGCGTCTCTGCAGGAGCAAAGCATCGCCCGCTTCATTCAACACGATCGCAGCGACGTTGGGAACGACGAGAGCCTCCCCGCCCATCTCCGGCACCTGGACATCGACCCAACCATCATCGACCCACACGCGGTACGTCATCGACCCGGCACCTCCGCAACGTATCCTGCTCCGCAGAAACCGGCCACCGAGTCTCTGGCGGCAATCGTCACCTCATCGATACCATCGGGGATCGAAACCCCACTGAGGCTACGAGTGAAAGGTTGCTCATCTACGTGCGGATGCGCCAAAACACGTTCGCCGAGCACCGTCCCGTCCGGAGCGCGCACCTCCCATAGATCTGCATACTTCTCCCAGCCGGTATCGGCAGAGCGCACCGTTGTGGAGACTTTGTAGCCGCCGTCAGTTGTCTCGATGGCGACATTGATCACGTCGGCGCAGCCGCTCGCGGGCGCCCTTGCCTGCGGTGGGTCGGCCACAGTTGATGTCGTGGTTGACGGGGTAGCACCGGTGGGGGTAGCGGCGCTCTCGGCATCGGTTCCGCCGCACGCCGCAGCTACCACGACGAACACCAGCGTCCCCAGCCGCATTTGCCTAAGCATCAACACCGACCTCGGGTTCAGCGGCGAATTGAGTTCGATATAGCGAGGCATACAGGCCCTGCTCAGCGAGTAGCTCGCGGTGGTTGCCGGACTCCACGAGTTGACCGTCTGCCAGCACCAGGATCCGGTCCGCTGCCAGGATGGTCGAAAGGCGGTGGGCGATAACGAGCGCGGTGCGCCCTTCGAGGACCCGCTCCAGCGCTTCTTGGATCAACGCCTCGGCGTGGGCGTCGAGGTGCGAGGTGGCCTCATCGAGAATCAGGATCTTGGGATCCTTGAGAATCACCCGGGCGATGGCAATCCGTTGCTTTTCCCCGCCTGAGAGTCGATAGCCCCGTTCCCCGACGACCGTTTCGTAGCCGTCGGGCAGAGTTTCGATGAGATCCGCGATATTGGCTGTGGCGGCTGCCCGGCGCAACTGCTCGTCGGTGGCGTCGGGACGGGCGTAGCGCAGATTGGCCGCAATGGTGTCGTGGAACAGGTAAGTCTCCTGGGTGACCACACCAATGGCGTCGGCCAGGGACTCGAGATGTAGCTCACGAACGTCGTGCCCGTCGATACGTACCGCACCGCGATCTGCGTCGTAGATCCGCGGCACCAGGTAGGTCGAGGTGGTCTTGCCGGCTCCGCTGGGGCCAACCAGCGCTACGAGCTCACCGGGCTCAACCGCAAACGAAACACCCCGCAGCGCCCACGCGTGGGCCACTTCCGCACGGGGCCCATCATCTCCTTCGGTTACTCCCGCCCAGCCGTAGCGCTTGATCGCCTGCAATCCCGTGTGGCCCGCATAAGAGAACCAGACGTCCTCGAACTCGACCGTTCCCGCCACTGTATCCAGCGAAACGGCATCAGATCGCTCCACGATTTCGTGTTCGAGATCCAGTACTTCAAAGACCCGCTCGAAAGAGACGAGCGACGTAGCAAACTCCACTCGGGCGTTGGTGAGGCCGGAGAGAGGACCGTACAGGTTGTTCAGGTAGAAGGACATGGTGACGATCACGCCGATCGAGATGTCACCATTGATGACGAACATTGCTCCAATCCAGAAGACGACGGCTGTTCCCAAGGCGCTCATCACGCCCAGGGCCATGAAGAACCAGCGCCCAATGGTGGCCTGGCGAACTCCGAGGTCGCGCACGTTGCCGGCGCGCTCCTCGAACCTCCGGTCTTCATCTTTCATCCGACCGAACAGCTTCACGAGCAGCGCCCCGGAGACACCGAGGGTCTCTTGCATCAACGCGTTCATCTCGGCGTTGTGCTCGAGCTGCTGACGCCGCACTGCCCGCAACATCCGGCCAACCCGGCGTGACACTCCTATGAATAGCGGCAGGATCACCAACGCCAACAGCGTGAGCCGCCATTCGAGAAGGGACATGATTACCAAGGTCGCCGTCACCGACACGAGATTGGATGCCAGGGTTACGAAGGTACCCGTGACGGCCTGCTGCGCTCCGACAACATCGTTGTTCAGCCGGCTCATCAGCTCACCAGTCCTGGTCGCAGTGAAGAATCCAAGCGACATGCGCTGCAGGTGAGCGAAGAGCTGGCAGCGGAGGTCGAAGATGATGCCCTCCCCAATGGTCGCCGATGCCCATCGCTGCAGAACACCGAATCCGCCGTTGAGCAAAGGGACCAACACCATGCCGATACCGAGTAGCGTCACCCTCCCCAAATTCTCCTCGGGAATGGCGTTGTCGATGAGATCACCGATCAACAGCGGCGGCACGAGCGACAGCAGCGAGATGATGACGATCGTCACGAGAACAACCACCATTTCCCGCTTGTAGGCCAGGCCGTAGCGCAGGACGCGCCGCAACAAGCCCCGATTCAGCTCGGGTCGATCTTGGTCTTCGTCGTACCGTACGTACGACCACCAGCCGCCGGAGTGGATGATGGTTCACTCCTTCATCGAACGAAGCTACAACCTTAGGTGCAGCTTCCCTCTTGGGTTGACGGCAACACCGGATCGTTCTCGATCGTGCATCGCTCCTGACTGCAAATCAGGCGGCGGCGTCGGGCAGCAAGAGGCTGAGGGGCATTGCCGTCTCTGCGAGCTGCCAGCAGTAGTCCTCGGCTAGTTCGGCCGGGCACGAAACCTGATAGTGGAACGATTCGGCAACCCACGACAGGGTCAGACCGTTCGTTGTGCTCTCGGGGATGATCGGCCCGATCGTGTCTGCTCCGGTGGCCGGCCGCACCCACATGACCGCTGTTCGGCCCCCGTCTACTGTGTAAGGCTCCAAGTGCCACAGGCCAAACTGGGCGGCCGTGTCCCGCCCCAAGGTGGCGGAGGCTACGTCGTACACGAGCTGGCTCGTTACCCAACCCACGCGGTCGGGTAGGAGTTCCGGAAACTGGATCCCGGGAAGGGCTGCGGCGATCTCCTGCCGGCTTGCCTGAATAACCGACGTAGCACCATCGCCTCGCCCCCACACCGTTGCGATCACAAAGCTGGCTTCCCCTATCCCCTCGTTGGCTATCCCGTCGTTGTACCAGACGACATCAGAAGCCCGCACCGAGCCCAGAGGGGCGTCGGCTTGGTCGGGCTCGGTTGTACTGGTTGTGGTCGATGTGTCCCCGTGGACTACCTGCGCTGAACGGTCGCCCAGGCCATCGAGCAGCCCCGCCTCGCCGCAAGCGGCGGACAGAAGGATCAAGGCGAACAGGGATAAGAGTCTCTTCACGGAAGGCCCGGCAATCTGAATGTTGTTATGTCACGCGGGAGGATAACTTGGAGGCGGTCTTAGCCATCGGATCTCGAGGCTACGCTCCGCCGGATGCCGCAGGACTTGCAGATACTCAGTGGAGCGTGGCCCGATGAGCCCGGCATCGACACCGCCCTTAGCAAACTCATCCTCGACGCGGTTTCTTCGGGTGAGATGCCGGCGACCCTCCGTTTGTACATACCGGGACGAGAAGTTGCCTTTGGGAAGCGGGATGTCATCGCCCCCCGGTACCCTGCTGCGGTCGCTGCCGCCACTGCTGCGGGCTTTGCATCTGTGGAGCGTCTGGCCGGAGGGCGCGCTGCGGTTTTTTCCGAGCACACAGTTGCCTTCTCCCTGGCTGTGCCGGATGAAGACCCCAGGGTCAGGATCCAAGAGAGGTTCCGCGAAATCAGTGGGCTGATGGTGGACACGTTTGCGACGTTGGGGATTGCATCGCAGGTCGGGGAAGTGCCCGGGGAGTATTGCCCCGGTGAGTTCAGCGTCAACCACGAACACCGCATCAAGCTGATGGGAGTTGGACAGCGCCTCGCCAAGCATGCAGCTCATGTCGGAGGCGTGATTGCAGTGGACCGCACGGACCTACTGCTGCAGGCTCTGATTCCGGTCTATCGGGCCTTGGATCTCGAGTGGCGGCCGGTGACGACCGGTTCCCTCGGGGATGTGCGCAGCGTTACCAACGAAGATGTGATCGCGGCTCTAGAGACGCAGTTCCGGGCGCAGTATGCGGTGACCGGGGACCGCATCGGTGGCGGAATGGTGGATCAGGCCCGTAGCATCGCGGCCGACTTTCTACCCGGCCGCGCCTAGCTTTCGACCGACAGAGTACGGGAACGGGGAGACCAAGCCTCACCCGGTTCTGGAGAGGGCTGCAGCAACGTCGAGCATTGTCCAGCGCATCGCTACTTGCCCTCAGACGTCCGCCGTCTTCTGTTGCATCTGGACGCCGGCGAAGATCGTCAACAAGGTCAGGATCGTTGCACCGACGAGGGCCCATGTCGCCCCGATACGATCGACGAGAGGCAGCGCCAGCGCCGTCATCAAGCCGCCCCCCAAGAAAGGTTCGAACAGCAGTTGTTTGTAGCCGTAGCTATCCCGGGCACCTGAGGTCGCGTTCGGGTCGGACATATCCACTAAGAGGAAGCCTGAGGCAACCGTGCCCGACGACTGGCCGAAGTCGCCGATGCCCCGCTCGAACCATCGGTGGCCGTAGAACCGCGGGGCCAGCCATAGCAGGGCCCCCACCGACCAACCGAGAGCCACGATGACCATCAGCAGGAAGGGAACGAAGTTACTACCGATCGCCGACAGCGAGAGTGTTGCGATGGCTGCGGCGATCAGCAGGTCGAGGGCAACCCCGGAAACCTGGTTGACCAGGGTACGCGGGATCAGGTGCGACCAGCCGCGTGCCGAGATCAGGATCTGGAGGGCAGCGCCGCCGAGGATCGTAAAGGGAAAGAGCGGGATGTCGGCGATGAACGTCTCGTCTGCAGCCCGGTCGCCGATCAGAACCGAGATGAAGATCAACGACTGCTGGATGAGCCAACCCAGTCCGATCGCTAGGGCAATTGCCCCCGCGACAATGGTCAGCGGGCTGGTTGCTGCATCAGGCTCGAGCTCTTCAGGAACGTCATAGCGGTCGATCCGATCGATGTCGTATTCCTCGTCGCCGGCGACTTCTTGCTGGCGGGCGATGGTGATCTTGTCCGATCTCACAGCCATGTTGATGAGCACGGTCCCCAGCAGGATTCCAGCGAGCAGTCCGACCGTGGCAAGCCCCAATGCAAGGTCGGTTCCCTCCGCGAAGCCAAGTTCGCTGAAGGTAGACGACAGACCGGCCGCGGTTCCGTGGCCACCCGTGAACGAGATCTCGAGCAACGCTCCCGACAACTCACTCATCTCGAAGACCGGCACCAGAACGGCCACCGCCAACAGCAGGCCGAACGCATACTGGCCGAGTGAAAGCGTGGCGCCGAACAACGCCTGGGGCGCCGAGGCCCTCCAGATCGCGCTGAGCTTGGGCAGCGTCTTGCCGAGCAGGATCGCAGCGAAAACGACGTTGATCAGCATCCCCGGCAGCTCGCTCCAGACCGCGATTATTTCCTCGCCGAACAGGCCCGCGCTGAACCGACCGCTGTCCCCTGTGAGACTGCCCAACACCTGAGGACCGAGCAGGAGCGCCACAAAACCGGCCGTAACCGCATTGGGCACAAAGAGGTGCCGGAGAAACGCCACGTAGCGGCGGATCCCCATCGCCGCCAGCACCAGCACCGCCAGAATCGAGATCGCCATCGCGACCCCGCGCAACATGAATCCATCCATACGGCGAGTCTGACCTCAGTTCGGGTAGCCGTCAACGTTGCGACGGAGACTGCGGTCGTCAGAGGTCACCGTCCAACTGGAAGAGGTATCCGAACGGTGATTTGGTATAGGCGATGCCACGACGGGTCCCGTGCAGGAGTTCTGCGGTGACATCGGTTGGTCGCTTCGGGACCAGGTAGCTCTCTAGGTCGCGTTCAGTAATGGTGTACCTACCCGACCTCGAGCCGACTACCGCAACGAGGCTGTAGCGAGGATCGATCGACGCCATCGCAGCATCCCCGTGACTTGGGTTGACCAGAAGGTATCCCCCGGGACGCAAGTACCGACTGCAGTGCTCCGACACGAAGCCGGCATAGAGCGACACCAGCAAGTCAACGGACCGTTCCGGTATGTCGAGCTGAGTTCGGTAGTCCGCAGCGATGAACCGCCAGTCCGCCTTTGCCGGGTCGTGGCGATTCTTGCGGATGATCTCGTTCACGCCGCTTGCATCGCCAAAGAAACGAGCTGCGCGGCGGTCACTATCAACATAGGTGACCGAGGCGTAGACGAACGAAGGCGCTACGTCGACAAACGACCCGGGATACAGGACACATCGGCCCCCGGCTAGATCAGCAACGGTGGTGAAGAGCCGCAGTCGGTCACCAGGATGTCGATCCTGCTCCTCCCAGAGACGTCGGGTCAGTTCGTTCATCGTCTATGCGGCGCTAAGCGGTCCCGTAACATGTCTTTCATGAACACATTGACTTCCCACACGTCCACGACGGGGCTCACGGTGTACGGCAACGTCGGCACATAAGGGTGTGGTCCGAATTCGGGCGTGATCGCAAGAGTGGCAAGGCCATTGGTACGACAGTGATCAACGACCCGTCGCCATAGTTCGATATGCCGCTCGACGTGCGCGGCCCACTCCGGGGCTCGAGGGTCGTTGACCTGAGGTCCCTCCTCGAAGCCGACTCTGGCATGTATGTGTCGGCTCCGCTGCAAGGCGATCTCGACATTGTCCTCCTGATCGGATAGATCCGACTCATGAACGACCATCCAATGGGAGAGATCTGCATTGAGCAACAGGTCAGGAACGGCCTCCAGATAGCGCCGCGTCTCGATGGTCGAGTAGGTAGGGCGATAACGGTGAGTTTCGTGGACCAAGGCGACTCCGGCATCGGCACTGCGAGCGGCGGCGTGGCGGTAGAGCGCCACGTTGTCGGCGAAGGAAAAGATGTCGCGCCCGGTATGACTGTTGATCAGATCTGGCTGGTAGGCCAGGGCACGTTCGAATGCGGCATCGAAGCTGGTCCGGTGATCGGCCGGCGAGTCACCCTCGGTGACGATGTCGATGATCCGGTGGCTGAGGCCATACTTCTCGTGCAGTTCCAGAACGCGCTGCGGCGGATCGGAAATCAACGGCAGGAACATCTCTGTCCCGTCGAAACCATCCGCCGCAACCCGCGCCACGAACGCGTCCATCGGATCGGCGGCAGACTCCATGTCCATCTCCCAAAATGACTTGGCATAAACGATGTCCACACTCACCTCCGGAATGGAAGCTAGCCGGATCCGGTTGGGACTGGTTGTGGCGATCACGACGATGGTCTTCGATCTCGACGGCACTCTCGTCAAGACCGAGAAGCTCAAGGCTGATTCATATGCTCGAGCTGCGATCGATCTGTGTCCGCACACCCTCGACGCAGCCGCGGTCACGGCCGCATTTGTCGAGGTCGTCGGGCTGTCGAGACGAGAGGTCGCTACTCACCTCATCGAGCACTTCGATCTGCACGACCGTGCGATGCAGCTTGCACCATCGCTGGGTGCATCCACTGCCTGGCAGGCCTTTGTAGAGGTGCGGCTCCGCCACTACGAGAAGCTGATCTCTGATCCCGACGTGCTGCGCGCCAATCGGTGGCTCCACAACGTCGAGCTACTGCGGATCGCACGAGAGACACGTTGCCGAACGGCCCTGGCGACCATGTCGCATCGCAAGCAGGCCCTGCATGTCTTGCGTGTCCTCGAACTCGAGTTCGAATTCGATTTCGTGGCAACTCGCGATGACGTGGTTGCCGGGAAACCGGACCCCGAGATCTACTCCTTGGTTTCGGCGGAGCTCGCCGTTGCACCGGCCGCATGTCTCGTAATCGAAGACTCGCCGGCAGGTGTCGCAGCCGCTCTCGCAGCGGGTATGCATTGTGTTGCCGTGGCAACACCATTTACCCAGCACGCGCTCCACGACGGGAGACTGCTCGACCAGGGATGGATCGTCGACGACCCGAGGCAATTGCTCGATGTCGTCCGAGCCGCCCACGCGGAGGCTGCCCATTCGACCGATCACATCTGATCCAATACGCTTGCAGCCATGCACGTACTTGTGATCAACGGGCCGAACCTGAATCTGCTGGGTACTCGCGAGCCGGACATCTACGGATCTACGACCTTGACTGAATTGGAGAAGTTGATTGCAGCTTGGAGCAAGCAACGAGACATCGAGGTTTCTTGCTATCAATCCAATCACGAAGGCGAGATCATCGATCGACTCCACGCCGCCCGGGGAGTCCACGATGGTGTGGTGATCAACGCCGGCGCCCTCACTCACTACTCGTATGCGCTGCATGACGCCATCGTCGCCACCGGGCTACCGGCCGTTGAAGTTCACATCTCGAACGTACGACATAGGGAACAGTGGCGGCTCACTTCCGTCATCGCGCCTGCCTGCGCATATTCGATATTCGGTAGAGGGATCGACGGCTATCGCTACGCGCTGGATTACTTGGTCAATCGGATCGCCATGCCCGTCCATACCTACAGCTACGGGCCGGCCGAGGACCAGATTGCCGACTTGCGCTTGCCGGGCGGTCCGGGGCCACACCCGGTGGCGGTGGTCATCCACGGCGGTTTCTGGCGGGATCACTGGCTGCGTGATTCAACCGATGCCATCGCCATTGACCTTGCCCGGCGAGGTTGGGCGACGTGGAACCTCGAGTATCGCCGGGTCGGTAGCGGGGGCGGGTGGCCGGCAACCCTCGAGGACGTCGCCTTCGGAATCGATCACCTCGCAGCCGCCGCAGCCGATCACCCGCTCGACCTGGAGCGGGTTGCCGCCATCGGGCATTCCGCAGGCGGCCACTTGGCGTTGTGGTCGGCGGTCCGGCCCCACCTCTCCGATGGAATCCCGGATCCAACTGCACAAGTACGGTTGGCAGGTGTCGTGGCGCTGGCGCCAGTCGGCGATCTAGAGGCCGGGCATTCCAATGGGATCGGCAGCAACGCGGTCGAGGACTTCCTGCGGCGCTCGCCTGCGGATGGCTCGGAACGCTACGACGCCGCCGACCCCGCCCGGCTACTCCCCCTCGGTATTCCTCAGGTCGTAGTGCACGGGGTCCTCGACGAGGCTGTGCCGGTCGAGATGAGCCGCCGCTATGTGGCGGCCGCAACCGCGGCCGGAGACCGGGTCACCTACGAGGAGCTTGCCGATGTTGGGCACATGGAATTGATTGACCCTAGCCACGAGGCGTGGCCGCGTGCCGCCGCGCTGCTCGACACACTCGTCTAGCTCATCTAGCCGGCAAGCTCCTGAATGCGGCGTAGGCCCTCTTCGAGGTCCTCGTCTGCCAGCGCAAATGAAAACCGAGCGTATCCCGGTGTACCGAAGGCCTCGCCGGGCACAAACGCCACCTCGGCCTTTTCGAGAATCAAGCCGGCGAGTTCCAGGGTGGTGTCGGCCGTCGCCCCGGCAAGGTCGCGACCGAGCAGACCCGTCATCTTGGGATAGGCGTAGAAGGCCCCCTCCGGCTCCGGACAAACGACACCGGGAATGGCATTGAGCATCTCGTGCATCTTGCGCCGCCGGCGATCAAAGGCCTCGCGCATCGCGAATACGGAATCCATCGGCCCGGTGATCGCTGCCAGCGCCGCTCGCTGGCTCACATTGGCGACATTGGTGGTCATGTGGCCCACCAATTTGCCGACGCCCTTGGCGACTGCCTCCGGCCCGATCAGCCAGCCGACCCGCCAGCCGGTCATGGCGTAGGTCTTGGCAACCCCGTTGACTACAACGCACCTTTCGACAACGCCCGGCGCTTCCACAGGCATGGAAGCAAACTCGGCGACTCCGTAGACGAGGTGCTCGTAGATCTCGTCGGTCATTACCCAGACGCCGTTGGCGGCAGCCCATTCGCCGATCGCTCTCACCTGCTCCTTGGTGTAGACGGCACCAGACGGATTCGATGGCGACACGAAGATGAGCATCTTCGTCTTGTCGGTCCGAGCTGCCTCGAGCTGATCGACTGTTGCGCGATATCCGCTCTGCTCGTCGGTGAGAACCGGCACCGGTATCCCATCGGACAGCTTGATTGCCTCCGGGTATGTCACCCAGTAGGGCGCCGGCAGCAACACCTCGTCGCCCGGATCGATCAGAGCTTGGCACGTCAGGTGGACGGCCTGTTTGCCGCCGTTTGTTATCACGACTTGCTGAGCCCCCGCCGTGTACCCGGAGTTCTTCGCCGTCACTGCGGCGACGGCCTCGCGCATCTCCGGCAGACCCACCGCCGGGGTGTACTTGTGGTTCTTCGGATCACGGGCTGCGGCGATTGCTGCCTCAACGATGTGATCCGGCGTCGCGAAATCTGGCTCACCGGCACCGAACCCGATTACGGGCGCCCCGGAGGCGCGCATTGCCTTGGCCTTCGTGGTGATCGCAACCGTCGCCGATTCGGCGACGGCGAGCACCCGCTGCGATATCCCAGGTATGCCTGCGGCGGACATTGATCTACTCTCCTGGTCGAAGATCGCGAGCACGATAATCGGCGGTGCCAAATGTCTGACATTCCATCCATCGAACTTCCCTCCGGGCTGATCCCTGCCGACGGTCGATTTGGATCCGGACCTTCCAAAGTCCGCACCGAGAGCCTGCTCGAACTCGGCGTGACCGGGTCCGGCTACATGGGTACGAGCCACCGCCGACCCGGGGTGCGTGCCGTGGTCGGTGCGATCCGTAGCGGGATGCAGGACCTCTTCCGGCTCCCAGAGGATTACGAGGTGGTGCTCGGTGTCGGCGGGGCGACGGCTTTCTGGGCCAGCGCCGCTTTCGGCTTGATCGAGAGAAAGAGCCAGCATCTCGACTTCGGAGAATTCTCCGGCAAGTTCGCCAAGGTCGTTGCCGGGGCTCCCCATCTCGAGGAACCGGAGATCATTGCCTCCGACATGGGCACCCATCCCGAACCCGTCCCCAACCCTGAGGTTGACCTCTACGGGCTGACGCACAACGAAACGACGACCGGAGTGATGATGCCGATCATCCGCCCTGAGGCCGACGGCATCGTCGCCGTCGACGCAACCTCCGGGGCCGGAGGGATGCGGGTCGATCCAGCCCAGTTCGACTGCTACTACTTCTCCCCGCAAAAGGTGTTTGGCGCCGAGGGTGGCCTTTGGATCGCGCTGTGCTCACCGGCGGCTATCGAGCGAATCGAGAGAATCCACAACACTGATCGCTGGATACCGGGCTTCCTGTCCCTGCAGCTGGCGGTCAACAATTCGCGCAAGGATCAAACGACCAACACGCCGGCGCTGGCCACTTTGTTCCTGGTGCGATCACAGCTGGACGCGATGCTCGAGCTCGGCGGGCTGGACTGGGCCGTCGGTCGCTGCGCACGTTCTTCGGAGATCGTTTACGGGTGGGCTGAGAAGTCCGAATTCGCATACCCGTTCGTTACCGACCCCGACAAGCGCAGCACGAATGTTGCCACCATCGATTTCATCGACGGCATCAGCGCCGACACAGTTGCTGCGGTGTTGCGAGCGAACGGCATCGTGGACCTCGAGGGCTACCGCAAGCTGGGTCGCAACCAGCTGCGGATAGCAATGTTCCCCAATGTCGACCCGGACGACCTGGAGACTTTGACGCAAGCAATCGACTACATCGTCGAGCGCATCCAAGGCTTGTAGCTCAAATCCGAATTTCGTCAGTGATGCCGGACGATTTCTTGTCATATCGCATCGGTATGTTGTCAGCATGTTCGATGTTGAGCTGGAAACCTCGGTTGATGAGCTCGAGCAACGGTTGTTGGCTTGCGAGGCTTTGATCGCCGCGTTGCGGATGCAGCAGGTCGACACGTTGCGTGCTCTGGATATAGCCCAAGTGCCTCGGATTGACGGGTCGAGGTCATTGCAGGAGTGGTTGCGGGGACGGCTCGATGTATCGGAGCAGACGGCGAGGAATCTGGTGGATGTGGCGCGCCGGCTTCCCGAACAGCCCGGCTTGATGGACCGAGTCGACGAGGACGAGCTGACGTTCGAGCGAATCGCAGCGACCTCTCGCCTGATTGCTTCTGGGGCAGAGGAGCGGCAGGTTGATATGTCGTTCGGATTTGATCTGGCTGGGGTGCGCCGGCTCCGCAACCGGCATCGCCGGGTTACTCGCTCTGGCGAGCGGGATGTGTTTGTCGACCGGCATCTATGGCTGCAGGACTCGTTGGACGGGAACAAGGGCAGGTTTGATGGCGAGCTACCAGGCTTCGAGTTCCACATCTTCTCCAAAGCGGTGGAAGAACGCGCCGACATGTTCGGTGACCTCCCCGGCCCCACTACTACCAAGCCGCAGCGGCTGGTTGATGGTTTGGTGTCGATTGCGCAGGACTCGCTCGAGTTGCTCAACCCCGACGGGAAACAAGCGCATCGGTCCGACCCGTTGGTCACGGTGCTGGTCAACGGCGACGCTGCTGACAACACTCAGGGTGAGACCGGGGCTGAGATCGAGTACGGACCGAGGGTGGGGCCCGATGTGTTGGAGCAGATTCTCTGTTCGGGTGGGGTGCAGCTGGTCGGGTTGCTCGATGGCAAACCCGTGACCACCACTGACGCGTCGAGGGCGATCCCGCCGGCGGTACGCCGCTTGGTGGCGTGGCGCGACGGAGGCTGCACTATCGACGGGTGCCGGTCTCGCTACCGACTGCAGGTACACCACATCCGGCCCAGAGCCGCCGGTGGGGATCATGATGCAGACAATCTCACCACCTTGTGCTGGTTCCACCATCATGTGGTGGTACATCGTCTCGGGTTCCGCATCTCAGACGTCGTCTACCGGCGTCTTCTTGCCGGCGCCAAACGCCGCCTCGACTGAACGATCGACGGGTCCGGGAGGACACCCAGGGACGACTCTGATTCCAGCGTGGCCGGCTCACACCCTGATACACCAGCTCTTCGGATAAGTCACTCCTGGACCCAACACCAAGACTACGACCAACCCGGCCTCCAGGCACAGGGCAACCGGCCGCGTTCCAACGCCGGCCAAAACATCGACTTGACACAAAGAGGCATCGATAGGTGCGTGTAGGTTGACCATTCCGAGTGGGCGAGACCACTGCGGCGTGTGGCTCCGGCGAACCCCACTTCGGGATTATCCGCTCCGAAGCGTGTTCTCGATGGTTTGAAGCATGTCTTCCTCGGCGGCGCTCACCTTCTCGGACTCACCCTTGTCCGCAACTGCCTCCGCAACGGCACGGCTCACGTCCACGACGAAGCCCACAACGGCATCTGCCTCGTCGGGAGGAAGTGTGGCGATCGTTTTGGCTGCGGCATGGAGGCCCGGCATCGCTGTTGGCAGCATCTCGTCCTTGGAGGGCGATCCGACTCGGCCTTGGACCTCCCGCTGGACCTTGCTCGAACCTGCCGCGGCGCTCAGTTCCCTGATCAGGGCGCTGCCGTCCTTTGGGTGTTTCGTTGCTTTGCCCGCCGCTCGGACCTCCTTGAAGAGGCCTATTGGGCCTGCGTTTCCTGTGGATAACATGGCCATCACAGCGAAGTACGGTGCTTCGGCAAGCGACCGCCATGAATCGTCGTCGAACCGGTCCCTCTCGCTCATCTGGTCACTCCTTGCTCTCGATGGTCCCTCGATAGGTCAGATGCGGAGGAGGGCATTTCCCGGCTCTAGGGCAACAGCCCTCGCTCCGCATTTAGAGCTTGCTCGATGGAAGCAGACTCCTGCGCTGCGCCTGTCGCAATCATCACATCGGCACCGTTGACACCGAACACTCTTCAAGGGCGGTCACATCCTTCTCGACAATGAGGGCGATACCTACGGCCGCGTTGAGCACGGCTCCGATTGCCAGCAGAACACCTGCGAAGGTGATGACTCCCCGTCTCTCCTCCCTGATAGAGCCTGCATATGACCCTAGTCGACAGTTGGAGACTCATGAGGTTGCTAACGGATGTACTTGGCAACGAAACCCGAGAGCACCTCCCAGTACTGCACCACATGTTCAGACTGCTTCTCCATAGCCAACTGGATACCTTCGCCCATAGTTCGGATGTAGTTCCACCCTCCGACTGTGAGAACGACTAGCCGACCACGACCATCCGTAGGCTCCGCAAGGACCTTGACGAAACGGGTTTCGGTGAGATAACCGATTGGCTGCGAGGTTCGAGACGACGTAACGCCGGTATAGGTCCACAGATCACCAATTCTCTGGTCGCCCTATGTCTCCAAACGACCTAGGACGAGGATCGGGTGATTCCCGAGCCACTTCTCGCCCGTCTCGTCCTCCACCCACGGAACAATCTGATTCCCGAAGAATGCCGACTCCAGCATGAGATTCAGCGCATTGTCAGACATCTGCTCAGTGTATCCGACAGCGCATATCCGGAAATATGCGTCACTGCCGCGATCCGGTATCCGGCTCCGGAGTTAGCGGTTGATCGCGCGACACCAAACTCCAGATCCGCTCCGGTCCTGAGCCGGCCCCGCCGCGAAGTGGATGGAACGCCGCGGCTGGCTCGGAAAGATGGACCAACAGTCTCACATCACGGCGCCGGCGGCTGCCGAGCCAGTGCAGTCCGCTCGTTCAGAAACCAGATACTTGCGAAACTCGAGAACCGCAGGCACGACCTCGTCCGGCAGCGACGCCTCTCCATACACC
>JARFRN010000177.1 GCA_029287195.1 Acidimicrobiia bacterium | reverse complement strand
AGGCGAATCGAGCCCTGCCAATAGAACGACAGTCCGACCAGGATCAGCAGCAGGAGCAACCCGAGTGCTAGGAAGACGGCAGCCATCACCGTGCATAGTACCGGTGACGAGCGGTTTGCAGCACTGGTGGTTGGGGTTGCCGCATCCAGCGGATAGTCTTCCGGTCTCACTGAGGAGACTCATGTTCGACCTTGCGACGATGAAGCTGTTCTTTTCGATGCTCGCCATCGCAACCAACGTTGTCGTCCTCGGCTACTTCGCACTCCTGCTGGGTGCTGGTTTTTCGGCGGCGGCGAGAGACCGGCTCGATTGGTTCTACGACCTGGTGGCCGGTCGCGAGATGCTCTACGGCGCGCTGGTATCGGGAACGGCGATGCTGGGAAGCCTGTACCTATCCGAGATCGCCAACCTGCCTCCATGCCGCATGTGCTGGTGGCAGCGCTTCATCATGTATCCCGTAGCGGTTGTACTCGCGGTTGCGGCATGGAGGCGCTACCCAAAGGTGCGCATCCCGGTCTCTATCGCCGTCTTGGTTGGCGCCGGCATCTCCGGCTACCACTATCTGATTCAGTGGTTTCCCACCCTGGAAGGCAACAGCTGCTCGGTTACCGTTCCCTGCACCACGGCGTGGTTCCGGGTGTTCGGCTTCATCTCGATCCCCTACATGGCGCTGAGCGCCTTTGCCTTCGTATTCGTGATGATGTTGGCGCTACGCCACAACGAAGCCGACGCCGCCGGCTAGCCAATAAATGGCAAGACGTTTTCTTAGCGGCCGAGACGCGCCATCATGTGGCCCGCACATCACCTGGCTCCACTCTCGGTTGGCCGAAAGGGCACCTCAGCATGACCACCAAGACCAAGAAAACCTCGGCGAAGACCGCAACGAAAGCTCAGCAACAACCGCGCAAGTTCCCGGTGCTCTGGGTGGCATTCGGCGCAGTAGCGGCCCTACTCGTCGCTGCCATCGTCTTCAGCGGTGAAGAATCTATCGGGAGTGCGGGCGAGTACGGAGAGGTGACCATCTCCGGAGACGCCCTTCCGGTGATGGAGAGCGGGGCGGCAATCATCCCCAACGACCCGGCGCTGGGCCAAGTCGGCCCCGAGGCCGCCGGAGTAGATTTCGACGACAGTGCCACTGCCATCAACCATGATGGCACACCAACTGCAGTCGTGTTTCTCGCCCACTGGTGTGTCCATTGCCGGGCCGAAGTGCCCGCAGTGCAGGCTTGGCTGGATTCCGGAGGTGGAGTGCCCGGTGTCGATATGGTCTCGGTCACCACGTCGGCCAGTTCCGGCCAGCCGAACTGGCCACCGTCGAGTTGGCTGGAGCGAGAGGGTTGGACCACTCCCAATATTCGCGACGATTCCGATTCGAGCCTCTTCCAGGCGTACGGAGGACGCTCGTTCCCGTACTGGGTCTTCCTCAACGGCGACGGGACCGTTGCACATCGCCAACAGGGACGTGTAGAGATCGCCCAGCTGGAAGCAATCATGCAGGGGCTCGGCGCCACCGGCTGAGGCACTACCCTCGGCGGCGCGGCTGGAAGGACAGATGGGCGCCACCTGGCATTTCGAGAATCGCCAATTCCGCATTCGCAAAGCGGTGGTGGGTACGCTCGAGAACAACGTCTACCTGGTCACCTGCAGGCAAACCGGAGCGTCGGTCATCGTTGACGCCGCCGACGACGCCACTGCGGTAGTCGATTTGGCGGCAGGAACTGATCCGTTGGCGATCTTGACTACCCATGGTCATGCCGATCATGTCGGTGCGGCGAGGGACGTGGCGAATCGCCTTGGGATCCCGATACGGCTCCATCCCGCCGATTGGGAGATCTGCCCGATCGAGGTCGACGAACCCCTGGAGGCGGGCGAGCTGGCAATCGGGGAAGCGGTGGTACAAATCATCCATACCCCCGGCCACACACCGGGATCGACGGTGATTGTCACGACCGGTGCCGTGCTGACGGGGGACACTCTATTCCCGGGCGGCCCGGGGGCCACTCGATTCCGATATTCGGACTTCGATCAGATAATGGATAGTCTCGAGCGCCGTATCTTTGCGCTTCCCGACGACACGATCGTGATGCCGGGTCACGGCCGGGACACGACAATTGGAATAGAAAGACCGGCCTTGCCCGAGTGGCGAGCGCGGCGCTGGTGAAGATTGGAGGATTGCTATGGAATTCGGGGTGATGGTTGAGCCCCAACTCGGTGGAAGCTACGACGACCTGCTTGCGATCGCGCTTGCCGCAGAGCAGGCGGGATTCACCTCACTCGCCAGATCCGACCACTACCTCGCCGGCGAGAAGAGTGTGCCCGCGACCGAAGCGCTCACCACCCTTGGTGGCCTGGCACGCGAAACGTCGGCCATCAAGCTGGCCGTGCTGGTGACCCCAATCACATTCCGGCACCCCGCGGTAATCGCCAAAACTGCAGCCACCCTGGACGAGATGTCCGGCGGTCGCTTCGAACTTGGTGTTGGAACCGGATGGATGGAAAGCGAACATCGAGTCTTCGGCATAGACCTTCCCCAAATGCGGATGCGCTTCAGCATGCTCTTCGAGACCCTCGCCTACGTCCATGCTGCGTTCGGCAGAACCAGCGGCGGGTACGTCGGACGGCATTTCCGGCTCGAAGACATCGAGGTGCTGCCGCGGCCTGCCGGCATGATGCCGATAGTCGTCGGCGGCACCGGGATGAAGCGGACCCCGGCGCTGGCCGGCCGTTTCGCCGACGAGTACAACATGTTTGCCTGCGACGCCGAGACGCTGGCGGCACGCCTCGAGGTAATGACTTCCACCGCTACCGAGCTGGGTCGCGATCCGGCCGCAATCAAGATCTCGGTGATGTCGTCTGCGGTGATCGGCGAGGACGAAGCGGAGTACAGGGAACTCCTGGGAGCTGCGGCCGCCGCCCGTAACAAGGACCCGGATGAGGTGGCGGCTACTTGGAGTGAGCGCCGGATCCTCCACGGCACATACGAGCAAGCAGCGGAGCAGATTGCGGCATATGGAGCCGAGGGCGTTGACCGGGTATACATCCAGCACTTCGATCCACTCGGCGAGCTCCGCACCGAAGATTTCACCCGCCAGTTGCGGGGGCTAGGTGGCTGAGAGTCGTCCCTGATATGCACTAGCCGCGTAGTGCTTAGAAGGCTCTGCGGCACGGCTATCCTGAGGGCCATGTCCGCTGAATCCCCCCTTCTCGTAATCGAAGACCTGCACGCCGCCGCCGGCGACACGGAGATCATCAAAGGTATGAATCTAACCGTGGAGCGCGGTCAGATCCATGCACTCATGGGTCCCAACGGCTCGGGCAAATCCACTCTGTCCTACGTGTTGATGGGCCATCCCGGCTACGAAGTCACGGCCGGCAAAGTCGTCTACAAAGGTCGAGACATCACTGAGTCTTCCCCTGATGAGCGGGGCCGCAACGGAATGTTCTTGGGTTTCCAGTACCCCGAGGAGATCCCGGGCGTATCGGTCCTGAATTTCCTGCGTACCGCCCTGTCGAACCGCACCGGGACCGACTACACGGTCCTAGAGCTGCGTCTCAAGGTTGCCGAGGCGATGCGGGAGCTCGGCATGGACCAGTCGTTTGCCGACCGCTATCTGAACGAGGGCTTTTCAGGCGGTGAACGCAAGCGCAACGAGATTCTGCAGATGACCGTCCTCGAGCCGGAACTGGCCGTACTGGATGAAACGGACTCGGGTCTGGACATCGATGCCTTGCGCACGGTGGCCGAAGGTGTGCAACGGATGCACACCGACGAGCGCGGCTTCCTCATCATCACCCATTACCAGCGAATGCTCGACTACATCACCCCCGATGTCGTGCACATCTTCGTGGACGGCAGGGTTGTCGACAGTGGGGGTCCCGAATTGGCGGAGCGCATCGAGGAGTCAGGATACGACGAGTACCGGGTGGGGACGAGCTCCTGATGAATCACGTGCGAGCGGATTTCCCGATCCTCGACCGCAAGGTCAACGGGAAGCGTCTCGCCTATCTCGATTCCGCCGCCACCACTCAGAAGCCGATCCAGGTAATCGAAGCCGTCGATGACTACTACCGTCGTTACAACTCCAACGTCCACCGCGGTGCGCACACCCTCGCCGACGAGGCAACGGTCGCCTACGAAGGAGCCCGTGCCAAAGTTGCCCGTTTCATCGGAGCCGCCGCCGATGAACTGGTCTTCACTCGGGGCACCACCTCTTCCTTAAACATGGTGGCGTACGGCTGGGGCCTCAATCGCCTCTCACCCGGCGACCGAATCTTGCTGACGGTCATGGAGCACCACGCCAATATCGTCCCCTGGCAACTGATCGCCAGACACACCGGCGCCGAGCTGGTCTACTTGGAGCTCACCGACGATTATCGCGTCGACCTCACCAACCTGGACAGAGTTGTCGACGAGCGCATCAAGATCATCAGCATGTCCGGAATGTCCAACGTCACAGGGGCCATCGGGTCGGTTGCCGAGCTAGTCGAGGTTGCCCGGCAGATAGGCGCAGTCTCGATCGTAGATGCTGCGCAGTCGGTGCCACATCTGCCGACCGACGTGAGCACGCTCGGCGCCGACTTGGTTGCGTTCTCCGCCCACAAGATGCTGGGCCCTACGGGCATCGGTGCGTTATGGGGACGGCGCGAGATCCTCGAAGAAATGGAACCAGCCGAGGGCGGCGGCGAAATGATCAGTGATGTTGGCCTCTATGAGTCGAAGTGGGCACCGGTTCCGCACAAGTTCGAAGCGGGCACACCGCCGATCGCCCAGGCCATCGGTTTCGGGGCCGCGGTCGACTACCTGGATAAGGTGGGGATGAGTGAGCTGCGAAAGCACGAGATCGAGATCACTCAGTATGCCTTGGACCGGCTTGCCGAGGTGCCCGATCTCAAGATTGTCGGTCCGCAGGACGTTGCGGTGCGCGGTGGCACGGTGAGCTTTGAGCTCGGGGATGTGCATCCGCATGATGTGGCGACCATTCTCGACCAGGAGGGAGTAGCGGTTCGCGCCGGTCACCACTGCGCCAAGCCGCTGATGCGCTATCTCCGGGTGCCGGCCACAGCCCGTGCGTCTTTCTACCTCTATACGGTCGAGGAGGACATCGACCAGATGGTTACCGGTTTGTACCGGGCCCGTGAGCTTTTCGGCCTGGCTTGATCGAGCTGCTTGCCGAGTAACGTATGGCTCCCCTCCAAAGAATCAACCATGGCACTTGAAGAGCTCTATCGAGAGGTAATCCTCGACCACTACCGCAACCCGCGACACAAGGGGAGATTGCCCGGCGCCCACTTCCACGCCGAAGGGCAGAACCCATCGTGTGGGGACGAGTTCTCGCTCGATCTTGCTGTCGAGGATGGTGTGATTGTCCAGGTGGCCACCCAGGGACAGGGTTGCTCGATATCCCAAGCATCCGGGTCGATGATGGCGGACATCATCAAGGGCAAGACGGTCGACCAAGTCGAAGAGATCACGACCAAGTTCAAGCTGATGATGGACATCGAAGAAGGTGAGAACCCGGTCGATCCTGCGAGACCCGGAGCCGTGCTCGGCGATCTCGAGGCGTTGCAGGGCGTACGCAAGTTCCCGGTCAGGATCAAATGCGCCGACCTGCCGTGGGCGACACTGGCCGACGCACTCGAAGAAGCCAAGGCGGCGCAGTAGGCGGCCGGCGCCGACCCGGCTGGTAATGCTCTATCCGTCCCGGGCTTCTTCGACGAGTCTCAGCTGGACGGCCTTCATTTGCTCCGTGAGCGACACGTGGTAGATGTGCGGGTTGATCAGGCGGCGCACCCCGACGTCGAGACGCTCTAGGTCCGTGATCCGCCGCCGCCGCATCTCTTCGAGAGTCGGCTCGGGGGTTACCCGCTTTCCGCCGCGAAAGACCTCCACGAGCAGGTTCTCGATCTCAGTGATGTTCTCCCGCTGGATCCTGCGAAAGACGCCTTCACGGTGCGGATGATGCAACACGATCTCGTCGTTTCCCAGCTCCTCGTCGACGAGCCCAACGACATCGGCGGTGGCCCGGCCCCGGCCGTCGTAGACGCGCCACACCTGCTTCTTGCCGGGAATCGGCACCTTCTCCGGTGTATCGCTGACCTTGATGGCCGGCACCCATTCGCCTTTGGTTTGCAGCGCAACCAACTTGTACACACCGTCTAGCGCCTCGTGCCCTTGTGACGTGATCAGCCGGGTTCCGACGCCATAGATGAGGCGGTCCATCAGGCGCGAGGGGTCTCTCCCTGCTCTGGCGTACTCGTCGAGTATCTGCGCCCGAATCTGCCAGATCTCCAGTTCATCGAGGTTGCCGGACAGCACGATGCCGACATCGTTGAAACCGGCAGCATCGAGCATGTCGGCTGCTTCGATGCTCAGGTATGCGAGGTCGCCGGAATCGAGGCGGATGCCGACGGGCTGGTGCCCGCCGCCCCGCAGCTCTTCGAAGACCTTTATGGCGTTGAGGATACCCGAGTCGAGGGTGTCGATGGTGTCCACCAGCAGAATGCAGTCATCCGGATAAACCTCCGCATAGGCCCGGAACGCTTCCAATTCGCCGAGGCCGAGCGCCATGAATACCTGGACCATCGAGTGAGCGTGAGTTCCCTTGGGATCAATCCCCATCTCATGCGACACACCAACGTTCGATGTGAAGTCGGCACCGCCTATCAGGGCAGCGCGTCCACCGGCATTGGCACCAAAAGCCGGCCCCCGCCGCATGCCGAACTCGAGTGCCGGGCGCCCGCCGGCCGCCTCATGGATCCGCGACGCCTTGGTGGCAATCAACGTCGGGTAGTTGAGGTGATTGAGCAAGGCGGTCTCGAGGATCTGCACCAGGGCCAACGGTCCTTCGATGACGGCAATCGGCACATTGGCATGGACCACCCGCCCCTCGGGGATCGCGTTGATCACGACATCGTCGAAGCCGCCGTTAGCACTCAACCAGTCCAGAAAGTCGTCACCGAACCTGCGATGACCCATGGCGTTGTGTTGGCCTCGCAGTAGCTCCAGGTCTTCGTCGGTGAACCGGATCTCATCCATCCAGTCGAGCAGCGGATCGAGCCCCGCAAAGACCGCGTAGCCCGCCTGATGGCGCCCGTAGTTCGGGTACCTGCGGAAGAAGTAGTCGAATTGGGCGGGCCGTTCGTGGAGCCCGCGCTCGAAGTAGAGCTGCGCCATCGTCAGCTGGTACTGATCCGTGAACAACACGCCTTCGGTGGGGCCGGGATGTGAACTCATCGTTCGCCTTTGTCGTATCTCAACAGAGTCTGCCACGCTCGACTACCCAATGAGGCCACCCTCGGTCATCCTCTTGATATCGAGCAGCGCAGTGACCTCGTCGGTGGTGAGCCATCCCTTATCGACCACTACATCGGCTGTCTCTTATACACATCTCCGAGCCCACGAGACCTCGTAGG
>JARFRN010000232.1 GCA_029287195.1 Acidimicrobiia bacterium | reverse complement strand
GTCGAAGTTCTCCGAGACCTGGTTGCCGACGGCCGTGATGGCGATGAGCGCCACGATGGCGATCAGAGCGACGAGCAGCGCATACTCGACGAGCGAAGCGCCCTCTTCATCGCTGAACCTGTTCTGCAGTGCGATCCACATATGGAGCATGGTTTCTTTCCTCCTTGGCAGGGGTGATCCGAGTTCGATTATGGACCAAGCGCCACAAAGCGCAATAGGTCCTCCGCCCTATCGCGGCTACTCGGGGTAGACGAAGCGACTACGCTGAGTAGCAAGCTCCAGGAATGATCAGCGGTGGATACCGAGTCGGATCGCTTCAACGACGGCTTGGGCGCGATCGGTGATTGCAAGCTTGTCGTAGATGCTGGCTAGGTGGTTCTTGACGGTCTTCTGCGAAATGAACAGACGATCGGCGAGGTCTTCGGTGCTGCTCACACCGGACGCCAGAAGCGACAGTAGTTCACGTTCCCTACCAGTCAATGCCGCCGCTCCTTCGTCGAGTATCGGTTGGCGATGTCGATCGAGGATATCGGCGGTTGCCGCAGCGTCCAGCAACTCTTCCCCGGCGGCAACTGACCGGATTGCGGCCGCGAGATCCGGTAGGGGTGCGGACTTGGAGAGAAAGCCCTTGGCGCCGGCCGCGGCCGCTTTGCGGCGTTGTTCGTCTTCGCTGTGCATTGTCACGACGATTGCCGGCGGCGCGCCCTCGAGCTTGCGCAGCGCACCGATACCGCTCAATCGGGGCATCTCGATATCGACCAGGATGACATCAGGAGTGATCTCGGCCAGCAGGGTGAGCAACTCCCGACCATCGGCAGCCGTGGCAATTACCTCGATATCGGGGATGCTGTCCAATGCTTGAGCCAGCCCCTCGCGTAGCATGGTGTGGTCGTCGGCAATGACGATCCGGATGGCCATCAGTGATCCTCCCAGGCAATGGTAACTCGACTGCCGCGACCGCTCGTGGAGTCTACGGTCAGGGTCCCGCCCATCTCCTCGGCGCGTTCCCGCATTCCCAGCAGTCCGTAGTGCCCCTTGGGCGATTCGGATGGATCGAAGCCGCGGCCGTTGTCGATGATCGAGATCCTTCCCCTGTCGCGGTCGACTTCGCCCTCGATACGCAGAGCCGAAGCCCGCGAGTGCTCGACGGCATTGCGAACGGCTTCGCCAAGGATGGCCCGCAACTCGACAGCGACCGCCGGTCTGGGTGGGCGATGCTCCTCGATGGCGACTGAGATCTCAGGCCCGGAGCCCGCAGCTTCGGCGGCGACCTCGTACGCCTGCTCCACGATCGAGGCCACGCCGTCGTGCCGCAGGTCGGACACGGTGGTTCGCACCTCTTCAACCAAGTCGGTAACCGCGGCGCGCGTACCTTCGAGATGCCGAATCAGTTCGGCATCATTCCCGCTTCCGTGTATGAGCATGTCCAGACGGAGCCCCAGCGAGGCCAGCGAAGGACCGATGTTATCGTGCAACTCCCGAGCCAGGCGGACCCTCTCCTCGTGGACCGTCCGATGGGCGATCCGTTGGAGCAGCGCTACATTGTCGAATGCCAAACCAACCTGACGCACGATTGGCTGGATGGCAGGCAGGTATTCGTCGAGTGGTTCGCCGGGATGGGGCCACAGTTCTATCCGACCCAGTGTGGAACCTCGCATCTCGATCGGGTAGATGGTCGACTGCTCTTCGTTGATTTCGCCCTGGGCCGCGACTACCACCGCCTCGCCGTCCTCGCGCATCAAATCTACCCGGCCGGCTGCGTACGGCACGGAGCGTGCCAGGTCGCGTAGGGCAACTGTGCCGATTGTCACCGGATTGAGTTCCTGAGTGTTGGCCAGCTCTGAAAGGCTGATGAGCAAGGTGTGAGCGCTGCGAATGCGCTCGATTCGCTCTGTGGCCGCCTGGAGAGCTGCACTGCGTTCGCTGGTCTCGATGAGAATTCGGCGCACCTGGGTGAAGGTGATGACGATCAGGGCGTACAGGAACGCAGGCTGGATGGTGGACTCGTCGAGCAGAGGCTGGTCGAGGGCGCGTGCAATGACAAACAGGCCCGCGATAGAAAGGGCACCCGTTTCCAGACCGATCCGCATCCTGAGAAAGCTGGCGGCAAACAGAGGCGGTCCGGCAAGGAAAATGACATAGGCGGAGTCGGAGCCTCCGGTCAGAGCTACGGCAATGAGGGCGACGATTATGCCGAGAACTGCTAACGGCTCACCCCATTGCTCGCTGTTGCGTAGGCGTCGTGGCAGGGCTTGCATCGCAACGACCCACGCACCGGCAAGCAAGGCCGAGGCGCCAACCGTTGCCGAGGCGCCGCGGCCGACCGCACTCACGATGACGGACAACGTGAGGGAAGCCCATAGAACGGCGCTCAGAACCCAGTCCAGGCGCTGTTCCCACGGATCGTGAGCTGCGAGCATTGTCACAGGGTACAGTCGACTCGATGAGAGCTGAGGACAATGTCGTAGAGCCTTTGCGGTTGATCGTGGGCGGTGGCATCGGTAGCGGGAAATCGACGGTGCTGCGCATGCTGCAGACACTAGGGGTAGTGGTTATCGAGGCGGATCGCATTGGCCACCGGTTGCTCGAGCCCGATGGCGTCGCCTACGCCGACGTTGCAGCTCGCTGGCCTGATGTTGTCGAGCATGGCCGCATCGACCGCAAGCTGTTGGCCGACATAGTCTTCAGCGACGCAGCACAACTCGCCGCACTCGAAGCGATGACCCATCCCCACATCGGGGAGGCCATATTGCAGCGCGCTGACGCGGTGGGTAATCGCGACGTAGCGGTCGAACTCCCCGTCGCATCAGACTTGCTCGGCCCGGGCTGGACCCGTGTGGTCGTTGTTGTTCCCGAAGATGTCCGAATCCGGCGAGCGCGGGAGCGCGGTGAGGACGTTGCTGATGTGGTACGCCGCGTCGAGTCGCAGCCGAGCGACGCAGAGTGGCAGGCGTGGGCTGATCATGTGTTGCGGAACACCGGCACCGTCGGCGACCTCGAGGCCGCAGTCATAGCGTTGTGGAGGCAATTGCGTGGACGGGCATGACAGCCGGCCCGGGCTTTTCTGTCTCTACCAGCCGTTACGCTGCCGCTATGCATCCTTTCAAGGTTCACTCCGACTTTGCGCCGGCTGGAGATCAGCCTGAGGCCATTGCCCGGCTTGCAGCCGGGATCGAGCGCGGCGAGAGATTCCAAACGCTCATGGGCATCACCGGTTCGGGAAAGTCGGCGACCGTGGCGTGGCTCATCGAACAGATCCAGCGGCCCACGATCGTGCTCGCTCCGAACAAGGCGCTGGCGGCGCAACTTGCCAATGAGTTTCGCGAGTTCTTCCCCGAAAACCGGGTTGAGTACTTCGTCAGCTATTACGACTACTACCAACCAGAGGCATACATCGCTCAGAGCGACACCTACATAGAGAAGGAGTCGACGATGAACGATGAGATCGATCGGCTCCGGCACGCCGCAACTGCGGCATTGCTGACGCGTAGGGATGTCATCATCGTCGCCTCGGTGTCGGCGATCTACGGTCTCGGTTCGCCGGAGCAATACGAAGGAAGGCTGCTACGGGTCGTACGTGGCGTCGAGTATCCCCTAGGAGACGCCGTGCGCCGCCTGGTCGACATCCAGTATGAGCGCAACGAAGTCAACCTGGTACGGGGCAAATTCAGGCTGCGAGGCGACACACTCGAGGTCTTCCCGGCCTATGACGAGGCCATCTATCGGATCGAATACTTCGGTGACGAGGTCGATCGCATCATGAGG
Source organism: Acidimicrobiia bacterium (assembly GCA_029287195.1). Taxonomy (GTDB): domain Bacteria; phylum Actinomycetota; class Acidimicrobiia; order Spongiisociales; family UBA5794; genus JAAETI01. Next base: position 791 of record JARFRN010000232.1, on the reverse strand, counting down.
ATGAACCCGGTGACCGGTGAGATACTCGAGGAACTGCGCGAGCTTTTTGTCTATCCGGCAACTCACTACGTCGCCGGGCAGGAGCGAATGCTGCGCGCCGTCAACGACATCAACGTCGAGCTGGCCCAACAACTGGCTGAGCTGCAAGATCAGGGCAAGATGCTCGAGGCGCAGCGGCTCCGGATGCGTACTTCATACGACATGGAAATGATGCGCGAGATAGGCACCTGCGCCGGCATCGAAAACTACTCGCGCCACCTCGACGGTCGTGATCCGGGAGAGGCGCCCTATACGCTGCTCGACTACTTCCCCGACGACTACGTAACGATCATCGATGAAAGCCATGTCACTATTCCCCAGATCCACGGGCAGTATGCCGGCGACCGCAGCCGCAAAGAGGTCCTGGTCGAGCACGGATTTCGGTTGCCTTCGGCGATGGACAACCGGCCACTGACCTTTGAGGAGTGGTTCGAAAAGACCAGGCAGTGTGTGCTGCTGTCTGCCACCCCTGGATCCTGGGAGCTGGAAGTATCAAACCAGGTCGTTGAGCAGGTGATTCGGCCAACCGGTCTCGTCGACCCCGAAGTAATCGTCCGTCCGACCAAGGGTCAAATCGACGATCTGGTCGAGGAGATTCAGTTGCGGGCAGAGCGCAATCAGCGAGTTCTAGTCACAACTCTCACCAAGAAGATGTCCGAGGACCTGACCGGCTATCTCGCCCAGGCGGGCGTGCGCGTGACCTACCTGCACAGCGACATCTCGGCCCTGGACCGCATCGAGATCCTGCGCAA
>JARFRN010000122.1 GCA_029287195.1 Acidimicrobiia bacterium | reverse complement strand
GATCGCAATACGGGCGATCGCCGGCTTGGACCAGGTCCAACCGAGGTCCCACTGCGAGTTCAGGTCGTCATCAGCGGTGTCCGAGAACTCCCACAAAACCTTCGGGTACTCGCCGTCACAGCCCGTAGTGGTGCCGTCGAGGCATCCGGGGAAGCGGGACACCGCGGGCACATCGCTCGCGTTCAAGGGGTCGGGCTGGGTGATGTCGAGGGCCACCATCCCACGACCGCCGCGGCGCATGGTGGAAATCGCCACGGTCCGCCACTCCCGATCGGAATCACCATCGTAATCGATGAAGGCGTCGCTGACGGCCGTCTGCCCGTCCACCAGATAGTTCTGAGATTTGCCATAGGTCAGGTTGTAGAGTCGCGGCATGACGGCCTGTGGCAGATATGTGAAGAGTTCCTGGCCGTTGCCGAGGTCGTGCTGTTTGTCATAGATCTCCCCGGTGCCAGCCCGGTTGCGGTCCCATATTCCGCCGTCGAACGCGTGCAGCAAACCGTCGTTGGCGCCCGCATATACCACCCGCCGCCGCTTGGCCTGTTTTTCCATGAACGCAGGGTAGTCATGGGCGCTGCCGTAGCCGTAGTCAAAGAAGAACATCGAGCGATTGGGAGGATTCACAACCACGGGCTGCGAATGATAGCTGTCTCCAAGCACGGGAGAGCCCGATGGACGCGCGTCCGCCCGCGGATCGGGGGTCGCCGAGGTGTCGTTGTCAACCCAGATGTTGCGAACGAAGTTCACCACCTCCTGGGTTTCGAGGTCGGTCACACCGCCGGGAACGCTCATCACGTTCTGAAGGTAGAGGCGGAGGATGGCGTTGGTCGGGATCTCGGTCAGATCGTGACGGGCCCAGCTGCCGGAGCCATCGCTCGCCATGAAGACCGGGCGCGTTGGAGATGCAGGGGCAAGTTGATCGGCAAGTCGAGCCGCTGCGTCCCAGGCCAAACCGGTCACCGGCTCGACGAAGATCGCACTGGAATCGACTTCGCAGTCCGCATTTGCCGGGATTGTCGGCTGGCTCTCGTCGAGCTTGAAGCCGTAGAGGTTCCCGTCCCACACCGTCGAATCACCCACCGGGATGAAGAAAGGAAAGACTACGAGGAAGTCCTGCGCGCTCGCCGTTCCGCTTGCAGACGACGGCGGCGGCGAGACTTTGAAGGGTGCGAATGAGCGTTCGTCATCCGTGTTGAGCTGCGTGATGACGTTGTACAGGGCATCCTTGAGTTCAGAAGCGTTGCGAGCTCCGAAGTACTGGCCACCAGTGATGTCGGAGATACAGGTGAGCTGGGGCGGCGCCGCGGCTACCGACTCCGAAAAACCGATGGTGAAGATCGGAACCTCGGTGCCTCCGCCGACACTCGGGCTGGCGAATTTCTCGGCAGCCTGACCCGAATCGCAGGCAAAGGTGCCGGGAGTGGCGCAGGTATCCGCCCCGTCCGTGATCAGCACGACGTACCACTTGCGGCACTCTTCCGCGCTGTCGAACTCCCACCTTCCACCCGATTCGCGCATCTCAACGTACCAGTCATAAGCATCCATCAATGAGGCACCGATTGGAGTGGAGCCATCGGCGACCATCGGCACCGGGTTGTAGGTGGCGCTCGCCGGATCCTCGTCGTAGTCCGGTATCCAGCTGAAATTTCCCGCGCCGTCGTTGAGGAAATCAACCGCGGTCGCCGTATCCTGCAGATAGTGGCTGACCTTGGTGGTGTCCGAGGTGCCGATCGGATCCGGGAGGTCGACGAGAAGCTTCCACCCATCACAGTAGGTGCCGGTATTAAGGGGATCGGGTGGGGTCGTGGCGACGTCGATCTTGCGGTTCGGGACGTTTCGGCCAGCGGAGTAGTCGATCAGCCCGCCCTCGTAAAGGTGTTTGAAGACCAGGGGTTCGCGGTTTTCCTCGGTCCAGGCCGACCATTCGGTGCACGCATCGGTGTCGCAGGAATATTCGCCCCAGGAGGAGAACTCAAAATTATCGAAATAGGTTTCGGGCGCAGAGGCATCGTCGGATCCCGAGAAGAATCCGATCCCACCCGGGGCCAGGGTCGGCCCGTAGATGATGAAGTCGTCGAACCACTCGACCACCGTCAGCCAAGCACTTTCGGTACAAGGAGTCCCCGAGACGCACTCGAACTGCTTCACTCGCACCCGTGTATAGCCACAGGAGAATTCGACGCTCAGCCTGTAGCAGGCGTCTTGGGCAACGGTGGAGTACGGAAGCCAATCCGCATCGACTACGCCAGTTGCGACCTCGTCGTCGAAACCGGCAACGCGCTTGACGAGGTGCCAGCTCGCCTTCTCAGCCGGAGTCTGAGATGTGCTCGGCAGGTCTGAGAAATAAAAGATGTAGGCGTCGTCCACCATTTGATCGCCGTTGGTGTCGGCAACGGCCCACGCGGCACCCGGCCGAGAGGCGGGGCCGCCCTGGAAATCGAATTCGATGCGGACGTTTCCCTTGTCGGAGTTGGGGATTGAACCGCCGGGCAGAGTCTCCCCGACAACCAGAATGTGCTGCCCATCTGTGCCCCCGAAATCCGGGTTGTCGCTGTTGTTCTCGAGGAGAGTCGCCGGCAACCACCGGTCCTGCGCGCAGGAGCGGGAGCCGGTGTATTCCTTCCAGGCTCCGTAGTCCGTATCGTTCCGGTCCCAGTTGAATTCCATCCAGTCCGAGGGCGGCGCCCACGCCGCGGTACTGTTGAAGTCATCCGAGAAGATCAGAGTCGGCAGGCCGGGTGGGAGCAGCGGGGCCGAAGCGGTTCCCACTCCACCGAGAACGACGAGGAGAGCGCAGGCCCCGAGCAGCACGGCGCGCGGGCCGCGGAAAGCGTCGGGTCGAACGGTGTGTCTTTGCAGAGTCATATCAACCTCCCGCCCCTACTCGATCTCTGGGGTCGGCGTCGGTGTATTGGTCGGCGTCGGCGGTATCGGTGTTTCGGTCGGTGTATTGGTCGGCGGCGACGTGTTGGTGCGTGTCGGCGGAATCGGTGTGTTGGTCGGTGTGTTCGTGTCTCTCGGCGTGTTCGTTATCGTCGGTGTGTTGGTCGGCGGCCCCGGCGTGAAGGTATTGGTCGGCGTCGGCGGAATCGGGGTGTTGGACGGAGTCAGGGTGATGGTCGGAGTCGGGGTGATGGTTGGCGTCGGCGGAATCGGCGTGTTGGTCGGCGTCGGGGTTGGGGTTGGAGTGCCTCGGGCCAAACTGATGCAGTCGTTGACCACGCATGTCTGGGTGGCCGGGTCGTCGGGGAAGTAGAAATCGAGCTGGACGCACACGTCTCCGACCCACGCCCCACTGTTCAGGTACGCAAACCAATCCGCTCTGGTATCGACACCCCCTCCTCTCCGACGAGAGAAGGGGTGTCATGTTGCAGCTATGAAGCCTTTTTCCACTGCTGTTCGACGCTGACCGGTCGGTGCACCGGAACCTTCATGGTGACCAGTTCCTCGGCACTGCTCGGATGAATGGCTATGGTGTTGTCGAAGTCGGACTTGCGCGCGCCC
>JARFRN010000115.1 GCA_029287195.1 Acidimicrobiia bacterium | reverse complement strand
GATCGCAATCGCGATCAGCCCGCCACGCACCCAGCTCGACAACCTGCTCTCTTCCACCGGGCGAGGCTACCTTCCCGGGTGATCTATTCAGCTACCGGCGAACTCCGGCTTCTCTTTACCAACAAAAGCCAGGATCCCGGTCTTTGCATCTGCGGTTGCAAAGACCTCTTCGAACACCTCTCGCTCTATCTCGAGTGCTCCATCGAGAGAATGACCAAACCCATCACCCATAGCCTTCTTGACGGCCCAATAGGCGCGTGTCGGGCCCGTCGCCCATCCGGCCGCATCCTCCAGTGCAATTGCAAGAAGGTCGTCGGGCTCCAACACCTTGTCGGCGAGCCTCAATTCGAGCGCTTCCGCGGCGGCCACTTGCCTACCCGACATGATCATTTCCTTGGCTGCTTGGAAGCCGACAATGCGCCGTAGCCGCTGGGTACCGCCGGCACCCGGGATGATCCCCAGCAGAATCTCCGGTTGTCCGACCTTGGCGTCACTTGCCATGTAACGGAAGTCGGCGCCCAGTGCCAGTTCTAGTCCGCCCCCAAGTGCGTAACCGGAAATGGCCGCAATCGTTGGCTTTTCGAGCTGTTCGAGCCGCTTGACAACGGCGCCGAGGCCGGAGGCTTGTGGCTCGGGATCGTCGCTGTCGAAGGCATCGACAAACCGCTTGATGTCGGCCCCGGCCGCGAAGTGTTTCTTGCCGGTTATCACCACAGCTCGAATCGCAGGCTCCTCTGCTGCTGCGAGTGCGGCGTCGATGTCACCGATCAGCTCGCCGTTCAGGGCATTGACGGGCGGACGGTCCAGCATGATTCGTCCGACCGCACCCTCAACCGAGTAATCCACCAGGCTCATCATTGACCTCCGTCGTTGTCGTGTTCGGTCCGTTCGGCAAGCGCGGTCAGCAACCGGTGGGCGGCGTTCCAGGGATCGAGCCGGCGCTGTTGCACCTGTTTGGTCAAGTCATCCCACGTGTCCGGGGGTACCGATGAACGTACCGCGCGGCGCAACCCGACCAGTAGCGCCGACTCCAGCTCTGCAGTGAGCCGGTTGCGGCGTGCCGCCTCGAGATCCCCCGTCGCGGCTACATGCTCCCGATGCCGCCGGACGGCCCGCCACAGCTCGGATATCCCGTCTCCGGTCGCGGCAATCGTCGCAATCACAGGCGGTGCCCAGCCGGGCCCGGTTCCCAGCTCCAGCATTTGAGCCAAATCGCGCACGGTCTCATGAACACCGGGCCGGTCTGCCTTGTTGACGACGAAGATGTCACCGATCTCCAAAAGGCCTGCCTTGGCAGCCTGCACGCTGTCGCCCCACCCCGGATTGACGACAACGAGTGTCGTGTCCGCGTTGCCGGCGATCTCGACTTCAGCCTGCCCGACACCAACAGTCTCCACAAAAACCTCCGGAAAGCCGAGGCCGTCTAGGGTTGCGACTACTTTTGGGGTTGCGGCGGAGATCCCGCCCAGATGTCCGCGACTGGCCATGGAACGGATGTAGACGCCTTGGTCGTCGATGTGATCTTGCATCCGGACGCGATCACCGAGTACGGCTCCCCCGGAGAACGGACTCGAGGGATCTACCGCCACCACCGCCACTTCGTTCCCCTCCGATCGGGCCTCTCGGATGAGACGGTCCGTGAGCGTCGACTTACCCGCCCCCGGAGCGCCGGTCAAACCTGTAGTCCAGGCCCGCCCCCCGCCGGGAAAGACCTCGGCAAGAATCTCAGCGGAGACCGGTCCGTCGTTCTCAACGAGTGTTATCAATCGGGCCAGGGCCCGCCGATCACCGTTGCGGGCACGGGGAAGCAGTATCGCAGGGTCGGTTATCCGGGCCATCCGGCTGGAGCCTAGTGGTGGCTTGCAGGACGTCCGTGGATGCAGCCGGAGCCTGTTCGGTGACGAGAGTCGGCTTCGGCCGGTACGCCGGCGAGTGCCCCTAGAGAGCGACGACCTCGGTCACACCGGGGACGCGATCTTGCAGGATGCGCTCGATCCCGGCGGTCAAGGTCATGGTCGACAACGGGCACCCACCGCAGGCACCGACGAGTTGTAGCGTCACCCTGCCACCCTGGGTCCCCAGCAGAATCAAGTCACCGCCGTCCGCCTGCAACGCCGGTCGGACGTACTCGAGCGTCTCCTCTAGAAGTGAACGGTCGATGATCTCGCTGCCCGGCTCGTCGAAGGTGAGGTCGGTGGGCGCAGCAACCTCGATTATGGAACTCTGTACGTCATCGCTCATGTTGATTCAAACGCTCTCTGGCCCGGACCATTCCCGATGTTGAGAACTTCTCCACAGCCGTTTCTGCCTGTTCACCGCGGACCGTCTCCGATTCGCACTATCAGTGTAGGGGAAAACAGGTGATCGATAGACAGTCGGCGTGCCGCGGCCATGATCTCCTCGTCGCTCAACCGGCCTGCGATAAGGGCCGCCCTGGCAGGATTGTGAACCCTATACAGGTGATACCAGGCCGCGATATCACCGAGCGGTATGAGCATATCGCCCAGGTTGAATCTGTCGTGCGCTGCAAAGGGGAAGCGGGCTACCTCGCCGTCGATCTCGATCGCCAGGTCGCCCATGATGTCGAGGTCGACTGATCCTTCCGTCGTCTCCAAGCCGGTACGCAGCATCCATCCGGTACGCCATGGCTCGGTGGACTGCGGTTGGTCGATCTCCAGATTCGCCAGAGCCTGCATCACCCGGGGGCGGGCATCGCCGGGGACGACCACGTCCACATCGCCAACCACAACGTCGTACCCGTAGAGGCGGAGCATGCAACTCCCACCCAGGTAGTAGTCGACTCCGGCAGCCGCAAACCGCCTCGCCACATCAGCGAGAGCTTCCTGCAACCGCTGCTCCAACATGGCCCTACCTCGGCCGGAACCGCTGGAGACGCAACAGAGGAGAGTCGTAGCGAGCCCCCTCCGGTGCGAACACGACTAGCCCGGTGCCCGATCTGCGAAATAGCCACTCTCCCGGGCCAACTGTGATCGGTGAATACTCGTCTGTGATGAGATCGAATGGGCCATCAGCCGTGAGGATGATCGCAGGGGACTCAATCGCCAGCCCTACCCGCACAGTACCCGGCAACATCGACTCGCCGTCGACCGGAGTCAGCCCGTAGTAGTGGTCCAAAATGGCGTTGTAGGTCGCACCGTCAAGTCCCATTGCCATGGCTCCCCACTGACTCATCCCCACACCGTGGCCCCACCCCTCGCCGACAACGGCCAATGCTCCGGGAACACCGGCGTCGCTCGCAGGGAGCGGCAGCTCGGTGATTTGCGAAGACGGCTCGTACAGAGTTTCAAAGGTGTACGACAGGATCGTCTGCGGCCACCGCCCCCCGCCGGGACGTGCCGACGGCATCAACCCGGGATATAGATCCGGACCGTAGACGTTGAAGACTGCCCGAAATCGAGTCACCGGAACGACCGTAATCCCCTGTTCGGAGTGCACTTCTACGCTCACCTGCCCGGCACCTTCACCCTCGCTGCGCAGCTTCACGTCGAGGATCTCATCGCCAAACGAGTAACCGGCTCTGGCAAATACTCTGGCGAACTCGTCCGCCGAAACCTGCAGTTCCCAGCTGACATACGGCGTCACTTCGAGCTCGGGTGAGTCGACCGGCTGGAGGTACGGAACCGGGGAGCCTCCGAATACGTCCTGGTTGGCACGGGTTCGGGCCCCGGCGCTCGATGAGTAGAGCGCCTGAGCCGGCCTCCCCTCGTGAATGAGGATCTCCCCGGCAGTGGCCGCAACGGCCTCGGCCCATGCCTCAGCTGCTTCCCCGGGCCCGCGATATACCTGGCAGAACTGCGATGCGCATATGTCGTAGTCGTAGCGGTTCCCGTTGCGGGATCGGCCGCGGTCGAGAGTCCAGGCGAGATAGGTCCGTGCTGCTACGGCCTGTGCGGCAAGAGTCTGCTGCGGCCACGATGTCGGCACTTCGGTGATGCCAAGGAGGTAGCGATCCAAAGTAGTGGTCTCGACCGCCGCAAGACCCGTGGCGTAGGCAGTTATCTCAAACCGCCCCTCGTAGGAGCCACGACCCATGGTGAGCGTGGTCCCGGGTGCCGGATCAACCACCAACTGGTCCACCTGGCCGGGAGTTGCCTGCTGCGCCAGGGCGAGGGACAACGCAAGAATGAGGGTCTTCACGGATTACCTGTCGATGTCGGCTCCGAGGCTATGCAATGTCTCTACGAAGTTGTCGTAGCCTCGGTCGATGTGCTCGGCCTCGCGCACGATCGTCTGTCCATCCGCGCTGAGGCCTGCGATGGTGAGAGCTGCTGCCGCCCGGATGTCACACCCGTCGACCTCGCACCCGCTCAGACCATCGACTCCGCGGACGACAACGTGCTGGCCATCGGCATGGATGTCGGCACCCATGCGATTGAGCTCGCCGATGTAGCGAAATCTGGCTGCGTACACGTTCTCTGTGACGATCGAAGTACCGATTGCCCGGGTGAGAAACGACACCATCTGCGGATGCATGTCGGTATGGAACCCGGGGAACGGGAGCGTCGCTATGTCCAGTGGCTCCGGGCGCTCCGGGCCAACGACCGAGAACCAATCCTCGCCGCGCTCGACGCTGCACCCTGCAGCCTCCATCTTTCGCAGTTCCATGCGTAGGAAGTTTGGGTCGCAACCCTCGACGGTGATGTCTCCGCCGGTGGCTGCGGCTGCCAGTGCATACGTTCCCGCCTCGAGACGATCCGCAACCACGGTGTGATCGGCCGGACCGAGAGATGTCACTCCCATTACCTCGATGGTCGATGTTCCCGCCCCGTCGACCTTGGCGCCCATCGCATTGAGAAATGAGGCGAGGTCGGCAAGCTCGGGTTCCCGAGCCGCGTTGCCGATCACGCTACGACCCTTTGCCAGCACAGCTGCCAATAGGAGGTTCTCGGTGGCGCCCACGCTGGGAAACTCCAGGAACACCTCGGTTCCGCGCAACCCGTTGGGGGCGGATGCCTCCAATACTCCGTGCCGCAGTTCGAACTTCGCGCCCATTTGCTCGAGCCCATCGAGATGCATCCCAATCGGTCGCGATCCGAAATCATCGCCTCCCGGAAGGGCGACCCGCGCAGAACCAACTCTCGCCAACAACGCACCGAGAATCAGAATCGAAGCCCGCATCTTGCGTACCAATTCGAGCGGAGCCTCGGGGTTGAGAAGCTCGGGGACGTCGACCTCGACGACCGTTCCCTGCCTGGCGCAACGGGCACCGACGTGATCGAGCACCTCTCCCATGATGTCGACGTCGAGGATTCCCGGTACGTTGTCGAGCCGATAGTGACCGGGGGCAAGCAGCATGGCCACCATATGCTTGAGCACGGCATTCTTGGCTCCATGTGCCTTCACTCGGCCAGAAAGGGGGTTGCCGCCGGTGACTCTGATCGAATCCATGACGGGATGGTAGAGCGTGGCGGATTTTGGGCGGGGACCCTCGGTAGGGCGCACTACTCTCCACAGCACCCGCCAGAAAGAGGATCATGCGTGTAGCGATAGGTGCCGACCACGCCGGCTACGAGCTCAAGGAGCAGCTGAAGCAAGTCATCGCCGATCGGGGACACTCGGTAATCGATCTCGGCACAGACTCGACCGAATCGGTCGACTACCCGGACTTCTCGGCCGCGGTGGGCCGTGCCGTCGTCGCCGGCCGCGCCGATCGCGGGATCGTGGTCTGCGGATCAGGAGCCGGTGCGGCGATTGCCGCCAACAAACTGGACGGCATTAGATGTGCTCAGGCTGCCGACACCTACACCGCGCATCAAGCCGTCGAGCACGACGACGTCAATGTGTTGGCGTTGGCGGCGCGGGTCACGGGCATTGCGCTCGCCGAGGAGATCGTCCACTCCTACCTCGGGGCGAGATTCGTCAACGAGGAGCGGTTTGTCAGACGCCTCAACAAGGTACTCGAGTTGGAGAGAGCCCGCCGGTAGCCGCCTGATGATCGACCGCATCTAGTATTCCCGTCCGGTGAGTTACCCGAAGCCCACCAGAGGAGCAGCCTTGAGATCTCCGCGCAGGAGCTTCACCTGATGCTACCCCGGATCGTTCGCGCGGCCGGGGGGGTCGTGTACCGCTCCGGCTACCCGGACACGGGACCGCAGTTTCTCGTCGTCCACCGCAATCGCTACCACGACTGGTCGCTACCCAAAGGGAAGATCGATCGTGGGGAGACCTTTGAGGAAGCGGCGCTGCGCGAGGTTGCGGAGGAGACCGGCCTCAGCTGCAAGACCGAGGACTACCTCGGTGGAGTGACATATCCAACCCAGCGGGATCGGCCCAAGCTGGTCCGCTACTGGTTGATGCGCGTCACCACGGGCAATTTTCTTCCCAACCTCGAAGTTGACAAAGTGGAGTGGGTCGGCATCAACGGCGCTCTGTCGCTCCTTACCTACAACCGCGATGCCCGGCTCATCGAGCGGGCAGCGGCGATACTGCAGGATCGGACATCGACGCGCTTGTATGTCGTGCGCCACGGGAATGCGGGCGTGCGGTCCAAGTGGAAAGGCTCCGACAAGACGCGACCGTTGACAGAGAAGGGCCGCGAGCAAGCCAACGTAGTGGCCGATCTGCTGGCCCGGCACCCGATCACCGAGATCATCTCCAGCAAGGCATTGCGCTGTGTGCAAACCGTCGAGCCTCTTGCCGCCAGTCTCAGGCTCGAAGTATCGACAACCAAGAAGCTCAACACCGAGCCGACTATCGAGGACATCCGGAAATATGTCGGCACGTTCGAAGGCGGGTCAATCGTCCTCAGTACACACCGGGAGTGGATCGAGCCGCTCATCCGCGATCTCGACAGCCGCGGGGTTCCGCTGCGAGGAACCCGGCGCTGGCCCAAGGCATCGATCTGGGTGTTCGATCTGGTCGATGGAGAAGTCCAGGCCGGGTACTACGCCGGTCGCGGGCTAGCGCAACCAGTCGGCGGTGTCGCCCGCTAGTTGCTTGATGACGTCACCGTGAGTGACGCCGAGCGCTTTGGGAACCTTGAATGAGTGATCGCCGCCCTCGACGACTACCACCGCGGCACTCGCGAGCTGCTCGGACAGCCCCAGGATCAGGTCCGGCGGACCCAGCCGATCCCGGGTCCCGGCGAAGAACAACTGGGGAACTGCAATCTTCTGAAGTTGCGCCGTGTCGCGCGGTTTGCCCTTGCCCAACGCCACCAGTGGATAGCCGTAGTACACCAACGCGGCCGCCGGCCAGCCTTCATCGCCGGCCAGATGGGAAGCGATCCGGCCACCCATCGACTTGCCGGCGAGTACTACCTCGTCGCAATAGGTCCGCAGACGATCTGCCGCCGCCCGGTGGACGGCGAGGAGCCTGGCCGCTCGATCCGGCGTTCTGCGACCTGCCTCCGTGTATGCATAGTTGAAGGTCATCACCGCCAAGCCGCGAGCGGCCAGTGCATCCCGCAACGTGACCATGAACTCATGATCCTGGCCGGCGCCGGCACCGTGTGCGAGCAAGATCCCGTGGCCACTCTCGGCCGCCGGCACGGCAAGACGTGCCGTCACATTCTCCCCGTTCTCCCACTTGATTCGCAGCCTGCGTGCCATCGGATAAGAGTAGTTTGACGCTATGAGAGTTCACATCTACCCGACGGCGCATGAACTGGCGGAAGCTGCCGCAGACTACGTCGCCACCTCCATCAAAAACACGAAGCGCCCGATGACGCTGGGGCTGGCCGGTGGGAGTACGCCGCGAGCCACCTATCACCGACTTGCAGAAGCCGCAGTGGACTGGTCGCAGATCACTTTGTGGCTCGGTGATGAGCGGTGGGTGCCGCACGATCATTCCGAATCCAACACCCGAATGGTCCGGGAGTCGCTGGCGGACAGGGTTGTGGCCCGACTGGTCGCACCGGACACCGCCTTCGGCGAGCCCGGCGATGCTGCGGCCGCTTATGGTCGCCTGCTCGCCGACGTGTTCTTCGACGGCAGACCCGACGTTGTGATCCTCGGCATCGGCGACGACGGCCACACTGCTTCGCTGTTCCCTGCCAGCGGAGCGCTAGAGGACGACTCGGGCATCTACCTCGCCAATTGGGTCCAAGAAAAGGGCGTGTGGCGATTGACGGCTTCGATGACCCTCCTGCGGAGCGCTCGCGAGTTGGCATTCCTCGTACAGGGCGAAGACAAGGCTCGAGTCCTGTCTGAGATAATCGACGACGGGTTGCCTCATCCGGCGCAGCGAGTGGCGTCGGGAGCCAACGCAGTGCGCTGGATGCTCGATGAGGCGGCGGCTTCGAAGCTGCGGACAATACGCCGCTAGTCGCTCTCCTCAATTCGCTCGAATCTGAGCTCGACTGCGGAACTCTGCAGCATGAGGCCGGCCTCTTCTTCAATGACATAGGTGCGGACGCTGAGCAATCCACCCAAATAGGCATCCTGGGCCGCCAAGTGCACTTCCGAGGGACAGGAAGCTGCGGTCACATCGAATTCCGCAACCGGCCATTCGCCATCTCGGGCGGGCTCCAGGATGGTGTAGTCATTGCACCCCGTCTTGCCCGATGCCGTGCCATCGGCGGCGATGGCCAGGGTGATCGACTGGTCGGGTGCGAGCTCGATGGCGTCGCCCCCTACAGTGCCCTCCACAAAGACCCAGTCGCCAACTGGGCTCTGCCCTGCGTCAAACACCCCGGCGCGCACCGTCTCCAACAGCACGTTGACAACGGGATCGGCCGACTCGAGACCGTCCGTGGCGGTAGCGATCGCCATGTTCAACTCGGCTATGTCACAATCCAGTTCCTGCGCTCTCCGATCGAGCTCGTCCCCGCGAGCATTGAGGGCGACGATCGATGTCGGCAACCGTTCAGGATCGCCGAGTGTTGTCCTGAGGTCGGTCTCTTGAAGCGCATAGAAATAGTCGTTGACGAGTTCGATGCCGATCGGGATGAGCCATTCGCAGGTTTCTACCTCTGCCGGCTCCTCCTCGACTATCTCCACGGCCACCGGGTTGTCACAAGCACCCAGCAGAAGCAGCAGCGGCAGAATCAGTAGTGTGCCCGTCCTGCCGCTGCCGTTCATCGCGTCAACTGTAGATCGGTGACGGATTACTCGAAGAAGCCTCCGCCCTCGAGCTCACCAATCAACAACTCGCCAAACATCCCCTCGGCCGTGAGATCGCCGACTCGGGCGTTGAGCAACTGCTCCATCTCGGCGTCGCTGCAGCCAAGCTCGTTGGCTTTCTGTTGGAGCTCGTCTGCCCGACGCTCCATGTCGGCGAGAGCCTCAGGCTCTTCGTCCATCGCGGCGATCTCCTCGAGTGTGAGGGAATCCAGCTCGTCGATCACGTCTTGAATGACCTGAATGGCGTCATCGGCGACGGTATCACACGAGTCCGAGTCACCGCCGCACGCTGCCACGACCAAACCGAGCGCGGCCATGAGAATGATCAACTTGCGCATACTGGGTGTTTCCCCTCTATAGCTTGCGGGTAGCCCGACCGCTCCGGGTATCGCGGCACCCGAACCCTACCGGCCATCGGCGACATCATGGCAGATCTCGGGGCTCTAGGGCCCTTGGAGGGAGAAGTCGCCGAAGTCCGCATCGTCGACGATGCCAACCACCGTCGCCCGAATCGGCCCCGTGTCGACCCCGAAGATCTGCCGGGACGAATTGCCCTCGTCGAGCACCAGCACGGTCTCGCCGACACCCGCGTCGACAACATCCACTGCGATCGTGTATCCGTCGACTTCGCCTCGAGCATTGATCAAGTCGCAAATGAGCAGCCGCTTCGAGTCGAAGAAAGGGAAGCTGATCGTCGATACCACCGTTCCCGAGACTTTGGCCACCTTCATCCGATCAGTGCCACCTCGTCGACTATCCCAACTATCGCATGATCGACGGGAACAAAACGAACTGGCATTGCCTCGGCGGCCTCTCGCGAACCGACGACGTAGACCAACTCACCCGGTCCGGCCATGTGGACTGCATCTGCAGCTACGACTTGGTCCCCGACCGGCCGCTGGTGTTTGTCGAGCGGCTGCACGATCAGAAATCGAACACCTTCCAGGCCCTCTGACTTGATAGTCGCCACAACTGTGCCCTCAACGCGTCCCAACTGCATATCAAGAATCCCGCTCTAGCGGCCGCAGCGACAGGCGACTGCGGAATCGGAGGTCCGAATTGAGGTTGAAGGCCATCTCGGCGTGCAGCTGGGCGATGACCTTTGCTTGCAGGACGTATCCGGACTCGGCGCTCCACTGTTCCGCAGCTTCGACTGCCGCTTCGACTTCGGCAACCTCACCGGAGAAGAGCACATAGCCCTTTCCGCCAAGTCCGTCGGCCATCCGTACCGCACTGACTTCTACGAAAGCCGCTTTGACGCCCGCATCGGCCGCCTGAATGACGGTAGCGATGTGTTCAGTCTCGACTATGCCCAGAGCATCGCCGTCGATCCAAGCGGCCTCGTCGGCCGACGCTATCGCCCCGGTAACCGCCGGATGGATATCGGGGAGAAACACTGAGTCCAATACCGCACTGCCCCCGCTGGCCAGGCCTACACCGAGAGCCTCGTCGACGCTTGCCGTATCGCCGCTGACAAGCACGAGGTACTTCCCGGGATGAACCGTGCCTGCATAGATCGACCCGAGCGGCGAAGCCTTGATCATTGCGTCTCCGGCGGTGATCCCGACCGCAATGGAGGAGAACTCGATCATGGCTATGGCCGGATCGATCCCCGGCGTGTCACTGCTGACGAGGTCGCTAGACATAGCGCAGAGCTCCCACGACGGTTACCCGGCGTACTCGTGAAAAAGTGCGGGGTCGGGTGAGGCCCTCACCGGTTGGCGACGCAATCGAGAAGGAGGCGAACCCTTCACCCCCTTCGCCGAGACCGGCATAGTTGGGTCCGTTGGCCACGAATATGCTGCAGTTCATCTCCCGAGCCATCTTCGTGATGGCAGCCACATTGGTGGAGTGAATCGAAGCCGTATGCCGGAATTTGTGCTCCGATCGCACCGCCAGATCGATGGCAACGTCGACGTCCTTTACGCGCACGACGGGCATCACAGGCATCATCTGTTCCGTCCAGACCAGAGAGTGCTCCTTCGGCACCTCGGCCACCAGCAGGCGGATCGCCGGGTCCACGCTGACACCGATCGCACCCAGGATTACCGAGGCGTCCTTGCCGATCCATTCGGGATTGATCAATCCCGGCTTCGACGGAGGTCCCGCCTCTTTGAAGATCACCCGCTCGAGACGCTTCAGCTCGTGCTCCTTGAGCCGGTACGCACCCGCAGCCGTCATGGCTTGGATCAGACGATCGGCAACGGTGTCAACCACGATCGTGGTCTTTTCGTCTACGCAGATGATGTTGTTATCGAACGAGGCACCGTTGACTATGTCGCGCCCCGCCTTGCTCACATCGGCGGTCTGATCTACAACCGCAGGCGGATTGCCCGGCCCGGCGGTGATCGCCTTCTTCTGAGTCTTCAATGCTTCCTTGACCACACCGGGGCCGCCGGTCACGAGCAGGACACGAACATCGGGGTGATACATGACTTCGCGAGCGCTCTCCAGCGTCGGGTTGGGAAGCGCAGTGATCAGGTCGGGCGGTCCTCCGGCAGAGACAATCGCCCGGTTGAGTAGTTTGATGTTCTCGACGGAGACCGCCTTGGCGCTCGGATGCACGTTGAACACCACGGCGTTGCCGGCGGAGATCATCGCAATCGAGTTGTTGATGATGGTCGACGTCGGATTCGTCGTCGGCGAGATCGACCCGATCACCCCGTAAGGCGCCCACTCGGTAACCATCATTCCGTCGTCACCGGTAACCGCGTGAGGATCGAGGTCTTCTGGACCGGGTGTCCCGAGCGTGACTATGCGGTTCTTGAGGATCTTGTCGTCGGCTCGACCAAGTCCGGTCTCCTCCCGCGCCATGTATGCCAACCGCTCCCCCTCCCGCAGCATGGTCGCACGCATTGCGTCGACGATCGTCCTTCGGCCATCGAGCCCCATATCGCGGAATTGCACGAAGGCGCGACGAGCGGCAGCGACTGCCTTGTCGATCGTTGGATAGATGCCTTCACCGAGCTGCCCCTCGTATGCGGCCAGCTCGTCGCCGGCAGCGAGCGCAGGGCCTTGCCGGTCGGCCGATTCCACCGCGGCTACTCGTCCCTTGACCCGTTCGATGATCGCCTTGACGTCGTGTTCACTCAGCATGCGGGACTTTCGCACCTCACTTCTGGTACTTCACGTCGCCGTTGAGCTCCCAGGTGTCGACAATCGCCATGATCACTGCGTCGCAGGGCTTGTCTTTGGTGAGAACAGTCTGCCGCGCCGAGCTTCCCGAGGCGTAGAGAACTACTTCGTCGACACCGGCACCGACTGCGTCCACGGCAACGACGTATCCGCCGGTCTCCTCGTTGTCAACGCCCAGCTGGCGAACGACGAGGAACTTCATGCCCTCGAGCAGTTCTTCCTTGCGACTTGCGACAAGGGTTCCGGCCACCCTTCCCAGATGCATGGATTTCCTCCTTACTCTGGATCACCGCCGGTACGGCCATGCAGCCGATAGGCGGGTTCAGGTGATCGATTAACCGAGCTCGCGCTCTGCTTCTTCTCCCCGACCAAGCGGCAAGACCAGATCGATATTGAGGTGAGGCCGTGCGATGACATGGGTAGCGATGACCTCGCCAACCTTCTCGGCACCGCGCACACCGGCGTCGACTGCAGCCTTGACGGCTGCAACGTCTCCGCGGACGATCGCGGTCACATAGCCACCACCAGTCTTTTCATAGCTCACCAATTCGACCTTGGCGGCCTTGACCATCGCATCAGAGGCTTCGACCATCGCTGCAAAGCCTCGAGCCTCGATCATTCCAAGAGCTTCAGCCATGCGAAGCCCCTCCTTTCGTTGCCAATATCACTTCTTCGCCGGCTCGCGTCCGGCTACTCCTTCGAGCGCCGCCACTGCTGCCCGCCAGCCGACGTCGATGTCCCTCTCCTCGCCTGCCAGATACATGCGGCCCATCGAGCCGAATGACCGCACCTCCAGGATGGCGATGTCCGCCGCTTTCTCTGCCTCGTTTGCCGCCAGCGCCGAATACACCGCCGGCTCGCACTCGAGAACATAGAGCGTCTGGCCCGGGATGATCATATGGCCATGCCGGTCGCGATTGACCAGCTGGGCATGGTGATCGTCGATGCGACGGATGATCTGGCTCGAGAGTAGACGTGGCTTGATGCGGTCCTCTTCGGCCAATCCGATAGCGTCCAGAATCGCTGCGCCGGCGGCCCGGGTTTCTGCTTGTTCCGGGGAGTGGATCTCGAGAACGCCGTAGTAGCGCTCGATGATCTGCATTCCCGGCCACACCTTCGTTGCCTTCAGTGCAACATCGGTGAGACGATTTATCTCTATCCCGGGAGCGACCTCGACCCACAGCGACGC
>JARFRN010000112.1 GCA_029287195.1 Acidimicrobiia bacterium | reverse complement strand
GCCCCCTGCTTTTCAGGATCGCAAACTCGCGGCGACTCGCCGCAGGACGAGAACGAGCAGATACGCCGCGCCGGCGATGACGATCGTCGTTGCTCCCGCCGGGAGGTCTGGAGAGTAACTCACGGCCAGGCCTGCGGTAGTGAATCCAACCGCCAGGAGCGACGCGACGACCATCATCCCCCGCAGGGTCCTGGTGAATTGCCCGGCAATCGCGGCCGGCAGGGTGAGGAGGGCAATGACCAATACGATGCCCACCACGGTCACCAGCAGCACCACGGTCAGCGCGGTGAGCACCAGCAGGACGAGGACGTAGGCCTCGACGTTGAGGCCGCGAAGGCGCGCGAACTCTTCGTCGAAACAGACCGCTTCGAGCTGTGGATAGAGACCGAGCGCGAGCACCAGCACGAGCGCGTCGAGGGCTGCCATGGTCCACAAATCCCCGCTCCCAATCAGTAGGATGTTGCCGAAGAGGTAGCTCATGAGGTCTTCGTGGTAACCCGGCGTAACAGCGATGAACAGGATGCCGATGGCCATACCGATCGCCCACACCGCACCGATGATGGTGTCCTCCCGCTCTCGAACACGAAGGCTCACGAGTCCGATGACGAGCGCCGCTGTGACCGCGGCGATGACCGCCCCATGGGCCGGCTGGATCGGCCAGCCGTGGACGACTTCGAGCCAGCGGGCGACCCCCAGGCCAGCGAGGACGCAGTGTGCGATCGCGCCGGCGATGTAGGTGATGCGACGGACGACGACGTACGATCCGACGACACCGCACGCGATGCCGGCGAGCGCTCCCGCTATCAGCGCGTGGCGCAGGAACTCGAACTCGAAGACTGCGTTCAAGAACTCCATTGGTCACCTGTGGTCGTGCCGCACCATCCGCACGTCGCCACCGTAGATCTCGGAGATCGCGCGCCCGTCGAGCGCACTCGTGGGGTGGATATCGACGTGCCTATGGACGCAGATCACCGTTCTCACGAAACCGGAAACAAAACCGAGGTCGTGGGTCACGAGGACGATCGTGAGCTGCCGGTTGAGCTCCTGCAGCAGTTCGAAGAAATCCTGTTCGACCTTCTGATCGAGCCCGGCGGCGGGCTCGTCTAGCAGCAGGAGCTCCGGCTTGATGACCAGGGCCCGAGCAAGGAGAACTCGCTGTCTCTGACCTCCGGAAAGATCGGAGAACGGACGAGAGCCGTGGTCCTCGAGGCCGACCTCGGCGAGGGCCGCAGCTGCAGCCTGCTGGTCGTCACGCGTGTAGTTGCCGAAGCGACGGCCGGTGCCGAGGCGGCCCATGAGAACGACGTCGGTTGCACGCACTGGAAAACGAGGGTCCATCATTGCGTGCTGCGGCATGTAACCGACGCGCGGGCGGGCCTTGGCTGGTGGCAGACCGAAGACTCGCACCCGCCCGGCCGTCGGCACGAGAAGACCGACGATGAGCTTGACCAGGGTCGTCTTGCCGCCGCCGTTGGGACCGATGACGCTGGCGAAGTCACCGGCGGAGATCTCGAGGTTGACGTCTTCGAGCACCCGTGGACCGCCGTCGAAACGAAATGACAGGTTTTCGACGTCGATGACGGGAGTGCGGTTGTCGGGATTCATTGCATCGCCTCCGCAATCCTAGCCGCCATTGACTCGAGATTGGCCAGGTAGTCGCCGGCCAGGGGGTCGAGCTCGACGAGCTCACAGTCAAGGGCATTGGCTACCCGCTCGGCTGTGGTCCGGGAGAACTGCGGCTGCACGAAGAGGGCCGGCACCCTCTGCTGCTCGAGTCCTTCGACGACCGTCGCCATACGCCGGGCTGAAGGGGCTTTGCCATCCACCTCGATCGCCGTCTGCACGAGGCCGTACCGGCGCGTGAGGTAACCGTAAGCGGGGTGGAAGACGAGCAAGGTGCGTCCGGCGTACGGCGCGAAAATTCCAGTCAGCCGACGATCCGTTGCGTCGATGCTGTTGAGGAGAGCGGCAAGCCGTTGTTCGATTTCCTGCGCCCGGATCGGCAACAATTCCTGTAACGCCTGCGCTGAGGTCCGGGCGATGATCTTCATCCGTTGCGGGTCGAGCCAGATGTGGGGATCGAGCAATCCCCCACCGTGGTCGTGGCCCTCACCATCGATCGGCTCGAGTTTCACTCCCGCCCGGCAGTCGACAACGCGGAGATCGGGCATCAGATCGGCGACCTTCGCGAGGACCGGCCCCTCGAAGGGGGCGCCGATCTGGAAATAGAGCTGCGAACGCTCGAGCGTGGCCATCTGCCTCGGGGTCGGTTCGTAGGTGGCGGGGGAGGCACCAGGCGGAAGCAAGACTTCGACCCGCACCAGATCACCCGCGAGCTGTTCGACGAGCCAGGCCTGCGGCGGGATGCTGGCAAACACCGTCTGTGCTGCGCACATCGCGGGCGCGATGACTGCAAATGCAAGTGCCCAACAGGTGGCGGGGAGCCGAGGTCGCAAAGGAGACTCCGATCAGCCTCGGTCGGCCATGCACACGAGCTTGCCCTCGTCACATTCGTCGCACCGTTCGATCGAGTGAGTCCGGCTGAACTCCTGCCAGTGGTGCTGTTGGTGGGGGTTCAACACCCCCGTGCCGTGGCATACGGGGCAGACTCCTTCAAGCGCCGCGAGAATCGCCGAGCGGATGAACTCGGAGCGGTTGGGGATGTCCTCCATCGCCTCGACCAGGGCTTCCTCGGCCTTGAAGGTGACGATCTGCTGCTTGCCGCCAAGGGTCGCCATGATCTGCCTCCAAAAAACGGTATTACATCTTAATACTATCGATTCAAGGAAGTCAATGGCGAAACCAGGTAAGTGCCAGAACCACCACAGAGTCACAGAAGGCACAGAGCTGCACAGAGGAATATTCAACTCGTGGATACCCGCAGGTACTGCTATCGATTCAGGGTCACGGCGTTCCTTTCGGACGTGCCCACTCAAGAAGAAACTCTGTGACTTCTCTTTGGCTCTGTGGTTCTTCGAGCCGTGCGGCCCCCATGGGCCCCGCGACGCCCGCTGGCGAATCAGGAGTCGTGCTCGATCACCTCGGCGCCCTCGATCTCGCCCAGGACCTTTCCGCCGCCGGAGAGTATGACCTTCACCTTGCGCCTGGAGTCACGGACGATGATGTCGCCCTCGACCACCGAACCGCCTGAAATCTCGATCTCGAGCGCCTTTTTCTTGCGGTAGCGGGTGGATTTGCCCTTGATCACAATATTTCCGGCAACCCGGGAGTTTTCCTCCAGGGTCAGCGAGCCGTTGACGGTCCCGAGGTTGCCTCCGACCTCGGTGCGTATGAGGTGAATCGAGCCGTTGACCGTCGTGATGTCGTCCGAGATCGTGCCGCCGGCATCGCAGGCGACCGACCCGTTGACAGTCTCGACCTCACCCTCGACTGTGACGTTGCCGGCGAGGCGGATCGAGCCGTTGACAGTGCCGACGGCGCCGTCGACGCTGACGTTGTCGGCGATCTTGATCGAGCCGTTGACGGACTGGAGCCCGCCAACTTTGGATCCGGTGCCGACCGTGACCCGGCCGTTGACCGTGCGGCAGTCTCCCCGCACCGTGCAATCGGCACCGATGTGGACGCTGCCGTTGACCGTGGCCCTGCCACCGTTGACGGTTTCCCCGTCAGCGATGTGGATCGATTTGTTGACCCCGCAGCCGGCGAT
>JARFRN010000097.1 GCA_029287195.1 Acidimicrobiia bacterium | reverse complement strand
GGCCAGCGCCTCGTGTCCGTACCCTACGTAGAACGGACCGAGGTCGGCGGACGCAGCCACGTCGAGAGCGCGCCTACCGTATCGTTCGGCGAGATCGGGAAGGCCGAGGACAGCCGCGACCCGCGACACTTGCCAGTCGCTCACCGAGAAGTTCTTCGCTTCACCTATCTCCCGCCAGTGGTAGCGAGAGGCGAACGCGGCGGTGAGCATCTCGGCGTCCTCAGCGTCTGTGCGCGCCTCCTTGTCGAGAAGCTCCCAGGTTCGATTGAACAGCTCGATAGCGATCTGGCGGTGGCTGGCGGCTTCGAGCGAAGTCTCCTTGGCCATACATCCTCCTGCGTTGTCTCGAATCTACAGCAGAGGCCCTGCCAGCGTAGTTTGGCAAACCGACCGATAGCGGTTAGCCGACTCGGGATTACACAGGGGGATGAATTAGGTTGTAGTGGAAATGAGTGATGCCAGAACCATGCCCGTCTGCTACCGGCACCCGGACCGGCCGACCTACCTTGCGTGCAGCGAGTGTGGTCGGCATATCTGTCCCGACTGCTCCCACGACGCGCCCGTTGGCCAGAAGTGCCCGGAGTGTGTTAGTGCCGCCGGCCGGCAACGCGTTGTCAACTCGCGGAGTGTCAGCGCTGGTCCCTCATTCCAGTCGAACCCGGTGGTGTTCTCGCTGATCGCCATCAACGTGGTGATCTTCATCGTTGGGATGGCTTCACCCCGCCTCGAGCAGGAAATGCTCTTGAACTACGCCGCTTGGAGCCCCGCCATCGAGGCCGGAGAGTGGTGGCGTGGTTTGACTGCGGCCTTCCTCCATGGGGGCACGATGCACATCCTGTTCAACATGTACTTCCTCTACATCTTCGGGCCTCGTCTCGAGCGTCAGGTCGGGTCGGTCGCGTTCTCGGGCATCTACCTCGCCAGTGCAGCCGGGGGGAGTCTCGCCACGTACCTGTTCGGACCCGCAAACGCTCTGAGTGTTGGCGCATCGGGTGCACTTTTCGGCCTCTTCGGGGCATGGCTCTATGCGGCCTATCGGCAGCGGGGCACTGCGGCCGGTAGCTCGATGTTCAACCAGCTCGGGGCCATCCTCCTCATCAACTTGGCTTTGCCGCTGTTCATACCCAACATCGACTGGCGAGCCCACCTCGGTGGACTGGTCACCGGCATCGCAGTTGCCTTCCTATGGGAGCAGATCGCGGCCGGCAGGCAGAATGCCCGCCGAGGGCGCGCCGTCGTTGCGTTTGCCGTCCTCGTCGCGCTGCTAGCCATGTTGGCGGTGCTCTGACCACACGCGCGGCAACTCCACAACCTTCGTCGCTGACTAGTCAACACAGGAACGATCAGGGTGGTCTTCAAGTCCGTTTGTCAACTGCCGATAGGCAGCAGTAGTTGAAAACGTGGGTCAGCAGACCCGTTGCAAGGAACTGAGCGATGGACCACGACGTGGATACACACAGCGACCTCTCGGCCACTGTCCAAGAAGCTGCCGAGCTGCGCGCCAAGGCTGTGGAACAGCTCGAGTCGGCACGGGATCTCGCCAAGCGGGTGCGTGCCGAGGCAATGCACGAACTCGAGGATGCCCGCGAGCGGGTGGCTCGGATCGCAGCGCGCGAAGAAGAGATGGCAGAACGTTGGGCCGCGTTGATCGAAGCCGAGCGTGGGATCGCGGTCTCCCCCGACACGATGATGGTCGCAGCGGGGGCAGTGCCGGCCGAACCGGCCACAGCGATCACCGAGGCAATGACCGAAGCCCGGGCCATCATCGCTAGAGCTCAGGAAGAGGCCGGTCAGATTCGTGAACAGGCAATGCATCTGCTTGCAATCGCCGAAGGGGAGAAGGCCGAGTCTCACAGGATCGCCCAGCTGGCAACCGAACGAGCCGCGGCCGAGGCGGAACGACTGCGGGCCGAAGCGGATGCGGAGTTGCAGCGTATTCGCGAAGATGCTGAGGCGGCGGATGCCCCATCCGACGACGTCGGAATCTACTCAAAGCGCCGGAACCGCAAGCTCCCCCGCATCGGCGAAAGCGCCAACAGCGTGCTGTCCGAGATGTCAGGGCTGCGCGCCCGCTTCACAGAAGAAGCGGATCGCCAGATCAGCTAGCAACATCATCGCCAGATCAGCTAGCAACATCAGCGACACGCGATGGCTCGTACCGGCCTTCCCCCAACGAATCTGAGCAGAGTTGCAGCCGGCCCGAGGTTGACGAGGTCGGTCCGCGGCCTACCGCTCAGAAAAGGGCGGCGATGCCACGAGCTCGAAAAGCATCGCGGCCGGGGAGTCCGCAATACGCACGACCTTCATCTCGATGCCGTACCACTTGACACCGCTCTTGGTCTGGCTGTTGAGCCACGACAGCGCTTTGAGTTGGTCATCACGGAGAGATGCTGACACAAGCGCCACGGATGCGGCTCCCGAGGATGCCGCCATGCCGAGGGCTCGGCCCAAATCCGAATCGTCGGCGACGGGGTTCTTCGAAGACACCACGACAACATCATCGCCACTGTCGTCGCGTCCCAGCACGCCGGTAGCACTCTTGGTTGTGAACTGGCGGGCGTCCGACAACCCGGTCTGCAAACCGAGCACATCGCCCAGTTGCTGCGAATGCGCCAGGAACCACGGGGCAAAGTCTTCGGC
Source organism: Acidimicrobiia bacterium (assembly GCA_029287195.1). GTDB lineage: Bacteria > Actinomycetota > Acidimicrobiia > Spongiisociales > UBA5794 > JAAETI01. The sequence continues at coordinate 13,635 of JARFRN010000097.1, read as the reverse complement.
CCCTTGGGCCCAGACGCTCTCCGGATCGACCAGCTCGAGCGTGCCAAAATCCATCATTACCTCCGTTGGCGCAGCGGCTCCGTCACTTGCGGGGGCCTGCTCTTCTTCTCCACCCGGCACCGTCGCACTCTCGGGAACGGCTACCGATTCTGCAGCCGCCTCTGCAGGCTGCTCTGGATCACTATCTGCCGCCGATGGCACGACGGCGGAGGGGGTTTCCGGGATCGCGGGCGGCGCCACGTACTCCGAGGAATCAGATGCCGAAATGCGAGGCTCGGGCAGAGGAGGCTCCCCCGCAGTGCCGGCTGCCGCCTCGGCCATCTCGGCGAGATGAGCCTCCGCCTCTCCCCACGACTGATTCGCTCCCTCGCGAGCCAGTTCACTGAACCCCTCCGTAGAACCGTTGTAATCCTCCCACGGGCTTGGCTCAACAGACATCGGGTCACCACCTACGTCGACTGCCGAGAAGGTAGTCGATTCGATGTCGTCGTCCGGCAACTCCGATTCGATGTAGTCGTCCGGCAACTCGTCGACCGTCGGTGGCTCGGTCTCCTCCAACTGATCATCGAGCGGCACCGACTCGATGATGTCGCTTTGCGGCTCTTCCCCACCCGTGGGGGTCGCCGAGTCAGGGGCATGGTCGCCATTGTTCGAGGGCTGAGTTGCCTCGATTCGAGCAACCGATTGCTCCACCTCCATGATCCGCGCCGCGTGGAGTATGTCACCGCTCGTCAGCTTGCCCCCCTCGCCAGAGCCGACGATGGCGCTGAGATCGATGAGACCGCTTTCGACGAGTCGACGAGCGCGTGGGGACAAGTCGTCCAGCGCGATGGCATCCGGCCCCTGGGGGGCCGATCGTTGCTGCTGATATGAGCTCTTGCGACGCCGGCGTCTGCGTGCCACGTAACGCCTCCTCTTGGCAGCTAATTCGCACAACGTGTGCTGTGCCAATATGGAATCGGAAGGTCGGGAAGGCCCCTTGAGCGCTCTGTGCTCATCCTGAGTAAACCAGAAAATGCTCGTTGATGCCCAAAACTCGTGCCCGCAGGCAGGAACCGCAGCGCAACCGCGTTCCGTTATCGGCCGCCCCGTCTCGGAACCACCGCCTTCACTGTCGTGGGCAACGCCGGCGTCGACATCCCATCGCCCCGAGCAAGTTATCGGCGTGCCGCTGAGCCGAACTAGGCGGCAACCCGGAAATCGTCGGCGTCACAAACCTCGCAACCGACTACCGGACACCGCTCAACAGCGGTGAAGTCGAAGCCCGCCTCAGCAAGCAACTGCTCGATACCAAGGTTCGCCGACGTACTCATGATCAACTCCATGACCCGAATCTACCTCCCGGGTGTGACAGAAAACGCCGGCAAACCTCTGCATGTTCCTCAGGTGAGGTCCGGAGCATTGAGATATCGGTCCACCATTGGGCTGAGCAGCGCAACGAGTTCCTCGACATTGCGATCGGCGACTTCCGGCAAACCGATGACCGCCATTGCGAATACAACCCCGATCAGATGGCTGGCGAGTAGCACTACGCGCAGCCGGGCATCCGGATAGGGAACCAGCGAAGAGGCATTCTGCAGCAGCGCATCGGAGATGAACTCTCGCAACATGCGCGCAGCTGCCTCGTTGGTGGCGGCAGCTCGCACCAGGGACAGGGCCGGCGACCCCGGAGATCCAAAGGTGGTCAGGTACAGCCTGACAATCTGTCCTGCCAACTCGTCGCGGGGCACCGTCACGAGACCGGCTATCAACTGAGCCGGATCTACGGGCAACTGGTGGGAGGCGACGAAGAGTGAGTGTTTCGATCCGAAGTAGTGGTGTACCAGCGCCGGATCCACACCCGCCCGGGCACCGATGGCGCGGATGGTGGCGCGCTCGAAGCCCGACTCGCTAAACACCTCGCGAGCTGCTTCGAGAATGGCCTTCTTGGTCACCGCGGGATCACCCGGGCGGCGACCCGGTTTTCGTTCAACCGTCATGATTCGAGCATCACCATCGTTTCGTCCAGTGTTGCAGGAACGGTCTCGAGCGTCGCCTCGACGCCGGCTGCAGCCAGCTTCTCACTCACCGATTCCGCCGATTGATTCAACACCCGGACCGTCGTTCCCGACAGACTTATCGGCCGGTCCCCTGTGTCGAGAGCGGCAAAGGCACGGTCCCATTGCGCAGCGTCGACCGCTACTGCGGTCTTGCCCCCCACGATGCTCTCGAGCGATCCCGTAGCAACGACCCGACCGTTGGACATGAGCACGAGCCGGTCCGCCTGCTCCGCCTCGTCCATGTAGTGGGTCGAGACCAACACAGCGGTACCTGCCTCGGCTCGCTCCCGGATCAGGTTCCACAGCTTGGTGCGTGACAGCGGCGAGACGCCGGACGTGGGCTCATCGAGAACCAGCAACTCGGGATCATGCTGCGTCGCAGCCGCAAACGCGGCGCGACGCTGCGCTCCGAGCGACATATCTCCAACAAGAACATCCAAGCCCGGCTCCACTCGAGCAGCCCCGACCCCGAACGCGTCGGCGCGGAATTCGAGGTTCTCGCCGGCAGTGAGATCGCGGTACAGACCGAGATTCTGCGGCACATACCCGATGCGGCGCCGTTGCTTTCGAGCCTGCGGCTCCCCAAAGAGCCGGATGTGGCCTTGTGACGGTTCGAGCAAACCGAGGATCATCCGGATCAACGTGGTCTTGCCCGCCCCGTTGGCACCTACCAGCCCGACCACCTCACCGGGGTCGATCTCGAAATCGACAGAGTCGACCGCGGTGAAGCTACCAAACCTCTTGGTGACCCCCGTTGCCGATACCGACTTCACGATGCAACTCCTTCAGCAGCGAGCTCGGCGACGATGGCGACATCCTCCAACGTGACTCCGTTGGGACTCGTCTGGGAACCATCCGGGTGCCACTGCCGCCAGCGGCGACCCCGGCGCCAAGCCGTCGCTGCATCGTCGGGAGACGCCATATCGACGATCGACCCTCTCATCCCGGCCATGACGGCCTGCGGGTTGCCCGAGGTCAGGGACACACCGTCGTGAAGTACCAGGACATGGCCGGCCCGCTCTGCCTCATCCAGATAGCTCGTCGCCAGAACAACGGCGGCACCGTCGGCCGCAGCGGCGGCAACCAGCCGCCAGAGATCCATACGGCTCACCGGATCCACCCCGGTTGTCACCTCGTCGAGGACGAGCAGGTCGGGCTCCGGAAGCAGCGCCATCGAACCGGCGAGCTTCCTCCGCTGCCCTCCGGACAGCTTGCCCGCCAAGCGTTCACCGAACCCGTCGATCCCGGCCCGGCCCAGCAAAGTTGTCGCCCGAGACTGCCAAGAACTGAGCTGATAGGCGTCGGCAATGAACTCCATGTTCTCGGCGACGGACAGATCGGAAAAGACGCCACCCTCGGGAGGCACGTACCCAATGCGTCCCGGGCCCGGGATCCGCACGATGCCGTCGACATCGAGCCCTATGCCCGCCAGTACCCGCAGCAAGGTCGTCTTGCCGGCTCCGTCTCCGCCGACGACGGCGTGCACCGACCCGGGATTGAGGGCCAAGGTCACAGCCCGGACGGCACGTTGACTACCGAAGCGAACAGTCAGATCTTCGACACCCCAGGTCATGCCGCTACCTCCAGTGCCAACTCGGGCTCGACGGCGGTCCGCTTCGGAGCGAGATCTCGCCGGAAACGCAGGATGGCGAGGACGAAGATGACGGTCGCCATCATCGTCAGCACCAGCAGCGGAATCGCCAAAGCCGCGGCCGAAGATGCTTTGAGGAATATCCCGCGCATTCCCATGACGAAGTAGGTCAACGGCAGGAGGTAGCCGATCCATCGGACGCCGGCGGCCATCGACTGGAGCGGGAAGATCATCCCGGAGAGCATCACCTGCGGCAACAGCACCATGATCGCCAGCTGGATCGCTTCACCCTGGCTGCGCGATACCGTGGAGATGAGTACTCCCAGTCCGAGCACGACGAAGAGGTACACGAGTGCAAACGCGGCAAACATCACGATCGATCCGCGGAACGGGACGTCGAAGATGAGAATGCCCACTGTGGTCACGACGGCCATGTCGACAACGGCGACGAGGAAGTAGGGGGCGATCTTGCCCACGATCACATCGACCGGGCGCAGCGGAGTCACGGCGAGCTGCTCGAGCGTTCCCTGTTCCCGTTCCTTGACCACCCCGAGGCTGGTGATGACCGTTCCGATGAACAGGAGGATCAGGCCGATCAACGAAGGCACCATCACGGCGGAGGTGCTCAACTCGGGGTTGAACAGGATCTCCACCTCGGCGTCGGCGGAGAGACCGGCGGTGCGGCGCATCGCCGACTGAGCCGTGAACAGATCGGTCCCGTCGACCAGAACTTTGGCTTCTGAGCCCGTGACTATGGCAACCGTTGCCTCTGAGTCTCGGAGCAACTCCTCGGCTTCCTCCACTCCGCCACCGGGATCGCTGACGACAACCGTGAACGCGTCGTCGAGCATCCCCTGGACCCTCTCAGCGCCGGGGCCGAGCGCCGCGGTGCGAATCTCGGTCACGTCGAACCGGGCGGCGTAGCCGAAGATCACCAACAGCAGGATCGGCAGCCCCACCATCAACGCCACCGTCCGCCGATCCCGGCGCATCTGGCGGAATTCCTTGAGGATCATCGCTTTCAAGACCTTCTCCCTATTTCATCTTGTGTTGAATTTTAATTCTACATACGTTGAATTACCCGAGTCAAGACTCCCATCTGCTTACATCGCCCCATGGCATACATCCACCTGTCCGATGTCCGGGCGGCGCGGGCGCGGATCACGCATTACGTGAGGAGAACGCCGCTCGAGCGCAGCACCACCTTGAGTCGAATGCTCGGCACGAACGTCTACCTGAAGTACGAGCTGTTCCAGAAGACGGGGTCGTTCAAACCCCGAGGTGCCTTCAACACGATGTTGTCGTTGTCTGATGAGCAGCGCGCCGCGGGAGTCGTCGGCGTAAGCGGTGGCAATTTCGCCCAGGGAATGGCGTGCGCGGGACAGACTCTGGGCGTGGATACGCTCGTTCTCATGCCGGAATCAACCCCCGCCAACTATGTGGAAGCCACCAGGGAATACGGGGCCACCGTCGAATTCGAGCCCTCCATCGACACTCTGTTTGCTGCTGCGGAAGAGCGAGCCAATGCCGGAGGTACGTTGATGCACCCTTTCGACCATCCGGCGATGATGGCGGGTAACGGCACGGTCGGCCTCGAGATCGCGGAGGACGTGCCCGACGTAACGGACGTCTTCGTCAGCGTCGGCGGAGGCGGACTGCTCTCGGGAGTTCTCACGGCGATCCTGGGCACAGCTCCGCAAGCCCGGATCTGGGCAGTCGAAACGGAAGGTGCCGACGTGCTGGCTCGCTCGCTGGCCGCCGGCGAGCAGATTCGGATGACGCCCACCTCCCGAGCGAAGACCCTCGGCTCCCCCTACGCCGCCCAGACGGCCATCGACCTCGCAGAGCACTTGGCGGCGCCACCGATCGTCGTATCAGACGAGGCGGCGTTCGAGGCCATGACCACGATCATGGAGCGCGCCAAGGTCGTGCCGGAGCTGGCAGCCTCATGCACGTTGGCTGCGGCGAAGACGGTGGCCGACCGATTCACTCCTGATGACCGGGTGGTACTACTCCTTTGCGGCGGCAACATATCGGTTGACGACATTGCGGAGATGCGAGCTGCGTTCGGCTAGCCCACCCGCGTTCCTGCGTCACAGAAGCCCTGCAAAAACCGGCCTATTCGATTTCGATCGCCCGCAGGAACTTCTTGGTGCGCTGATGCTGCGGGTTGCGCAACACCTCGCGAGGTGGGCCCTCTTCCACGATGACACCTTCGTCCATGAAGATCACGCGGTCGGCCACCTGGAGCGCAAAGCCCATCTCGTGGGTCACCACGAGCATCGTCATGCCGGCCTCCGCCAGCTCGCGCATCACGTCGAGCACTTCGCCGATCAGTTCGGGATCCAACGCAGACGTCGGCTCATCGAACAACATCATGTCCGGGTTCATGCAAAGCGCCCGGGCGATTGCGACCCGCTGCTGCTGGCCACCCGAAAGCCGCGACGGATGCTCATCGATCTTGTCGCTCAGCCCGACACGGGCCAGCATCTCCTCGGCGATCTTGGTTGCCTCATCGGTGTCTCGACGCAGCACCTTTCGCTGCGCGATTCTCAGATTACGTAGCACCGTCAGGTGCGGGAACAGGTTGAACTGCTGGAAGACCATCCCGATGCGGGTCCGGAGCCCGTCGACGTCGGCATCCTCGCTGGTGATGTCCTCACCCTCGATGAGGATTGACCCGGAGGTGGGCTCCTCTAGTCGGTTGACACACCGCAACAGCGTTGACTTGCCCGATCCGGAGGGGCCCAGCAGACATACAACTTCGCCATGCCGGATGGTGGTACTGATGCCGCGGAGCACTTCGAGTTCGCCGAAGTACTTGTGCAGATCCCTTATCTCAATTGGGGGAGCCGTCATCGTTTCTCAGCCTCCGCCTTGCGTTCCAGCCTTCGCACCAGATAGGTCAAGGGCAGGGTGATTATCAGGTACATGACTGCCACCACCGTCAACGGGGTGGCGTTTACTTTGGCCGCCATCACATCCCTGGCGAACTTCGTAAGCTCCTTCGATTGCGGGGTCGACCCCAAGACGAACAGCAACGAAGTGTCCTTGATCAACAACACCAGCTCGTTGGTCAACGGCGGAATGATGATCCGGAAGGCCTGCGGCAAGATGATGTAGGTCATGGCAGTGCCCGGCGACATGCCCAGTGAGCGGGCCGCTTCCATCTGCCCACGGGGCACCGCCTGGATCCCTGCCCGGATGGTCTCCGCCATGTAGGCGGCTGCCACTATGCCCAGGCCGATCGCACCCTTGCCGAGGGTGCCGCCGGGTATTCGCCACCCGAACGCAAGCGGCAGCCCAAAGCCCACCAGGATGATCGTGATCAGCGCCGGCAAGCCGCGGAACAGCTCGATGTAGCCCATGGCGAACCATCGATAGGGCCGTACCGAGGACAGCTTCATCAATGCCAGCGCCAACGCCCAGATCATGCCCAGGGCAAAGGCCAGGGCGGTATAGACAATCGTGTTCCGGGCCGCAATCGTCACGACCTCAGGGAACATGTCGCGCATGATCTCGACGTTGAAGAAGCTCTCGCCGATCTGCTCCCAGTCGGCGAAGAAGATCAAGGCGATGGCAACGAGCACGAGCAAGCCGTACATAGCCCCGCGTCCCATGCGTTGCCGTCTGCGTCTCTTCAGAACTCTATCGCTAACCATCGCCCTCCCCGACTCATATACGGCGATGGGGCGACTCTACCGAGCCGCCCCATGCGATTTCCGTTCGTTACCCGACGGCCTAGAACCAGTCGTTGTAGATCTGGTCGTAGGTCCCATTGTCACGAAGCGTCGCGAGGGCTTCGTTGACGTCCGCAAGAAGGTCCTCGGAACCCTCCTCCGCAACCGCGAACCCGTAGCTCTCATTCGTTGGATAGGTTTCGACGATCTCGGCGTCGTCATTGTTCAGCGCGTAGTCGGCGTTCGGCACGATGTCCTGCAACACGCCCTCGATCTCTCCAGCGGCCAGTGCGGTGAAGATGTCCCCCGGGTTCTCGAAGGAGATGATGGTCGCCCCGGGGTCGTTCTCGTTGGCGTACATCTCACCCGTTGTACCCGTCTGCACCCCTAGGTTCTTCCCGGCAAAGCCGGCAAGGTTGGTGATGCCAGAATCCAGTGCCACCAGCAGCGACTGATCTGCGGTGAAATACGGATCCGAGAAGTCGATGTTCTGCTCACGCTCTTCTGTGATCGTTATCGAAGCCGCCGCAATCTCACACTCGCCCGACTCCATCGCCAGGCCGGACGTGATCGGGTCGAACCCGATGTTGTTGACTTCGAGCTCCCGACCGAGCTCGTCGGCGATCGCTCGCATCAGCTCGATGTCGAACCCGGTGAACTCACCGTCGATCTCCATCTCCATCGGCGGATACGGCGCATCGGTACATAGAACCAGAGCGTCACTGCCTCCGCAGGCCGAAGCCACCAGCGCCGACCCCAACAAGGCGGCGAGTGCGTATTTGAACCTCTTCATCCCCAATCCTCCTTCTTGGGTCGGTCGTACCCAACCGATCCACTCTGAGCTTAGGCCGCAAGACGCCGCAGCGAAGAGTCAACAGTGTAGGATTTCGCGATCTCGACGCTCGTTGGGGTCCTGGTCGGGAAGAGATTTGCCAAGCGAGCACCGGGATCGCAAATATGTGCGTATGAGTTCCGTGGCAAACGAGATGATCCGCCTGCACGCCCATGTGTGCAAGGGATTGGCCGACCCGAAGAGGCTTCTCATAATCGATGCCTTGCGCGAAGGCGAGGTGACCGTCACAGACCTGGTCGATGCGCTCGAGATCCCCCAGGCCAACGTATCGCAACACCTCGCAGTGTTGCGGGACAAAGGTCTCGTCTCATCACGCCGAGACGGGCTGTGGGCGTACTACTCCCTGACGTCGCCCAAGATCATCAAAGCAGTCGACCTGCTGCGCCAGGTGATGCACGAGCAACTCGATACCGCCGAGGCCTGAGCACACCGGGGCATCCAAACGACTCGACTGTATTGTCCGGACTACTCGACCGGGTCGACCGGTGGAGCATCCAACGACGCCGGCGCAGCGTTGACGGCATTGACCGCTTCGTCCTTCCTCCTGCTGCGCATTGCGGCAATGCCCACTCCTGCCACGAGGATGACCGCAGCAGCTCCTCCAATCAACAACAGGGATGAGCCGCCTCCAGAGGTGGACGAAACGGCTCGATACGTTGTGTCCTCTTCATTGAGGCCCACGTTCCAGGTAAGGGTGTTGCCTTCGACCAGGTCGGCGTTATGACTCTGGATCTCCCCCGGCATGGTCAACCTGAACCGGATCTCGAACAGGTCCTCGAACAGGGTTGCCGGGTCCATCCCAGACAGCAAGTCCTCGCCGCCGGAATCGCCGACCGCTCCACTGAGCTGCTCATCGACTCCGGAGACATCGACCTCGAAGCGGAACTCGTCGCCTTCGCGAGTCAGTCCGAAATCGCCCAAGAACTCGGTTCCAAGGCCGGCGTCCTGACCCTCACCGAGCTCACCGAGCTTCTGCTCCAACTCCTCGAGATCGTTGAAGTCGGTGGTGATCCTGACGCCCTCGAATCCGTCTTCGACAACGTCCTCGACCGTCCAACCCTCCGGCACATCCTGGAGCCCCTCGGTCATGTCCAAGCCTTCGCCGCCTCCTTGCTCCAGGAGTTGTTGGAACTCCTCGTCGAACCCCAGAAAGAGGGCAAACGTGCCGGACTCGTCCTCATCGACCGTCAGCCCCACGTCCAGCCGAATCGTGCACGCAGACAGAACAAGGACCAGAACCGCCAGTAGGGGGAAATAGCGCTTCACTTGTGGACTCCCAGGGTGGATACTCCGCCATTATCGACGCGCCTGGTCATAACTTGATAAACCACCCCGCTGCGCACACTCCACAGGGCCGATACTCTGGAGACATGAACGATCCGATCGGAGTCGTGTTGGCTGGGGGAAGCGGCCGCCGCATGGGACAAGACAAGGCCGCGGTTCACTTCCGGGGCAAGCCGCTGATCGACCATGTGGCGAGTGCGCTCGGCTCCGCCGGGCTGGAGGTGGTGGTAGTGGGTAGGAACCAACCGCTTGGGGCCTACTCCGCAGTCGGCGATCTACCCGGATTGGGTGCCGGCCCGGCAGTCGGGCTGCTGTCTGCCTTCGCCCACTATCCGCAAAGGGACATCTTCCTGACGGCCGTCGACCAGCCGTTGCTGAGACCGGAGACGATTCGCGGTCTGCTGACATTGCCGGGCGACGCGGTGGTGCCGGTGGCGGACTCCCATCCTCAGGTGACATGTGCGTTGTATCGGGCGGCCTGTCGCGACGTGCTCGAGGGAATGCTCAATGCCGGCCAAGCCAAATTGCGCGGGCTCCTGGCTCTCATCGATCCCACGATGGTCGGTCGGGAAGCCTGGCTGGAATGGGGGGAGGACGGCAGCTCCTGGCTGAGTCTGGACACACCAGACGCGTTACGCGCCGCTGAGGCGGGCGCTGCAACCGGGCACTGAGGCCCTACCCTGGCGGCATGAGCGACGACACCACCAAACCCGAATCCGAAGTCCTCACCGTCGAGCGACGCAACCATGTCGCCGTCGTCTGGCTGGATCGGCCCGAGAAGCGTAACGCTCTGGCTCCCGACTTCTGGATCGACTTCCCGACGATCATCAACGCACTGGGGGCGGACGCCGACGTGAGGGTCATTGTCATAGCCGCCAAGGGACCGTCTTTCACCGTGGGTCTCGACCTGATGGCATTCGGCCCGGCGGTGATGGCGGGAGATATCGCAGCCATCCATGGCGAGGCGTCCTCGTCTGAGGTCGCCAAGCGAATCAACACCTACCACCAGATCAAGCTCATGCAACGCGCCTGCAGCGCCGTTGCGGACAACCCGAAGCCGGTTATCGCAGCCATCCACGGACACTGCATCGGCGCCGGTGTCGATCTGGCGACCGCGTGCGACATCCGGGTCGCCGCATCCGACGCAGTCTTCTCAGTTCGAGAAACCCGCCTCGCCATGGTGGCCGATGTCGGAACGCTGCAGCGTCTCCCGCACATCATCGACCCAGGGCGGCTTGCCGAGCTGGTCTACACGGGGCGTGATTGGGATGCAGCCGAGGCAATGCAAATGGGCTTCGTAACTGCAGTGCATGCCGACGCTGCGGAGACTATTCGGGCCGCCCTCGAGCTGGCCGCAGCCATCGCAGCCAACTCCCCGTTGGCGGTTCAGGGCAGCAAGGCCGTCCTCAACGCGGCCCGCCGGCGCGACGTGGAGCAGAACCTCGACCACGTAGCTCTGTGGAATACCGCGTTTCTCTACTCCGATGATCTCACCGAATCGATCCGGGCGTTCGTCGAGAAGCGTCCGCCCGAGTACGAGGGCAAGTAGGGGGTGCGCCGGGCGGTCGCCGGTGGTCTCTAGCTGCTCAACCAGGCATCGAGCCATCGGGTCACGATCGGCATCAGAAAGAACGACAGGGCTGCCACTCCGAGTACGTTGGCCACGAGCACGGCCAAGACCATATTCAGATCGGGGGCAATCTCGGAACGCACTGCGGTGATCAATAGAGACGTGGGGTACAACGCCAGCAGTACGGCAACCGCCTGCTTCCACCGCTTGGGTCCCCGGGGACGATTCGGCACAGCCGGGAACCAACCGCCGAACCCTCCAACCACATTGATAGTGCGCTCCCCTTGGATCACGGGAGTCGCCTTGTCGAGCCACTCGGCCCTCGAGTCCGATTGGAGCCATCGATCCAGGTCGGGACGAGAGGCGAACGAGGCCACTATGACATGCTCCTCCTGCACACCGTCGACGGGCTGCAGCAGGTCCGAGCCCAGGAAGCCCGGGAAGGAACGCATCCGGCCCGCCACATCCTCATAGAGCACATTGAATGCCTGGTGGCCGTCCTGGTCGATCACCTGGGAGAAGACCACCGTCACCGGCTCGGGTGCCGTTCGCAACGCGGCGACGTGCTGTTCACGTACGTCTGGTTCGATCAGATGCGCCCCGGCAGCGGCGATGTTGCGTCGTTCGTCGGAAGCGAGCCAGGAACTCAGCTCACCCGCGGTGGCAAACGAATAGACGGTAACCCACTCGCCGGGGTGAGCCGAGTTTGGTGGCTGCAGCTCGCTGCTCAGATAACCGGGGAAGCCGGAGGCGGCCCGACTGATCTGTTCATGCCACGCCATGTACTCGCCCTCGCGCCCCGGCAATACCCGCCGAGCGACGATGACGGTTGGACCGGACGTTTCCTGGTGCGACATTGTGAACTCGGCATTCGGTTCGGATCTGACGGATCGTAGCCGTCCCCGAGCCGCCAACCCCTGGCTGCGGCGTGATTGACGAGGTACTGACTCAGCGAGGCTGATCATGTGTCACAATATCGGTATGCGGACGCAGCGACCCTTCGATAGACGCCGCCACCTGTTTGCGGCTCCGTGACGCCCAGGCGCCATATCCCGTCCCCGACCCCCGCACAAGGAGCCCCCATGTCAGACCTGGTAGCACGTCAGAAGCAAGTAATCGCACCACTGTTCGAGTTCGAAACAGACGAGCCGGTGGTCGCTTCGGAAGGATCCTTCGTCATCACCGCCGGCGGCCGGCGCATCCTCGATTTCGCCTGCGGGATAGCCGTTTCCAACCTCGGACATCAGCATGCCCATGTCAAGCGCGCCATCCTCGACCAGGTGGATCAGGTCTGGCATTCCGGGGCTACTTTCCGCTACGAATCGTTGGTCCGCTTTGCAGAGAACCTGCGGGACGTAACCCCGAAAGGCATCGAGTCCTTCATGACCATGAACTCTGGGGCAGAGGCCGTCGAGGGCGCGGTCAAGTTGGCTCGCAAGGTCAGCGGGCGGCAGGGCATCATCGCCTTCCGCGGTGGATTCCACGGTAGGACCATGGGCTCGGTCTCATACACGACTTCGAAGGCCAAGTACCGACAGGGCTATCACCCGCTCGTCGGGTCTGTGTTTATTGCTCCCTACCCGTGGCCGTTCCGCTGGCAGATGGATCAAGAGGCAGCCAGCGCCCGGGCACTGGAAGAGCTGGACTACATGCTCAAACACGAGGTCACTCCCGGCGAGGTGGCTGCATTCCTGGTAGAGCCGATGCAGGGCGAAGGCGGCTACTACCCCGGCGGCGTGACCTTCCTCCAGGGTTTGCGCGACCGGGCCGACCAGCACGGCATCATGCTGATCATGGACGAGGTCCAAACCGGTTTCGGCCGCACCGGTAAATGGTTCGCCTCGCAGGTCTATGGGATCCAACCCGACATCCTCGCCATGGGGAAGGGAATCGCCAACGGTCTCCCGCTGTCCGCCTTCGGAGCCTCGAAGGAGATCATGGACGCCTGGCCGGCCGGGTCACACGGCACGACCTTCGGCGGCAACCCGATCTCGTGCGCGGCCGCTGCGGCGAATATCGAGGCCCTCCACGATGTCATCCCCCAGGTGCCCAAGCTGTCCGGCCATGCATTCGACCGTTGGAACGAGCTCCACGGCCAATTCCAGACGATTGGTGATGTGCGCGGGCTCGGCCTGATGATCGGAATCGAGCTGGTGCAGGAAGACGGCATCACCCCCAACCCGGAGGCGCTGATCGCTCTGCGCAACTACGCACTCGACCGCAACTTGCTGATTCTGTCGTGTGGTCCGGATGTCAACATCATCCGGTTCATTCCGCCGCTCAATGTCTCGACAGAGGAACTCGACCTGGGCATCGACATACTCGCCGACGGGCTGGCTGCCTACGAGAGCTAGCGCGGCGTCTCAGCGACTTCGGGTACCGAATCGCCGTTCGGGCCGGCCCGGCCCGGGCGTGAATATGGCGGCGGCGCCACCGGCAACCGCCACAAAGACCAGCCAATCGCCGAGCCGGGTGAACAGCGTGGGGCCGGCGTTGCGAAACTGCAGCTCCGCGACAATGACACGCTCCTCGAGGAGGTCGGTCTTGACCCCGACGTGTCCCTCGGCGTCGATGAAGGTCGACTTGCCGGTAATGGCCGCCAGCGCCAAGTCCTGGCC
>JARFRN010000036.1 GCA_029287195.1 Acidimicrobiia bacterium | reverse complement strand
CAATCTTGGACAGAGGAGCCGGGCAAGGCTGGACCATGGTCAGCATGAAACGAGACTGGGCAACAGTCTTTGGGAACGAAGAACAGCAGGACAGCGGACGATTCGAGATGGGATCAATATGAGCAGCAAAGAGGACGTGGGGTTCCGGGTCGATGACCATTCACATCCGTACACGCACCTCGAGTTCAAGAATGATCCCGACGAGTTCCAGTTCGCCATTCTGGGTGATAACTCGGGCGGACCACGACCGGGGGTTGTCGCTGCCGGTTTGCAGAAACTGAACCTGCTTCACCCCGAATTCGTTCTCTGTCTCGGGGATCTCGTGGAGGGTTACACGAAGCCCGACGGCAGTCCCGCTACCGCGGAGACCTACCGCGACTGGTGGGAAGAGTTCGACGGGTTTCTCGAAGCACTCGAGATGCCCTTCTTCTTCCTTCCCGGAAACCACGACATCAACAATCCGGCATCCCTCGAGGTTTGGCGAGAACGTTTCGGTGGAAGCAGGGAGTACTACCACTTCCGATATCGAGACACGCTGTTCCTCATGGTCAACACGGAAGACCCACCGAAGGACACGAACGCCCTCATCGAAGAGGACCCCGAACGGGCCGAAGAGATCGCCGCGGCGTATCACGGCATAACCAAGGCGATAGCAGAAGGAGCCGAAATCGAGCAGATACTCGAACTCCTACAGCCCATTGAAGACTTCCTCGGCACGATCAACATCAGCGATGAGCAGATCGACTACTTCCGAGGAGTACTCGAAGCGAACACCGACGTGCGCTGGACTTTCGTGCTGATGCACGCCCCCGCATGGTGGAACCCGAGTGGAATCGACGTGGACCCAGGCAAGTTCCTCGAGATCGAGGAGTTGCTCGGCGATCGCCCGTATACGGTCTTCTCCGCTCACACCCATCTGTACCGGTATGTCGAACGCAAAGGACGGGACTACATCACGGCAGCGATGACCGGAGCGATGAACGTTCCCCGCCCAGGCGCGATAGACCATGTGGTGTGGGTAACCATGACCAAAGATGGCCCAAAGATCGCCAACCTCCTTCTCAACGGAATCCTCGACAAGTACGGACCCGTCGAAGGAGACCTAACCGAACAGTTCGGCATGTACAAACCGTTGGCATCGCCGGAATAGAACTTCGACGACGCAGCACATAACGGAACTCACTTGAGCGCTCGACCAATCGAACACTCTCGGTTGTGCTGTTCGCTAGTGGGTTAGGTCGATTACCCCTATGTCCTCAATCTATGAGCGGCTTATCGAGGGCGGTAGATGTCTGCTCGATGGTTGATGTAGCGGCTCGGACTTTCTGGCCGGCTTGGTTGACTGCGTAGACGATGCGATAGGCGCAACTCTTGCCGAGTGAAGTCCGGCTAGGTCGCCTCGGAGTAGTTTGCCGACACAGTGTGGGTTCTCGAGCAGGGGCCGACGAGGTAGTCCAGGACCGCCAGGGTGATCTTTCCGGGGGGTCGATCAGTTGCTCTTCGGCGGCCGTATCAGTCTGTCGGCCTAGTCGGCGCTGCGTTGCTCCTCTCCAGTTGCGTCGCAGCCGTTCGACTCGCCAAGTCGCAATCGAGATGGGCACGGCGTTATGACGAGAACAAGCTGCATCGTTCACGCACCGATACGACCACCGGCGCAATAAGTCCTCGACGCCGTAGTCCACGAGAGTCAACTTCGCGTTGGACGTACGAACACGGCGCCCCCGCGACCGGAGCCCAAAGTCACCACCACGTCGTTGCTCCGGCCGCGGACATCCCACGCACAACCGCAGCAGCGGCAAAACGGATAACTCACCGCCTAGCTCACCTAGCACAGTGCGACCTGGGCGCCGATCGGTCAGCTGCCCGAGGCGATCCGATCGAGGTAGGACGACGATGCGCGTTGGGCGGCCGCGATCTGGTCGGCTATCTCCGCGAGGTTGCCGTACCGAAGCTTCGCCGGGTCGTTATAGCGGCCTTGTGGCGCCCCGGTTGGGAGTACGTGGACCGTGACGCCGTCGGGTACGTTGGCTAGATCCGTGGCGAAGCGGTGCCGCCGTGCGATCTCGAAGGCGACGACGCCGACATCCCACGGCCGAGTGGGGACTTCGAGCTCGTCGTCGATGTGCCCGACATGTAGGACATAGATCTCGGATGCTCCGCGCTCGTAGGCCCGGGACAGGGGGATCGAGTTAACTACACCACCATCGATGTGGTGCATCCCGTTGACGACGACCGGTGGCAGGAGACCGGGCACAGCCGACGATGCGAGCAGGGCGTCGACAATCGGCCCATCGGTGAACCAGTGCTCGGACGAGTCCTCGATACGTGCTGCGACACACTCGAACTGCAGCGGCAATTCCTCGATTCGCTCGACGGTAAGCCGCTCTACCAGCCAGGCACGGAGATGGTCGTTGGCGTGAAGGTAGGTGCGTTGCTGCACCGCTGCCTTTGTACGGGCCCATAGGCTGCCAGGGAACAGGTCGCCGAACTCGAGCGCCTTCCATGCCCGGGCGAGCCGTCCGACACCGGCGATATCCGGCGACGAGGCGTAGAGCGCTCCGTTGATGGCCCCTATCGATGTGCCGAGAACGAGGTCCGGGACGATGTCGCGCTCGGTGAGGGCCACGAGCATGCCCGCCTCGTAGCCCCCGCGGTGGCCGCCACCGCCGAGCACGAAAGCCGTCATTCCATCACTCACGGTGCGCCCCCCGCCGTGTCCGTGACGCGATGCTCCCCGATCCACCGGTCGACCGCCGCCCACTGCTCGTTGAGCCATACGATGCGTTCGCGATCAGAAGCTGGGATCGTCGCCCTTGGAACGTGCCAGTAGTTGACATGGATCTTTCGGCCGAACGGGATACCGCGCCAGATGATCGGGACTGTGATGAGATCCTCGGTTCCGGTGTGCGCAACGAACACGACCGAGGCGTTAGGGGACGCCGCCATTGCGGCGAGTGGTCCCGACGGATGCGGCGCGAGGACGTTTCGTAAGCTTGCCGCGTAGGCTGCGTCCGCAGTGCGCCCGTCGGCCTCGAAGCGCTCGATGAGGTGGGCCCGGCGCTTCGGCGTGAAATTGCCTCCCTCAGGGAACAGTACGAAGGCATCCCTATCGGCGAGGTGTGACGACGCGTCGCGCACTGCGTCGAGGGCCACCTCGCGACGCTTGGGGTGGGGGCGGATGAAGCGCATCGGCAACCGATGACCGAGGACATCGAACAGAGGCGAGAACTCGAGCTCCTTCTTCCCCACGATCCGGGGGTACCGGTCGAAGTGATCGAGAAGAACGCTCGCAATGAAGATCGAGTCCCCCGGTCCCGCGTGGCGACTGAAGACGATCACCGGACCCTCGATGCGTTCCAACACAGGGATTACGAACTGCAGTCCGAGGGCTGCCCGGACCTCGCGCGACATCACACGGAGCCACCACGACAGAAGTCGATAGTTCGCACGCACAAACCGGGGACGTCGCATCGCGTACCCGAACCCGGACGCGACCCAGAGTATTAGAGCCCATACCAGACCGATCACCTCGGCGGCCATGAACATCACGTACAACCGGGTCATGCGAAGGAATCGCCACGGCGATCCGCCCGTCACCGCGTCGGCAATCAGTCCGCCGAGGAACAGGATCGGACTGATGAGTACCGACGCTAGGGCGAAGAGGAAGATGAGCGGATCGATCACGATCCGGCGCAAGCCAATCGGAGGTATCCACATGCTGGCCTCTTATCCCTCTCCCAGACCGCAGGATTGAGGATGATACCCCGTCAACCCGTGGCCCCATGTCCGCAACACGCCTCTTCTCCAATCCGCCTTCACCAACACCGTTGCACAGCGACGCGGCGTGATTCCGCCACCACCGACAAGGAAGAGATCACTGGTTCGAGCCCGGCAACATCCACGCGGACCGCGGCGCGGGTCGGTTGACAGTTCGCATCGCGACTGCTCCATCGGAAGCCTCGTCTGTTCAGGAACTGTCCGGTTGAGCCCGTCGTTCGACAATCACGACGTTTCTCCCCGGTCGAGTGTGGAAGCGAGCCCTGGTCGGCGAATCGGTCTGAGAGCGCTTCTTTGAGCCGCTCGCTGCGCTTTGTGAATTCGACGGCACAGGATTGTGGAGCGCCGCACCTTTCCCGGCTCCCGAGTCTCCTCGAGCATGCAGTCTGCGGGTCCGCCACAGAACGCGCGTCCTGATCGGGCGCTGCGACTATCGCGCTGCGGAGAAAGGCCATCACCCGACGGTTCGAAAGTGCGCAGCGCCGATTCGTTAGCGCGGGCATGGCCGTAAACCATCGGGCCTACTGGTGCTGGGTGAAGGCCGCTCGAGCGTTTCGCTCGGCTGTTCGCCGAAGTGCCGGCGGTACGTCCCTGCGAATCGCCCGAGGTGCCACGGTTGGTCGGTCACGGTGGCGATGCGGTCGACGTCACTGTCGTAGTGGAGTGCCGCGAGCCTCATTCGCGGTGTGCCGGCTAATTGCCGGGTTCGTGGCCGGGTACGGTGACGCCACCCGCAATGCCTACAGCTTGGATCTGCGCCGGTGGCGCGGGCGCGGCACCAGCCACGTGTACACGGCGACGATCGAGACCCGCCTGAGAGCGTTGTGGTCGACCACGCGCCCGCCTACGAGGGGCCCGGTGACTAGGCTCGGTATGGAGCAGCGCGATTCGGAGTCATCGTCGCGAACCGGCGATTGACAAAGGAGAACTTATGCCCAGCTACGTGAGCTTGTTCAAGTACACCGGCGCCATCGAAGGCGGCGGCCCTGAGCGTTTCGCCAAGGCCCAGCAGATCGCTGCCGAGGAGAACTGCGAGATCACGGGAGTCTATGGTCTTCTTGGTGCCTACGACATCCTGGCCATCGTCGACTGTCCCGACAACAGAACCGCTATGAAGTTCGCGGCGAAGATCGGCAACTTGATCGGTGCCAAGACCCAGACCATGCCAGCAATCGAGCGGGATGACCTGCTCCAGCTACTAGCCGAGCTGTAGATCACTCGTCGATCCCGATCAGGCCAACGAGTGCCTCGGCGAGCCCGTCCCAGGCCTCCGTCCGGACGCACCGGTCGCGCATGGGCTCGTGGTTTGGATGACGTTGCGAGAGCGGGTGCGCCTCATCTGGTTGACCGCTGGGGTCACCTGGTTGTGCCTATTCAGCGCGACATCATCGTCATCCCCAAATCGGTTCGCCGCAATCGCATGGAACAGAATCTCGACGTCTTCGGCTTCACCCTGACAGACGAGGAGATGTCCCGTATCGCCGCAATGGACACCGGTGCGTCCCTCTTCTTCGATCACCGAGATCCGGCCATGGTCAGCCGGCTCAATAGCCGGCGCGAAACCTGATCTATTCTTGCGGGTCGGCTCCCCAGACCGACCAAAGCGTGCACCTCGGCCTCACCGGCACGTTGACCGCGATGATCGCTCCGACTGAGGCTATCTACTCCGGTTCGGCTCGCCACCGTCGGGGATGGTGGCCCGGGCTGCCACTCCGGTCTCGGCGGCATAGGACATCACGGCCCTGCCCAGGGTTGGGTAGAAGCAGTCGTCACCGATCCGGTCGTAGAGTCCGTAGGCCACCAGCCGGTCCTTTGGAGGGCCCTTGAGCTCGGCGAACCCGAACTCGATGCGTCGGTCGTCGAGTTCGTCGAGGACGATTGCCAATGTCTCGGCTCCGGTGCTGTCGATATCGGTGATCGGCTCCGCCGAGACGATGACACGGCGAACGTCTCCGGGGTCAGCGTCGATCGCCTGGAGCAGGCTTTCCTCGAAATAGGGGGCGTTGGCGAAGAATAGAGGTGAGTCGAAACGAAACAGCAGAAGACCGGGAACCCGATAGGCGTCTGGGTGCCGCTCCAGGTCGTGATAACCCTTGACGCCCTTCACGCGACCCAAAACCGCGGTGTGTGGCCGCCATCGTTTCCAGATGAACACTGCCAGCGAGACGCCGATGGCGACGAGCAGCCCTTCGAGCACCCCAATGAAGATAACGCCCAGCATCGCGATGACCGATGCAGCAAAGTCGGTGCGGCGTACCCGCAGCAGCCATCTCATCCGGGCCAGATCGAAGAGCCCGAATGAAGCGACGATCACGATGGCGGCGAGCACCGACGATGGCAGATCGGCCAGCAGATCGTTGGCGCCGGCCAACAGAACGATGATGGCAACCGCCGCAAGCACACCGGTGAACTGCGACTTCGACCCGACGGTGTCTGCGACCACGGTACGCGAGGAGCTGGCACTCATCGGAAACCCCTGGAAGAGGCCTGCTGCGATGTTGGCGGCGCCAAGGCCGATGGCCTCGCGATTCTGATCCACCCGGTCCCCCAACTTGCCGGCGAAGCTACGCGATAGGGCGGCGGTATCGGCGAACGAGATGATCGCGATCGCAAACGCGCCGACAACCACAGGACCGAGGTCCCCCCACGCCACGCTGGGAAACGAGGGGCTGGGAAAGCCGGCGGGAAGAGCTCCCACTACCCGGACCCCTTCTTCAGCAAGATCGAGCATCGCCACCGCCACAATCGAAGCAGCTACGGCGATGAGTACCCAGGGCACCCGTGGGGCGAAACGTCGGCCCATCAGCATCACAATGATGGCGACGCCGCCGAGGGCGAGTGAGGCTGCCACCGTCTCACCCTCAGCAACCCCCTCGATGAACTTTGCGACGGAGTCGATGAAACCGTCCGAGTCCGTGCTGAAGCCAAAGAGCTTGGGAAGCTGGCTCATCAGCACGATCATGGCGATGCCGTTGAGGTAGCCGACACGAACCGGCATAGATAGGAGGTCGGTGATCGTGCCCAGTCGCACGGCGCCGGCGATGACCTCGATCAACCCGGCAATAATGGCGAGCATGCCGGCCAGAGCCACGGCCTCGGCGGGCGAGTCCCCGAGGACGAGAGGGGCGATGATCGCAGCGATGACGGGGGCCAGCGATGAGTCCGGGCCCAGTACGAGAATCCGTGACGGTCCGAACGCAGCGTAGGCGAGCAGAGCCGTCACCGTCGTGTAGAGGCCGGTGACGGCGGGAAGACCTGCCAACTCCGCGTACGCCATGCCTTGAGGCACGAGCAGCGCCGTGAGCACCAGCGCCGCCACGAGGTCGTTGCGCAGCCATGACCGCCGGTAGTTGCGAGCAACGGCAACACCCGGTATCCACCGCGTCACGACACTGTTCTCCATCACCCGGGTCGCTCCTTCGCCCTGCCGATTCCAAGGCTACCTCCGAGCACCATCGGTATGCCCGGCTGGTCGATCCAGGCCACCGTGATGGATGGTGAGGATCGTGTCTTTCCAGGCGGGGACCGAGCACCGATGGTCCCTGCCCGAAGTCCGGTCCGTGCGCTTGTCCCCGCGGCAATGGAGCGAGCTCGATCTCGCAGACATGCCGGACGCATCATCGAGCAAAATGTTCGACCGTCACCGCCCTTCGGTACCGAAGAAGGTGGATGTATCAGAGACCGGATGGCCGGCGAGTGAAATCGCCGGGCGAGCGGCAGCGAAATCGTCATAGTCGCCCCAGTGGTCCGCCTTCCTAGACATGGTGTTCCCCATCGATGTCTCCGGCTACGTAGCATGGTTGGGGTAACGACCAGTAGCCAGTTCGAGAACGAAGAGGAAGAGACTCCGGCAACTCAGGGCGCCTATCCAGGACGCGGTTTCCATGTCTGCACCCGCAGGGTCCACGCCATCCGACTCCTTCAGGTATCTCGAGCTTGCGCTCATAGTCCTCGCCCTCGTTCTTGCGCTGGGTGCACTGCTTGCCAACCCGACTCGCTCTGGTGGCTCGGCCGCTGCGGCCCTGGCAAACCCTCGAGTGACCGCACAGGCAAACGCCATGCCTCACCAGGGCTGGGCGCCGATGACGACGTACTTCAGCGCTTTCGGTAGCAGGGCGGATGGTGCAGAAATCACTCGTTACGAGTGGGATCTCGACGGAAATGGTCGCTACGACACCGATGCCACCCCCGATGGCGGATATGTCACCTACGCATATGCCAAACCCGGCGAGTACCTAGCCACGCTGAGGGTGACAGATGAGCAGGGTCGTACGGCTACCGACAGCCTCACAATCTCTGTCCGCCATCCGGCATCGAGCCCTGTTGACTACTGGACGGTCTTCGACGACAGCCGCGTGCGCAGAGTCGTTGTAGAGCTGACTCAGGCCGACTGGGACGAACTCTGGGTCGATCCACCCTCGAAGATCACCGTCCCGGCAAATGCGGTCATCTTCGGGGAAGAGATGAACAACGTTGGTTTTCGCATGCGAGGACAATTCTCCCTGAGGGAATCCAACGAGAAGAAACCCTGGAAGATCGACACCGACTTCTACGTGGAGGGCCAGGAATACCGCAACCTGAAGCAGCTGATGTTCATCAACAACATCGGCGACCCGACCATGCTTGCTGAGAAGCTGGCGTATGACATGCTGCGGTTCGCCGGTGTGCCCTCGAGCCATGTCAGCTACATCGAACTCTGGATCGACATCTCTGATGACGGAGGCGAACCCGTCTTCTGGGGCGTGTACACGATGGTGGAGCGAGTCGACAAGAAGTTCCTTGCAAGCAGGTTTGGGAACGACAACGACCACGGCAACCTCTACAAAGCCAGCCATGCCCAGCGCGGTCCGATGGACCTGATCTACTACGGCGACAGCATCGAGGACTATCCAACGCAGGGCGGGCAATATGCGTACGGCAAAGTCACAAATGTCGAAGACAACGACTACTCGGACGTAATCAACCTTGCCAGAATCATCGATGGCACCAGCTACACGGCTCCCGAGGATTTCGCCGTAGCCCTCGAGGAAGTGTTCGAGGTCGACACGTTTCTGCGCTATGTGGCCGTGATGAACGCCCTATCCAGCTGGGACTACTACCCATACACGGGCAACAACTTCTTTCTTTACACCAATCCCGCTAATGGGAAGATCGACTGGATACCTTGGGACCTGACGTGGGGCGAGGATCCTCGCAGCGAGGTTTTCGATCTCACCGGTTTTGGCTTGGTGGAGCGAGCCCCGCTCTACGAAAAGGTGTTCGAGGTCGAGAGGTATCGCTGGAAGTACGCGGCCTACCTGGACTTGATCGTCAGACAGAGGCTCGCCTACAGCACGGTATACGGACAATCCCGCCAATTCCACGATCTGATTGCGCCGTACGTCATTCAGGGTACCGGCGACAAGATGTTCTTCGGCGACACAGCCCTATTCGAATACGAGGGTTTCGAGACTGGGTGGGAGCGGCTGGCCGAATTTGCACGGGAGAGAAGCAGCTTCATCCAGGAGGAACTCGCCCTCTTCATCCATTCGTCAAGCAACGTTGGAGGATCACAGTGATATGGAGCCGATTCTCGATTGCCGGTATGTCCGTCCTCATTGGTGTCCTCCTCGTGGTTCCGTCACCGGCGTTGGCCGACGACGGTGGATTCACCGAGACGTTCGACGACGCCGGCCTCAACAACTGGGAGCGCCAGGGTGACACGATCGTGGAGAGCGGCATCCTCACGATTTCTCCCCCGGGGATGGTCACAAGAAGAGGCACCTGGTCTGATATTGCGCTAACCGTCAAGTTCCGATTCGGCACCTCAGGATTCGCAGTTATCGACTACCACGTCGGCGAGGGTCAACACTATTCCCTGACTGTGCTGACTGGAGAGATGTTCTTGGAGAAGATCACCGCTGATGCGCAGTTGCGCATGTGGGAGACGACGGATGTCCTCGTGGCGGATGACTGGAATACGGCCGGCATTGAGTTCGCGGACGATGAACACACGATCTCGCTCAACGAAGAAGTTATGGCGACGGTGTCGGATGCGGATTCACTGGCCGCTGGAGGTGTGAGGCTTCACGTGCCGGCGGATATGGGTGTGGAATTCGATGAGGTTGTTCTCCAAGCCCAAGCCGGGGAAGGAATTGCACCCGGTGGCGGCGAGCAGCCTCCGGGAGAAGGACTCCCGGACGAAGGCGAAGGAGCGCCGACCGGCGGGGACGACGAGTCGACCCCGATCGGCGGTGACCCGGCTCCCGAACCGGATCCAACCAGTCCGGGAGCTACCAGCGACGGCTTCCTCGACGACTTCTTCGCGAGCCAACCGGCCAACACGGAGCTGCGGACCTTTGCGGTCAACCTGGTTCTGGCAGCCTTCGTAGCTCTGATCATCGGACTGCTCTACATCCACTGGGGGTCGTCGCTGTCGAACCGGCGAGCCTTTGCGGCAAACTTCATGCTGCTTACCGTGACTACGACATCCATCATCCTCGTCGTTCGCTCATCGGTAGCGCTTTCCCTCGGCCTGGTCGGAGCGCTCTCGATCGTACGTTTCCGTGCGGCAGTGAAGGAGCCCGAGGAGCTGGCGTACCTCTTCCTGGCCATCGGTCTCGGAATCGGCCTCGGCGACAACCAGCGTCTGGTGGTGCTGCTGACACTCGTCATGGCAATCCTCGTCACAGGTCTCATGAAACTGATCCGAACCGCAAAGGCAGATGTGAACCTGCACTTGGCGGTTGCCGGAAGCAATCCCGGCAAAGTCGACCTCGACCAGATCGTGGGCGTGCTCGAACAGCACTGCTCCAAGGTCAAGCTACTCCGGCTCGACGAGGCCCCCGAGTTGATCGACACCTCGTTCCTGGTCGAGTTCAAACGATTCTCGGACGTAAGCCAGACGAACGCCGCCCTGAAGGAACTCTCGCCGACGATCGAAGTGACGTTGCTCGACAACAAGGGAATCTGGTAGCAGAAGCATGGAAACGAGATCCAATGGCTTTCGGTACGAGAGGAAGTTTCTCGTGGACCGCCTGGATCAACATCAGGTGATGGGCTTGGTCAAGCGCCATCCAAGCATGTTCTTTGAACCTTATCCGCCCAGATTCGTCAACAATTTCTACTTCGACACGCCCGATATGCAGAACTACCACGACAACGTCAGCGGGGCAGCCAATCGCCGCAAGTTGAGGATCCGCTGGTACGGGGAACTCATGGGTCGTATCGAGAGCCCGGTCCTGGAACTCAAGGTCAAACGAGGATTGGTGGGCACCAAGAGACATTACCCGATCGCCACCTTCGATCTGGCCGACGACATTGGGGCGCGAATGGTCATGCCAAGCCTTTTTGCCTCAGAGCTTCCTCCTGAGGTGGTTAGCTACCTGCATACTGTGACGCTCGTTCTCATGAACCGCTACCACCGCCGCTACTACGTTTCCAGAGACGGGAAGTTTCGGCTCACCCTTGATACGAACATGGCTTTCCACCGGGTCGGCGGATTGACCAAGAGGCTTGCCCGGAGACGAGTTGATCATCGTAACGTGATTGTGGAACTCAAGTACGGCGTAGATGAGGATGTTGCCGCCTCCAGGGTTTCCGGTTTCTTTCCCTTTCGGGTAACAAAGAGCTCCAAGTACGTGCAGGGGATAGATCGGGTTTTCCTGTAGCCAGGGACCTGCTGCCGCGGTCGGTCCCGGGCCGGTGGTGGTGGCTCGACCAAGGCTCGGAGGCCTCTAGTCAATCGGCGGAAGTCGTGAGCAGCCCACCCGCAGCGAGTCGAGCTACCAACTCGGCGGCCAGGCGTTCGGCGCCGGGCCACTCGAAATGGATGTTGTCGGCGGCCCGCATCACCACCAGGTCGCCACCGTCGTTGCGCAGATAAGTGGAATATTGCCCGGATTCGTCCTGGAATAGCGCCCATATGTCTACGAACGTGACATTCGGGCGCTTCGCAGCCTCGGCACGGTAGATCTCATTCATCATCTGGAACTTCTCGGTGTGTTCGGCGGAGCCGCTGATCGGTAGCCCCACCCAGTACACGTACTCGGAGCCGGCAGACAGGATGTCCATCATCTCGCCGACGCGTCCTGCGTACACGTCGATCCACACCGGCGATCCGATGTCCTGGAGGGCTCCCTCGGCGAATGTCTCCTGGCCGTCGTTGCCCCCGAACATCGCGATCGTGACCTCCGGAGCGATCTCCGGTAGCCGCTCCTGTACGTGCGCCGGCCAGTCGTAGAAGTCGGGACGCATGAGGCCCGATGAGATCTCGAAGTCGTATTCCACCTCGACGAGTCCCTCGTCCGAGGTGAGGTTGACCAGCGATGGTCCCAACGTCTGGCCGAACGAATCGGCGGCGAGATATACCCGGAGCGGATCCTCGGGCGACACAGGTCGGGGGCCGGACGGGGCCGTCGTCGTGGTCGTGGTGGTGGTTGTGGATGCAGCCGGCGCGACGGGAGACGCGGCGACGGTGGCGGAGTCGGACTCAAGGGCGCTGCGGCCGAGGGCTTGATCTACGACGCGGCGCGGCACATCGAGCCGGAGCGCAGTGGATAGGCTGGCCACTGGACGCATGACCGAGACGGTGATTGCCCGGAGCGGCGATCCCACGTTCTGGGCCTCTGCGCTGGCGAGCAGCGCCGACGCGTTGAGCAGGGTCGCCGTGAGGAGGGCGACGATACCGATCACGAGGGCTTTGCCGGCGGGGATGAGGCGCCGGGTGGCCCGGACAGAGTCTTTGGGCTGTGTGATGTCGGTTGCGGAGTAGTCGAGTTGCGTGGGATCCATGGCTCAGAATTGGAAGTAGATGAACGAGGCGACTCCTTGGGGTCCCAAGGCGTCGATGGCGACTAGACCGGCCCCGAGCAGCGCCCCCTGAGCACTGGGCCGCAGCCGAGATAGGCGGTCCAGACCGAGGCTCACCGCCCCACGTGGGACGTACTGCGCGCCGATCCCTATGGCGATGGCCAAGAGGAGCGCGGGAGAGATCGCATCGACGCCGGTGCCCCCGGTGGCGAGCCGAGCGATGAACTCCCAGGCCTGCGAGAAGGACGGGGAACGGAAGAAGATCCAGGCGAATGACACCAGGTTGAAGGTGATCAAGCGCTGCAGGGCAATGCGGCCTGGAGTGCTAGGCGGTGCGGGCAGTCCCCGTCGCTCGCGGAGCCGCCGACGCTGGTGCTCCAACACCAGCCAGGTGCCGTGCAGGCCGCCCCAAAACACGAACGTCCACGATGCGCCGTGCCACAGCCCGCCGAGCAACATGGTGAGCATGAGGTTGCGATATGTGACGAGGGCTGATCCCCGGTTCCCTCCTAGGGGGATGTAGAGATAGTCACGTAACCACCGCGACAGCGTCATGTGCCAGCGACGCCAGAAGTCCTGGATGGACACCGCGGCGTACGGGCTGTTGAAGTTGTCGGGGAACCGGAATCCGAGCAGTTGCGCCACGCCGATAGCGATGTCCGAGTAGGCGCTGAAGTCGGCGTAGATCTGGACCGAGTAGGCGTAGAGGCCGACGAGTAACTCGAGGCTCGAGAAACGGCCGGGGGTCGCGAAGGTTACGTCGACGATGTTGCTCGCCAGGAAGTCGGCGATCACGATCTTCTTGGCAAGGCCGATGAAGATCAGGTAAAAGGCCCGGGTCGCATCGATCCGGCGGGGATCTCGGGGTTTG
Organism: Acidimicrobiia bacterium; assembly: GCA_029287195.1. Classification (GTDB taxonomy): domain Bacteria; phylum Actinomycetota; class Acidimicrobiia; order Spongiisociales; family UBA5794; genus JAAETI01. The sequence goes on along the minus strand of JARFRN010000036.1, from coordinate 15,632 downwards.
CGCAGTTGGGGGAGGAACTCCGAACCGCGCACGATCGGCCCGGCAACGAGCTGCGGGAAGAACGCGAGATATACGGCGAAGTCGAGGGACGGCGCCGGCTGGATACGCTCTCGATAGATGTCGATGACGTAGCTGAGAGCCTGGAACGTGAAGAACGAGATACCCACCGGAAGGATGATGTCGAGGAGTGGGGGCGCGACAGAAAAGCCGAGGCGCTCGCTTGCCGCTACGGCGGATGTCACGAAGAAGCCGTAGTACTTGAAGAACGCCAGAACGGCGAGATTGCCGGCGACCGCGATCGCAACGAGTGGGCGAGGGGCGAGACGGCGGCGCGCCATTGCAGTGGCGACGGCCTGATTGAACATGGTCGAGCCCGCGAGGAGGGCGATGAAGCGGTAATCCCAGTAGCCGTAGAAGAAGTAGCTCGCAGCGAGCATGAACCACCGCCACCGTACGGGGTACTGCATGAGAAGCCAGCTACCAACGAACACAACCGTGAAGAACGCGGCGAACTGAACTGTGGGAAAGAGCATGGGCAGCTATGCAGATCTGGGACCGAGACGTTTGCGATGATAGGACACCAGACCACCTATCGAGGGGTTTCGGATCTTCGGGCGGTGGCAGTTTGCAGCGGCCTGGTGGACAGGGGCAGAAGTGGGCGAATGCACACATTTCAGCCGGCGCTCGGCACCTCGAAGGCGGCCGGAGCATTGATCCATGCGGTGCGCCCGGCTGCAGCGGGCAGCAGCTCCTTGGTGCCCGCATTACCAAGGAGTGCCGGCTGATCGGAATCGGTTGATGCATCATGGTGCTGGGCGGTCGTGTGGGCTCCTCTGTTGGGTCGTGGTTGAACTTGCTGAAAGTCACGCGGTTGGCGCTTCAACTCGAAGGACCACTCCCAATTCCCACCACTTCACAGGACACCTATGAGCGCCCAAGCCGCTCTTGCCCGACGGATACAGAGAGTGGCGAGCAGCAACAGAAGGCCGAGCGCATCAGTGCCTAATAGGTCTTGGCGGAGTGGGCGCTCTCACCCGGGATCGGGCAGCCTGTGCGGCCCGCCCGAGTCATGAGGGCCGAGCCAGGGCGCACGTTCACTGCGAGCGAATGCCTTGCCGACATGGGCGCAGGTGGGAGGACCGCGCTCAACGCCGACGGACATTCGGCCAAGAGGGCAATCGGATCCGGAAGCAGGCGATACCAACCCGGCTATTGCGAATCCGGGCCCAAGACAGCGCATCACTATGCAACGCCAAAGCTCTGATCCCGTGCCGGACTGGGACTCTGTTGGGGTCGGTTCGGTACCCACTTGGCCTGAGTCCTCCAGGATCATCAGGGGTGAAGGTTGTCCTTCAGCTTCGTAGAGTCTCGGGCTACCAGGTTTACGGTGCTGCTTGCTTCTGTAGTTCCCACCGATCCCGGCAGAAACGACTTGACTGTCGAGAAGTCCGGCATCCCCTCGTCGCGCCGGTTCTTTGTTCGATGCGGTGGCCGTCTTCGCGCTCGATGTCGGCGCGGACCAGGCGACGGGGTCGGCACCGTTGGCTTCGCGCCAACAAGCTCGGGAGGCATCGCGGAGTCTGTGGCGACTTCTTCCTCAGCGTGAGGGCCGAGATCCCTAGGGGGCGACCAGTCCCGGTGCCTCGTGTGACCTGACCGCAGGAGCGTCGCCCTCGAACCTCTCGATTTCGACGAGACACGTTTGGGCAGTGGGTCCCTGCGCCAGCGATGAGGTGCCGACATCTCTGGTCAAGACGTTGGGATTGCCGCTCCGGCATAGTCCCCCTGCTTCGACCGGGTCCCACCAGGCGCCCGTGGGCAGCTGCACCACGCCCTCCATGAGATCGCTCCTGATAGACACCACCGCCAGGGTGGCTCCTCGATCGTTGAAAACCCTGACCAGGTCGCCGTGATCGAGCCCGCGGTCCAATGCATCAGTGAGTGCCATCCCAATCTGCTCCCTCCCCTCGACCTTGCCGTTGAGGCTGGTTTCCCCGTGGTCCCACTGCGAATGAAGGCGGGTCTTGGGCTGGTTGGAGATCATGTGTAGCTGACCGCTGGTGGCGTTGCCGAGCCACTCGGCCGGCTCCAACCAGGATGGATGTGGCGGACAATCAGGGTATGCAAACCCTTCAATGGTCTCCGAGTAGAGCTCGATACGGCCGGAAGGCGTCTTCAGCGCCGAGCCCAGCGGGTCTTGGCGGAACGAAAGCAGCTGTGAGGGAACCGGTGGAATCCACTCGCGCGGGATCTGGAAGTGTCCGGCGTCCTTCAATTCATCCAGGGTTGGGTAGTCGGGGTGGCCGGAGTGGAATCTCTCGTAAAGATGCTCGAGCCACTGCCTGGAAGTACGGCCCTCGGCGAATCGCTCGCCCACATCGAGACGGTCGGCCAATTCCGAGAAGATGTCGTAGTCGTTCTTGGCCTCCCCAACGGGGTCGATGACCTTCTCCATCCAGAAGACGAAATCGTCCATGCCGCTGCCACCGATGTCCTCGCGTTCGAGAGTCGTAGTCGCCGGGAGGACGATGTCGGAGAAGCGAGCCAGGGCATTCCAGAAGGGTTCGTGAACCACGATCGTGTCCGGCATCTGCCAGGCCTTGGCGAGCCGATTGAGGTCTTGATGATGATGGAACGGATTCCCGCCTGCCCAATAGACGAGCTTGGTTTCCGGATACGTCAGACGTTGGCCGTTGTATTCGTATTCCTCGCCGCCTTGGAGAAGTAGGTCGGCAATGCGGGCTACGGGGATGAAGTCCGACACGGGATTCCTTCCCTGGCCGAGCCGAGGCAAGTCGTGATAGCCGACGCCGTGCCCGTTGAGGCCGACAGCTCCATAACCGTAGCCGACGCCGCCACCCGGCAGTCCGATCTGGCCGAGCATGGCTGCCATCGCGGCCGCCGCCCAATAGGGCTGCTCGCCGTGGTCGTTTCTCTGCACCGACCAGCTGACGGTGATCAACGTCCGGCTCCTCGCCATCTGTGCGGCAAGCGAGACGATCCGATCCGGGTCCACGCCGGTGATCTCGCCCGCCCACGCGGCGGACTTCGGGACTCCGTCGGTTTCTCCGCGTAGATATGAGCGCAGACGATCCCAGCCCTTGCAATAGGTGCGAAGGAAATCCTCGTCGTGGTCGTCCGCGATGAGGAGGCTGTGCGCCAGACCAAGCATGACGGCCGCGTCGGTGGCGGGGCGAACGGGGATCCACTCCGCCTCGCATGCCTCTATGAGGTCCTCGGCAAGCGGAGACAAGTTGATGAACCGGACGCCGCGATCACGGCAAGTCTCCAGTCTGCTGGACAGCATGTGCCGACCTTGCCCGCCGTACTGGACCTGGCTGTTCTTGATCGGCATGCCACCGAAGGCCACCACCAGCTCAGTGTGCTCGGCCATCTCGATGAACGAGGGCTGCTCGTCGACGAAATCATCGAAAGAGAATCCAAACACGTGCGGGGTGATCACGTGCCCGGCTGCGATTGAGTAGTCGTCGACCGAAAAGGTGTATCCGCCGATTGAATTGAGGAAGCGGTGTACTTGACTGAGGGCGTGGTGGAAACGTCCGGCACTAGCCCAGCCGTAGCTGCCACCAAAGATCGCCTGATTCCCAAATTGGTTTCGTACCCGATCGAGCTCCGCCGCGACCATGTCGAGGGCGACGTCCCATTCGACCTCGACGAAAGGTTCCCACCCTCGGCGCTCCGGATTAGAGCCGGGGCCGCTTCTGTACCAGGATTCTCGGATCGCGGGACGCTCGACCCGACTTCGACGAACTGCCTTGAGCGACTGTCCGATGGGTGAGGGGTCGGGGTCCTTGGCAAACGGATGCACGGCCGTGATCTCACGGCCGTCGGTCTCGACCTCGTAGGCGCCCCAATTGGTGAGGGTTCTATGTCGGGTGGTAGTCATATCTTCTCCCAAGTCACCAGACTACTGATAGAGCATGCGGAGCGTCTCCAGAGGTATCCCCCCGGCGCCTTCCGTCGTCACGGCGTCGATGAACTCGCCGCGATCATTGCGCACCCGTAGTCCTTTACCGGCCGCTACATCTCCGGTCGGCTGATCGCGGTGGACGGGAACTCCGAGTAGTACAGAGTCGGCACCGTTGCCGCGCCTTACCCGGCGCACGTTGAGCCTGATCCCGTTGTTCACGATAACGGAGAGGACCCCGGTGGCTCCGCGGGCCCTCGCCGATCCAGTTGCACGTACCCTTGCGACGTCCTACTCAGGGAACGGGTAGTGGTTGTCTTCCGCCAGCAAGGCGTAGGTAATGCCGGAACCGTTGGCTGGTAGTGTCTGCTTGAGCACACAGGCATATCCGTCCTCGTTCTTGTCGCAGAAGGCGTACGTCACCGAGGCCCTTTCCTCGGCGGCTCCGGGGTAGGGCTCATCGAACGTAGCCCTCAGCAGTTCGGCGTACTCGCTCTGTGACAACAGGTGCCACTCCTCGACGCCTGTGGCGCCTCGGGCGTTGGCAGTTCCGGGCTGGCATGTGCCCACCGGGTGGCCCTCGTCGGCGAAGGCTGACGCTGTCGCCGAGAAAATCCCGGCCATTAGCCCTGCCACAATGATCAAACTGGTAGCTGTCCTCATCTCTTCCTTCCTCTGTCCCAATCGGGCGCCCGCTTAGAGGGCCGCGCCGTCTCCGTACCCTTCCTGCGCCAACCCTCAGCTGTGTTCGCTGACCGGATAGATCTCGTCTGCGACGAGACCGTGAGCCTCGCGGTGGACGGTGTTGGCGGCCTCTGCGTTTTCGGCTTCGACGAGGCAGAAGATCTTCCCCGCCGACTCGTCGACCCAGTAGCGGAGATAGCTCACCCCGAACTTGCCCTGGGTCTCCAGGTCCTTCTTGTGCGCCTCGGCCACGTCGGCGGCGGACACTCCGCCCTCGAGCGTGTGGACGTCCATGAACAATGACATGTACCCCTCCTCTTCCTATCGAGAAACGTAACCTGGTCGAAGGTATTGAGACTTGGGGCCTGCGGCATCGGGGACCTACCCCTGATTCTGCGCGGGCCACCCCCAATTCAGGGGGGCGGCTAGATCATCCCCTGTGAGCGGGCCACTACAACGGCTTCGTCGCGGGTCGAGGTATCCAATTTCGCCAGCACCGCCGACACGTGGTTTTCGACGGTGCGGGGGGACAGGAACAGTCGGTCGGCGACCTCGGGATTGGAGAGGCCTTCGGCCAGCAGAAGGAGAACTTCCGCCTGTCGGGCGGTCAATCCTGCGGCGTGCTCCCTTGTGGCGCGACCCTTGCCCCGGGGAACAGGGACCCCATCGTCACGCAGGTCCTTGCGCACTTTCGCTGCGACGGCGTCCGCCCCGAGGTAGTTGAGGATCTCCAGTGCCTCCAACCGCTGATTCGTGTCACCACAGCTCAGGGCCATGGCCCGGCGGTACGGCATCTGTCTCTCTTTCCAGAGCTCTGCCGCCTCAGCAACCTCGCCCCGCATTGCCTGGGCGTGGGGCTCGGGAGTTCCCGCCGGAACCTCGGAGATCTCACCTAGCCTCCACAGCCAGAAGGCGAGCCAGCCGGCAGGCCAGGGGAACTCCTGTTGAAATCCGCGAAGCACGAGGCTCCGGAGTTGCTCGATCAATTGCGCATCGATCCGACCCGACAGCCACATCCGTTCGGCGAGACATGCGCCGACCTGGAGGAAGTAAGCGATCTCCGTGATGCGCTGAGAGAGTCCCCATGCGCCCTCGAGGTGCTCCTCCGCCCCCGAGCGTCCAGTCCTCATCCTCAGCAGTCCGAGCACGCGCATGAGGTGAAGGTCGGCGTTGGCGTGTGCTCCCAGAGTCTCGGTGGCAAGGTCTTCGGCGGCGAGCCACTCTCCCTTTCTCATCAGTGCATCGGCGTACACGGCCTTGGCTTCGGCCTCCAGAATCGGCAACTCGTACCGGATTGCAGTGTCCCGAGTGCGACGGGCGAAGTCCTCCTGCATGGCCAGCTCACTGATTTCCTGAGCGACGCCTGCCGCTCCCAGGAGGACCTTCACCTCCTCGAATCGATGATTCCCGCGCTCGGCGCGGCCCCGGGCTTGTTCGACGAGATCCAGGCCTCCGGGTCTTCCGCGGACGAATGCCAGCAAGCCTTTGACGGCCAGCGCCCTCAGGTGCGCCAGGTCGTTGCCCGTCTCGTCGGCGACAGCGAGCGCCTCCTCGATTGCTGCATCTGCAAGCAGACCTTCTCCCAAGTGCAGCAGGAGATAGGCATACCGTGAGAGAGCGAGGGCCAGGTCGGAGAGAGGTCCATGCGCCCTCAGCAGCTCCATGGCTTCGTCGGCATGGTCCTTTGCAGCCAGCACGTGGCCGTGAGTTTCGTGAACGGTGATGCCGAGGGTCAAGGCCCTCGCCAGTGCCCGGCGGTCGCCTCGCCTCCGGGTCAGGTCGATCGCACGATCCAGGATCTGCACAGACTCCTCGTGTGCGAGGTAGTACTCCATGAGGGCCCAATGCATCAGTATCTGTGCCTGCCTCTGCTCCGGGAGCCGATCCAGGTATGGCTCGAGTGTTCGGTAGTGGGCCGAAGCCTCACGGTGACTACCGACCTCGGCGGCAGCCTGAGCGGCCCTCGGGACGAGTTCGATCAAGTGGTCGATGTCCTCGGCACCCTTCGCATGGTGTACCAGTCGAGCCGGATCGGTATCGCTGGGCAAGATGTCGAGCAACGCTCGGTGTATGGCGATTCGCTCACTCGAGGTGAGCGACGCTTCGACGGCACGGCGGATGAGCTCGTGCCGAAACGCCACGGTCCTGCTCCCCACGTCGAGCAGCCCGAGGCGCTCGCACTCCGCGAGATGGCTCTCACCGCTTCCAATGAGCGCCTCCAGCTCAGGCCGACCGGTCCTCTCGGGGATGACCGACATATACCGCAGCATTTCGCGGGTGAGAATCGACAGGCGCCCCACCCGGGCCATCACCGCATCGCGGACAGAGGATGGCACTTGCTCGCCGCCCGTCAGCGCCATCTCGGTGACGTAGAAGGGGTTGCCGTGGGTCACTTTCAGAATCGCATCGGGATCGAGACCTGACTCATCAACGAGCTTGGCAACGGCATCCCTCGACAGCCCGCCGAGTTCGATCCGGGCCACGTCTTCGGAGGGAAGCGCACCAAGCACACTCCGCAGGGGGTTGTCGATGTCGACCTCCTCGTCGCGATAGGTGAGTATGAGCAACCCGTTGGTGCGTCCTATGCGGCGACCGGCGTATTTGATGGCGTCCAGGGTGGCCTCGTCCGACCAGTGAGTGTCCTCGATTACGACGAGATTCGGCCTGAGGGTGCCGGTGAGCAGGTCGAAGAACGCCAGCAGGATTCCCTGTCGATCACTGGCCCGAAGGGCCCCCTGCAATGGCGCATCATTGCCGGCGATGTCCCAGAGAGCTCCAAAAGGTTGAGGGGTCTGTAGGTCATCGCAGAACCCGATATGGGTGTGAGCCCGGTCCTCAACCGACGCCAGAAAGCCCCTGATCAGCGAGCTCTTGCCGATCCCGGCTTCGCCGCGGATCAGCACGACTTTGCCGCCCGAGTCGGAAAGGCCTTCGAGCATGTCGGTCAGGTGGCTTAGTTCTTGCTCCCTTTCCAGCAGCACGAGGCGAGGATAGAGGCGATTCGTCATCGGCGCGGTCCGGCTCCGGGCCGCCGGCCGGCGAGCAGGGCGTCGAGGTATGCAGGTTGCCCGGTAGGACTCACGGAAGGAGCGTCCTTGCGAATTGGGGCTATTCGGCACAGGTTGGGTCGTTTCCTTGCTGTAACGCCACCCCGGGGCTGGTCGGGTGTCCTGTCGATCAGAGCGAGCTACGGCGGTCCAGCCGCAACTACGGTATGAGCCGGCGGCAACGACGGGAGGGAGCCGTTGGAGATCGGGAGCCGAAAGCTGGCGGCTGTGATGTTCACCGACATGGTGGGGTTCACCGCGAGCATGCAGGGCGACGAATCACGAGCCCGCGATCGACGTCGCCGGTACGTGGATGCGATGCACCGGAGCCACGTAATCCACGGAGGCACGGTGGTGCAGTGGCTCGGCGACGGCGCACTCTCCACTTTTTCCAGCGCCGTTGCGGCCGTCCGCACTGCCGTCGATCTCCAGCGGGAGATGCGCAGGAACGACCCGATTGATGTTCGGGTCGGCATCCACATCGGCGATGTGATGATGGAGGAGACCGGCCTGCTCGGGGATGCCGTCAATCTCGCATCCCGCATCGAATCCTTCGCCATCCCCGGCGCAGTGATGCTGTCCGACGCAATTCATGACCAGGTGAAGAATCAGGCAGACCTGTCTTTCGTCGATCTCGGTGCCTATCGGCTGAAGAACGTCGGTCGTCCCTACCGCATCCTTGCCGTCGAGGCTTCTGGTCTGGTGGTCCCACCTTCTGGTCTTCTCGAGGGCAAAGGCGATCGAGCATTCCTGCTGCCGGTCACGCTGCCGGAAAGAACAGGCAGGCTGTTTGGTCGTCATGAGGAGCGGAAACGTGTAGGTGGGCTGCTCGAAAACCATCGCCTGGTGACGGTGACCGGGCCGGGAGGGATTGGCAAGACCACCCTCGCCGTAGCCGTCGGGAGAGATGCGGTTCCCAGATTCGATGCCGTCGTGTTTCTGTCCCTCGCCGCGGTGGACGATCCGAAAGCGGTCTTGCCGGCGATCGCCGACATCCTCGAGATCAAGGAGTCCGACGAGCGCCAGGTGTTGGAGGGCATCGTCTCCTTCCTCGCGGACCATCGGGTCCTGCTCATCCTCGACAACTTCGAACAGGTCTCCGACGCTGCTCCTCACCTGGGGGAGATCCTCTCGGCCTGCCGTCGCACCCATCTTCTCGTTACGTCACGAGGTCCGCTGCATCTCCAACGGGAGGTAGTAGTACCCCTGGCGCCCCTTCCCGTTCCGGTCAATGTTGACGACATGTCCGGTGCCGCCGCGGCGCTGCTCGCTGATGCGGCCCGGAGAGTCAAATCCGACTTCGCAGTGACTCCTGAGAACCGCCCCTGCGGTGGCAACCATCTGCCGTGCCCTCGATGGGCTGCCGCTTGCGCTCGAACTTGCCGCCGCTCGCCTGCGTCTGCTCGAACCAGCAGCATTGGCTGAGCGGATCGGCGATGCACTCGGGATTCTGACGACGGGTCCCCGCGACGCAGCCGAACGGCACCGAACGCTTCGAGGCACCATCGAATGGAGCCACTCCCACCTCGGCGAAGCAGAGAAGATCCTTTTCCGGCGGATGGGAGTGTTTGCATCGACCGCCTCGCTCGAATCGATCGAACAGGTGTGCGGAGGCGATGCGCTGTCGGTCCTCGACGCACTCGATCACCTTGCCGATCTGTCGCTGGTGCAGCCCGAAGCAGGACGATTCTCGATGTTGAAAACCATTGCGCAGTTCGCCCGGGAGCGTTTGGAGGAGGCCCCCGAGGCGGAGGACATCAAGCGCCGCCACGCCAATGCCATGGTCACCGCATCCAGCGCCATATGCTCCGGCATCGAAGGCGGGGATCAGGTGGGAGCCCTCCGGCGCGGTATCGAAGAAGAACCCGATATCTCACTGGCTCTCGACCGATGCCTGAACCGAGCTTGCAGCGGCGACGCGCGGATGGGGGAGAAGGGCCTGAGCATCGTCGCCAATCTCTGGATGTATTGGCACATCCGGGGGATGCATGTCACCGCCCGCGAATATGCGGAAGCTCTCCTCGAGGCGACTGCCTCGGCACCGCCCAGTGCGGGACGGGCCGGGACGCTGCTATCCCTCGGTTTGGCTCAGTGGACTCTCGGGCATGTCGATGAGGCCAATGAGCTGTGGAGTGAGGCCTACGACATGGCGTCCGGGCTCGGCGATCTACGTCTCCAGAGCCGCGCCGCATTCTCCCTGGCGGCGGGTTTCCTCGGGTTGGACCCCGGTAATGCCCGCAGCTGGGCGAAGCGAGGTGCCGCTATCGGACAGGATTCCGGCGACCGATGGGCGTTCGCCTTTGCCCGTGGGTTCGATGCATTCGCCGAGGCAATCCTGGGCAACCTCGACGCGGCACGAGGCGGGTTCGGGGAGGCGCTGGCCGTGCAGACCGAGATAGGGGATTTCGAAGGCTCCGGGTTCGCCTTGGGCGGATTGGCGTTCATCGAAGTTCAAACCGGGAATCTCCAAAGCGGTACCGAGCTGTATGAGCGGGCGCGGGCGGCATACGCAACTATCGGGGACCGGGCGGAAGAAGCACGGTTGCTTGGGAAGGTGGCCTGGGCGTATCTGGCGAGCGGCGACATCGTTGCAGCTCGGCGGCGGTTCCTGGACTCCATCACGGCGTACCAGGACGTTGCCAGTCGCCGCGGCGTCGGCCTCGCTCTCGTTGGTCTTGTGGCCACCGACACGATTGATGGTGTCTACGAGAGAGCTGTGCTGCTGGCCGGGGTGGCAGAGCGCCTCGTCGGAGAGGAGGGAATAGCCAATGTCTATCAGACCGCTCCACAGGGAACCGGCCATCGAGACGCCGCCATGGCAGCCCTTGCCCCCGAGGTCGCGGCACGCGCACACATCGAAGGCCGCAATATGACCCTCGAGGAGGCGGTGAGCCTCGCCCGATCATGACCGTACGGCGCGGTCGACGGTCGGACACCGGTGAAGGCAAATCGCCTAGTAAGCCCGGTCTCTCGCGTACTGACGCCGGCGCAGCGGCGGTCACGGGAGGAAGACTGTTCAGCCGCGCGGACGCCCATGACAGGCGACGGATGCGGGTTCGGGAGCGAACTCATCTTCGAACTGGAGGGTGCCCCGGACCCGGAGTGATGGGCCTTGGCTTGTCCTGCGCTACTCGCCCTGCGTGGGGAGGGCATCGATCTGGGCCATCATCGACATCATGTCGATCAGGCCTCCACCGAGCCACGATCAGTCCGTCGGCGAGCTGATCCACGCTTACGGCGCGAACGTCGATGAGATTTCCGGTCGGAGCGATGCCCATCAGGTCGCCGGCGTGGGTGCCGGTCGTCCGCTGATGGGTGATGTCCAGGTCGCCTTCGGCGACCTGGTGCAGGATCTCCAGCTGACGGTCGGGAAATGCCTCCATGAACATGGCGGCGCCGGCTACCCAGGCTGCACGGTCGTTCGGCGTACCCGGAGCCGCTGTCCTGTCCACGAATTCAAGCGAGACCAGTTCCTCCGACACGTTCAGGTCGCCGCCCACAAAGCCATCGAACAGAATGCGGTTGACAACCCGGCTGTTGCGTTCCCCGGTGGTCTGTGTGGGGGTCGCTTATGGTTGCTCCTTCATCTTCCGTCCGCGTTGGTCGGGTGTCGTCATCTGTCTGTGACGGAAGCGTGACGGTGATCATTCGAAACCGCGTCCAGCGCTGCTGCTCATCCGAGTGCAGGTTTCTCGGGAATCCCACATTGCTGCCCCCGAGATTCACTAGCCGACCCGGCCTGGGATGTGGTCGGCTCATCTTTTCGAGTGGGCATCGGTCTCCCTGAAGTTCAGACTGACCAAGTCGGAGGGGCGCAGGGGGAACCGTAGGCAACCGTTCCGTGTCTGGCTTGGTTTCGCCCCGCGCGCCTTCTTCGAGTGCGGACGTTGGTGTAAGTTGGAAGGGGAGCCGCTTACCCGCAATCGCAAAATCACAAAGGCGTCCGCTGTGGCTGAACGAGTCTTCCTGAGCTACTCCCGCGAGGATGCGTCAACGGCGGATCAGATACGTTCTGCCCTGGAGGCTGCCGGCCATAACGTATGGGTAGACACTGCGCGTATCCAGGGCGGCGATCAGTGGAGAGCGTCGATTGTTGCCGGAATCGACCAAGCCAATGCGATTGTGGTTTTGATTTCTCGTTCCAGTGTTACATCCGACAACGTTCTGGCTGAAGTCCAGCTCGCCCGCGACGGACACAAGCGAGTCATCCCGGTGCGTCTGGACGAAGCCACTCCCACGGGCAGCCTTCTCTACAGTCTGTCGGGACTGCAGACTATTGACTACACGTCCGACCAGAGAGTGGGGCTTGTCCGCCTTCTGGCAGCTTTTGAACCTGAAAAGGCATACTCCATGCCTCCAGCACCGGGCAGTCGGCCTGGAGCTTCGTCTTCGAAGTCATCGGAAGGCTCTCGCGGATCACTTGCTTGGATTGCCGGTGGGAGTCTGGGCTTGGCAATCGTCGTCGCGATTGTGGTGGCGGTCCTCGCCGACACGCCGTTCACGACCAGCCCAGGACCGGAAGCAACGACGGCCGTACCCACGAGCGAGGCCCCAGCCTCGAGCGATGCCCCGCCCACCAGCAAAGCCCAACCTGCGAGCGAGGCCCAACCTGCGAGCGATGCCCCACCTGCGAGCGATGCCCCACCCACTACCCAAAACGACGACACGACCGAGTCTACGAGCACCGACCCCGCAGCCGACGTGCCGACTGTTGTGGTTCCGGGATTCGTTGCAGGTGTGAAGGTGAGCGACTACCTCTCCAGCGAGGCAGGTCTATCCGCATTGAATGTGGTCGAACGTAGGGAGCGATCGGACGCTCCGCGCGGTACCGTTCTCGCGGTAGACCCCCCTCCTGGTAGCGAACTGACCGGCGGTGACATCCTTACCGTCAGCGTGTCCGAGCCGCTGGTCAGCACCTATGAGTTCTGGCGTGGTCGAGAAGACGGTAACGCTGAGCTGCAACGCTTCCTCAGGGAGGCCGGGGCCGTCCTCGAGCGCAATGACAACAACTGCGAGTCCACTCAAGTTCGAGACAACTGGACAGACGACCTCAGAGAGGCGGGCATCCTCCAGCCCGGTGTCGACTCGTACGAGACGAGCCGACCTTCGGCGCTGGTCCTCACCCCTGCAGGCGACGGTCCCTTCGGTAGCTGTCTCGACCGCCTGGTAGTCGAATTCTCGACGCCGGTGTCTTCGGTCGCGGTTACAGCCCCGATCCTCGACGATGAGTCCTTTGTACTAATCGGGAACGTGGAAGGGGACTACGACCCTTCGGACTGTGGACTGCTCTCGTGCTACACCACGATTGAACCGATCCGTTTCGAGCCCGACGCTGCGATGCAGGAGCAGGTCGTGCTCGCTGGCGGTGTGCCGGCGATACGAGCAGTGGCAGTCAGCAAGGCGGGTGAAAGGGACATACACCGAGTTGTCGTTACAACCGTGCACGTAGCGCAGGATGATGATGGAGCTCAGGAAGGATTCCAGCTGGTGCTTGCGCTGTTCTCGATCACGGTCTCGGATACGATCGACGGCGCCCTGTGAGCCGACGACCCCATGGAGCAGGGCCCAGTCGAGTTCGGCCACGTTCCGGGCATCGGCGATCCAAAGCGACTCAGCACCTATCAGCGTACGAGGCCATTTCGCAAGGAGTCTAGAAACAAGACTCCAACCATCTGCACGAGGTCGTGCGAGTCGACCTTCCCTTCCCTTGGGGGAAGAGGTCGCTCCGGCGGCGCCCACCCCTGCTTACCGATGCGACCTGCCGCCGGCTTCGCACCAACCAAAGGGGAAGCGCCGATCGCTGCTGCAATCCGGGCTCGGTCATGATTTCCGCCAGTCGATTGTCCGAATCACGAGGCCACTGGGCAACTTGGGTCCAAACCAGGTCGACTTCTGCGGCATGACCCGTCCCGAATCGGCAACCCGCATGACATCTGCGACGGACGCCGGGAAGGGCAGGAACCAGGCATCGACATCGAGATCATCGACGCCGGCAGTCGGCGTTTCGGCGACGAAGCGGAGTCGCTTGTCCCGTCCCGGGTTCGTGATGCCAAACACCGGTCCGAGGATCAGATTCTGGAGCAGGTTGACGTCTAGCGCCTCGTAGGGATCCGCGGGAACCCTGTCCTGGGAAATCCGCATCCGGAAGTGGCGGCCGCGGATCTGGACTCCGAATTCGAACCGGCGAGTCGGTCGGGCCTGCGTCGGTTCCACTTCCTGCAGGTCGTGCTCATAGCTCAGTCGATCGACGACTCCGGAAGCGTCCAGGGCGGGATTGACGATGCATCTAGCGAAGGCAGCGACCTGCAACTCCGTTGTGGCGAATATCCCGGCAGGCATACGGGCGGTTTCGAAGTCGCCCTCATGTGCGACGATCAGGGCTGCGGCAAGGCGATGATGCCCGTCGGTCACGTACAGCGGGACGTCGTAAACCTGTTCGAGCTCCGCAGCATCCTGGCCCTGGATGAACCACAGCTCGTGGCGAACGCCATCGACCGTCTTGAAGTTCTCGTCCGGATGACGCCGTGTGGCTGTAGCAATTGCCTCGGCAACGGTGGAGATGGGCCGATGCGCCAGGGCAATGGGGTTCCCGAACAGACGGGTGGTACGCATGTACTTCGCCATCTTGCGTTCGGTCCTGGGGATCGTGTCCTCATGCCTCTTGAGCGCCCCCGTGTCGTAGGCGCGCAATGACACGTCGGCGACAACTCCGGTGGTGGATGCATTCCGGTCGGTCTGGCGGTAGGCAAGCATCGCCGGGCCGAAAGCGCGGAGCGCTCCGCTCTCCTCGCTACGAGCCAGCCATTCTGCGGCCCGGTTCTGGGAGGCCCGGGCTCGCCGGCCGACGGAGAACCGGAAGCTCAGCGGATCGTCCCGCGCCCGATCCAGTTGCCCGGCAGATAGCAGAGCTGTAGGCGGCCCGACCACTCGATCGGCGAACTGGGACGCGGGCACGTAGCCGGTGAGCGGTTTCAGGAGTGAAGACACAAGCCCATGATCGCACGCCGGGAGCCGGCGGATCCAAACGACGGTCCAGGGCTAGCTCGCTACGGAACCGAAAAGGCCCCCCTCGACACACTTGTGCCGAAACTCGGCGACATCTTCGGAGTGGGCGAACTGCCGGATGCTTCCTCCTTCGAGCGCCGACAGATGCGCCGCTTCCACCAGAACCTGTGAGCTCAGCACCTCGTTCTGGGTGACCGCAAACGGCTGCTTCGCCTCAACCGCAGCGCGGAACCCCTGGTGGGCGCGTTGGTATGCGGTGTGGAATCGCGGCTGGAACTCGGCGTAGTCGGAGTCGAAGGTGGTCATTTCGAATGTCTGCGACGCGGCGTGGAGCTCACCCTTGTTGGTCCACAGCTCGACGGGGATCGGGCCCGGGTAGCCGGCAAACCGGCCGACGTGGATGGTTCCTTCGGTGCCGATGATGTACGTCTCGTTGTTGTAGCCGGAGGCGTGAGTGCGGCTCAGGTCGAGTCGCCCGATCGTGCCGCTCTTAGTGGTGAAACCGACAAAGGCCGTGTTGCCGCCCTCATCGACCGGGGTGTCGTAGTGCTTGGCAGCGAACATCCGAGCCCACACCTCTTCGGGATACTCACCGAGGAGCCAGATGGCCTCGTCGGCGACGTGGATTCCCATGTCGATGATGAGGCCGCGGCTGGAGTAAGTCGGCGGCGGCGGGTATTGGTCACGGAGAATCGACCGGATCTCCCGGATCGGTCCGATGAGTCCCGTGTCGAGAAGGCTCTTGGCGTGGAGCAGCGCGGGGTCGAAGCGTCTCTGGAGACCGATCTGCACCAATGTGCGACCGGTGCCGATTGCCTCGACGAAATCGAACGCCTCGGGGAGCTCGGCAGTCAACGGTTTCTCCAGATAGACGGGGATGCCGGCAGCCACGAATGGTTTGGCATCTCGTGCATGGTCCTTGGTATGCGACGAGATGATGACCGCATCGAGGTCGGTCGCTGCAATCA
>JARFRN010000001.1 GCA_029287195.1 Acidimicrobiia bacterium | reverse complement strand
GGCCGCGATCCTGATATCACAGGACGCTGATGGCGAAGTAGCCGTGCAGCGTACGGGCGACAGCCTCGGTCGCAAGGGTATGGGCTGGGGCGGTGGCGTTGGATTCCTCGTCGGCCTCGCCGCTCCGCCGCTGCTCGCTGCAACCGCCGTCGGCGCCGCGGGCGGCGCAATCGTCGGCAAGTTCGCCGATCGACGTATTCAGTCCGGCCTGGGTGACACGATCGGCGAGGCGCTGAAACCTGGCACTGCCGTTGTCATTGCCATGATGGATGAAGACCAGCAAATGGGCGTCGAACGAGCGCTTGGCTCTGCGCTTGGCAGGTCGGCCGTCGAGACCGACAAGACCGGGGATGCCGCCCTCAAGGAATCGCTTGCCGAGGCCATGGGCAAGTTCAGCCCCGACCGAACCGTGCTCCCGATCCCCGACCGTAACTTCGGTGGAGCGGTCGATCGCACAATCGGTCGGTCGGTTCTCGACTGGTCGATGATCCCCGGCCCAAAGGCTCCGGACGACGCTCCGCACGTACTACTCGTGCTCATCGATGATGCCGGGTTCGGTGGTCCCGGGACCTTCGGCGGCGGGATCAACACGCCGACCCTCGATCGCGTCAAGGACATGGGGCTGACCTACAACCGCTTCCATGTGACCGCGGTGTGTTCGCCGACCCGAGCCGCGCTCCTCACCGGTCGTAATCACCACCGGGTTGGCATGGGGGGAATCGCCGAATTTCCAGGGCCATATCCGGGCTACACCGGTCAGCTTCCGAGGAGCTGCGCTCCGTTCCCGCGTGTCCTTGCAGAAAACGGCTACGTCACCGGTGGCTTCGGCAAGTGGCACCTCACACCCGGGCAGGCGTTCGGACCGGCCGGTCCATTCCAGCGTTGGCCGCTCGCGTGGGGCTTCAACCACTTCTGGGGATTCCTGAGTGGAGCGTCCGGTCAGTACGACCCGGTCATCACACAGGACAACACCACCATCGGAGTTCCCGAGGGGAAGGACGGCGAGTCGTACTTCTTCCCGGATGATCTCACTGACAAGTCGATCGAGTGGCTGCACGGTGTGAGAGCGCAGAACAAGGAGAAGCCGTGGTTCCTGTACTACTCGACCGGTTGCTCCCATGCTCCGCACCATGTGCCCAAGGAGTGGGCGGACAAGTACAAGGGCAAGTTCGACGACGGATGGGACGCCTACCGTCAGCGGACGTTCGAGCGCCAGATTGAACTGGGCATCGTGCCGCCCGACACGGAGTTGACAGAGCGTCCCGAGGCGTACGCAGCCTGGGACTCGCTCAGCGAGGCGGAGAAGACGCTGTACCGCCGCCAGATGGAGGTCTTCGCCGGCTTCTCGGAGAACGCGGACTACAACGTGGGACGCCTGATCGATGCGGTCGACGAGATGGGTGAGCTCGACAACACCATCGTCATCTACATCTGGGGTGACAACGGCGCGAGCATGGAAGGCACGTTCACGGGTTCGTTCAACGAGACCACGTTCTTCAACGGTGTCGTCCTTGAGCCAGCGGAACAGCTCGAGATCATCGAGAGATTCGGCGGCGTCGAGGCGCTTGGCAGTGAGCACACAGCACCGCACTATGCGGCACCCTGGGCCCACGCCAACAACACACCGTTCCAGTGGGGCAAGCAGATGGCCAGCCACCTCGGCGGCACGCGAGATCCGATGGTGATCGCGTGGCCGAATCGTATCGAGGCAGGTGGCTCGATCCGGAGCCAGTTCACGCACGCGATCGACATCGGTCCGACCATTCTGGAGCTCGTCGGGTTGCCGGAGGCCGAGATGGTCGATGGAATTGAGCAACAGCCAATGGACGGCACCAGCTTCGCGTACACGCTCGCCGATGCCGATGCCGGTGAACGCCACAGGGTTCAGTATTTCGAGAACTACGGCAGTCGGGCGATCTACAAGGACGGATGGTGGGCCTGCGCCAAGTTGGACAAGCTTCCGTGGGACTTCACTCCCGAGACGCTCAATCGCTTCGGGCCGGGCAACTACAACCCGGAGGAGGACGTGTGGGAGCTCTACTACCTCCCTGACGACTTCTCGCAAGCCAACAATCTGGCCGATCAGCAGCCGGAGAAGCTCGAAGAGCTCAAGGAGGTCTTCTGGGAGGAGGCGGAGCGGAACAATGTGCTGCCTCTGCTCGGAGGATTTGCTGCGTTCTTCGGGATGCTCCCACCGATGCCGACCGAAACCCGGTTCTCGTTTGCGAGCGACGTTCAGAACGTCGCTACGACATTGACGCCGCATATTCAGGGGAGGTCGTACGCCATCGAGGCCGAGCTGACGATTCCCGAGAGCGGTGCCGAGGGCGTGATTGTGGCCAATGCCGACTTCATCGGCGGGTATGCGCTGTGGATCGATGAGCAGGGCTACCTGCAACACACGTATCAGTTCCTCGGCATCGATACCTACAAGCAGACATCGACGAAGCCGGTGCCGACTGGGGACGTGAGCGTCAGGATGCTGTTCGAGGCGGATGAGCCAAAGCCCGGCACTGGAGGTCGAGTCACGCTGTGGGTGAATGGCGAGCAGGTCGGTGAGGGCGCCATGCCGCGCACCGTTGCCATGCTGTACACGACCTATGCCGCCATGGACATCGGCCGCGACAACGGCGGCGTGGTTGATCTCGCCTACGAGGACAGGGCACCGTACGCATTCACCGGCACGATCAATGAGGTCGTGTTCGACCTGAAGCCCGGATCAGTGAAGGACGAACATGCCCTCCACGAGCACGCGTCGACGCAGGCCGTTGCTCACGGCGCCGCTGGCTGATGAGCGACGATGAAGGCGGTAGGTCACAGGCGTGAATCGGTGACCTACCGGTTCGCTCGTGCGCTTGTGGTCAGTCGACCAGGCTGCTCGGCTCTGCCTTGCTCCCGCCATTGGTGCCGAACTGGACAGACGCTCAACGGCGGCCGAGGATGCTCAACCGGACGCGCAAGAAGATGACGGGAACACAGGAGACATTTGCTCACGATTGAGGACCCACGAGGAGAGCACGATGCATTTCACACTCAATCGATTGCCACACGTGACGGATGGTGAATGGTGACCGGTCGAATCGTTGTCCCTGACATTGCCAACCGCGTTGCTGACCGTTTGAATCCGATCACGAATAGTCCCGCGGCTCCCTTGAAGACGCGGGCACTATTCGCTTCGTTCGGTCCGTCGTTGATGCCTCGCGCTGCAATGCGTCAGGGGATTTCCCGGGTAGGGATGCCGAACGAAAGCTCGGGCTCGGCGAAATCGACCCGGCTGTAGAGCTTCATCAGGAACGTACCTGATCCATCGTCACAGACGAACTCCGGGCCGGCGTCCGCCAATGGCGCGGGAGGCCCTGTGCGGTCGATTCGGTGTTCTTCCATCTGCCCGAGCCTAGATGTACTCGGCCAGGACGTTGGTGACAGTTGCATAGGTGAAGACCTCCGTGTGGAGTGGTGATTGCACTCAGCACCCACAGGGAGGTCTTCATGGGTCACTGTAACGCTCGTCTCAACGTTCATGGTCGTCGTTTGATCATTCACCGGGTCAGGGTCCTGGGATGGCCGGTGGCTCATGCGGCCAAAGCAATGGGGATCTCGCGCCAGTGTGCGCATCGGTGGCTGGCGAGGTTCGATGCGGAAGGCGATGCCGGGTTGGAGGACCGATCCTCGAGGCCGCATTCGTCCCCGACCCGAACGTCGGCACGAGTCGAGGAGCGGGTGGTTGCGGCTCGTCGTGAGCTGCGCGTTGGCCCGGATCGTCTTACGGCCGAGGTCGGTGTGCCGGCGCGGACAATTTCACGCATTCTGCGACGGCACCAGAT
>JARFRN010000273.1 GCA_029287195.1 Acidimicrobiia bacterium | reverse complement strand
GTCTGGTGGCTCGCAAGGCCAGGGAGTTGGGGCTAACCCGCACGCCGTGGGTGACGACCTCGCTGGCTCCAGGTTCCAAGGTGGTCACCGACTACCTCACCAAGGCTCGTCTGCTGGACGACCTCGCGGCGCTCGGCTTCTACCTCGTGGGCTATGGCTGCACCACGTGCATCGGCAACTCGGGCCCGCTGCCCGAGCCGATTAGCGCCGCCATAAACTTGAACGACTTGGTGGTGACGTCGGTACTGTCGGGCAATCGCAATTTCGAGGGTCGGATCTCCCAAGATGTCCGCGGCAACTACCGCGCTTCGCCGCCGCTGGTCGTCGCGTATGCGATCGCCGGCACAGTCGACATCGACCTGACAACCGACCCGATCGGTCGGGACGCCGCCGGCCACGATGTGTTCCTTGCAGACATCTGGCCCAGGCAGGCGGAGATCGATGAGGTCGTCAGCCGGGACGTGTCCAGCGACCAATTCCGCCATGAGTACGCCTCTGTGTTCGAGGGCTCGGATGAGTGGCGAGCGGTCCCATCTAGTGACGAAGCGCTGTTCAGCTGGGACCCCGCAAGCACCTATGTACAGGAACCGCCTTTCTTCAAGGGCCTAACGGCCGAGATCGAGCCCCTCGCTCCGATCGTGGGGGCCCGGGTGCTGCTCAAGCTGGGGGATTCGATAACGACCGATCACATCAGCCCGGCAGGTGCGATCGCACCCGACACACCTGCCGGTAAGTACCTCATCGACAACGGTGTCGAGCAACGGCTCTTCAACAGCTATGGCTCGCGTCGCGGCAACGATCGGGTGATGACCCGGGGTACCTTTGCCAATGTTCGTATTCGCAACCAGATCGCTCCGGGGACCGAGGGCGGCTTCACTACCGACTTCACCGATGGCGAGGTGAAGACTGTCTATGAGGCGAGTCTCAACTACAAGGCCGCAGGCATTCCCTTGGTTGTCTTGGCCGGAATCGACTACGGCATGGGCAGTTCGCGCGACTGGGCGGCCAAGGGCACGTTCGAGCTCGGGGTCAAGGCCGTGATCGCCGCCAGCTACGAGCGGATTCACCGGTCGAACCTGGTGATGATGGGAGTGTTGCCGCTGACCTTCCCACAGGGCGAGAATGCCGACACGCTCGGGCTAGATGGAAGCGAGACATTTGCCATCGATATCGACGACGAGCTGCAGCCGCGTCAGCTGGTGAGTGTCAGAGCCACGAAGGCCGATGGCTCCGTTGTCGAGTTCATGGCACAGTGCCGTGCCGACACCCCCGTCGAGATCGAGTATCTGCGCAACGGCGGCATCCTCCACATGGTGCTGCTCCGGATGGCAGCAAGCTAGGCAACCCCTCCCGTTCGCGTGGCCCTCGGACCGAAACGTCGTACCGAGACCCACAAGAACAGGGTGGGTGGGCTCAGACGGGTGGTTCGGCGACCTCGATGTCGACCATCAGCTGGACAGCGAGCTCTTCGAGGGTGTCTGTGAGTTCGTCTACCGATAGGCCCTCGGGCAAACCAAGAACGGCGCGAGCTTTGAACAGTGTGCCGCCATCCATCGGGGCCGCGGCCGTCTCGGTCTCCAATTCCTCGATGTTGACGTTGCGCACTGCGAGGGCGTCGGATATTTGGCGAACGATGCCCGGTTGATCCAAGCCGATCAGCTCGAGCGTCAAGCGCGTCCCCTCGCTCGGTGCCGGCGCGATTGCCAGTTCGGCGGTTATGTCGAGGAGGCCCTGCTCTTCGAGCGGCGCCAGATCCCGGATCAAGGCTGCCGTGTTCTCGTCGGTGACGGTGATCATGACGATTCCAGCAAATTTGCCGGCTAAATGGGCCATCCGGCTGGTCTCCCAGTTGCCACCGTGATCGGCGATGACGGCGGAGAGCTCCTTGACCAAGCCTGCGTGATCGTCTCCGATGACGGTCAGTACCAGCGTTGCCATGATGTCAGGTTACAGGAGGTGTTCCCCACCGTCGCGATGAGGGCCCTCGACCCTACGCCCGCGGGCTGTGTGCATGGCAGAGATTGTCATCTACTGAGAGCTTCCACCCCCTCCATTACTCGAAGCATATTGTCTCCGAGGACCTTTCGGATGTCGTACTCATCCCAGCCGCGCTGCAGCAACTCGACCGTGATATTCGGGTAGCAAGAGACGTCTTCCAGTCCTGCCGGGAGCACATCGACACCGTCAAAATCAGAACCCACGCCGACATGATCGATTCCGGCGACCTGGGCAACATGCTCGATGTGATCGACGACCCTCGCCACGTCGCCGGTGTCCTCGATGTCGTCCCACCTGCCGGCGATTGCATCTTCGACCGCAGCCTCATCTCCGAGCTCCGCCATCAATCGGTGCGCTTCTTCGAGGAGGTCGATGGAACGAGCGGCGAGTTCAGGCATTACAAACGGCGGATAGAAATTGACCATGACGACTCCGCCGTTGTCGGCGACCCGCTCGAGCACGTGGTCGGGGATGTTGCGCGGGTGTGGCGCCAATGCGTAGCAGCTGGAGTGTGATGCGATCAGAGGGGCAGTGCTTGTGTTCAGCGCATCGCGCATGGTCGCCACCGATACATGCGAGATATCCACCATCATGCCGAGACGATTCATCTCACGAACCACATCGCGGCCAAATGCGGTGAGCCCGCCGTGGCGAGCCTCGTCCGTGGCGGAGTCGGCCCAACTCAACGTCTTGGAGTGTGTCAACGTCATGTAGCGCACGCCCACTTCGTACAAAGCCCGGAGGTTTTCGAGCGAGTCCTCAATGCTGTGTCCTCCCTCTGCGCCGAGCAGGCATGCGATGCGTCCCTCATCTCGGACGCGCCGGACATCGGCGGCGGTATAGGCGGACGCGAGCTGATCTGGGTTTTCTGCCACCATCCGCTTGACGAGATCGGCCTGTTGCAGGGTCTCGACAAACGGTTGCTCCGACCATGCCGGGACATAGACCGACCAGAACTGCGCACCCACGCCACCCGCCAGCAGACGATCGATATCGGTGTGATAACCGACGAGGCGAGTTGCCGGATTGGCGACGTCGAGTGACCCGGCGGCGCGGGTCCTGATCGCCCACGGCAGATCGTTGTGGCCATCGACTACGGGAAGGCTGCTGTGGATACGACGAGCCTGGTCTTGCCGGTCGGCCTTCATCATCGAACCACTATCCCTGCTCTACTCCCAAGCCCCAGTGCACGCTGTCGATTCAACTATCCACCTCGGGCGCCAAGGCAACGTCCAGCGGCTCAGAGGTAACGACAGCACCTGCAACGGCTCCATCTCCGTCGAAGAAGGGGGCGCAGTAGGTGCGGGTGTGAATCTGTGAGCCGTCGCTGCGACGTACGATCAGGATGAAAGGTCCGGTCGCTCTGCCGGTGCGGGTCGCGGTCGTTACCGGTGCGTTGTCAACCGTCAACGTTGTCCCGTCTGCAAACCGCACATCGTACTTGTGTTGGCTCTCGCCAAGTCCTCGGGGGCGCAGGCTGTCCTCGTTGACTTGGAGTAGCTCGCGCTCCCTACGATTCATGTCGACAACCTGTGGTGGGTCCCCGGCAAATATGGAGACTGCAATCGGCAGTTCGTCCATGACTGAAGCTCGCAACCTCCGCTCGAAGACTATGTCCTCGGACAGCGCGGCTCGCGCAATGGCAGGAGCGGTCAAATCAGCGAGGGCGGTCGTCACAGCCTCGGCGGACCCGGTTGGCAAGAAGTCGACCCCTTTCCAGCCAACTGCGAGAACGGCAACCACCTCCGCACCGTCGTGAACGGGCACGAGCATTGCGGAGCCTCCGCCAAGGATGCTCTCCGACGCCCAGGTGAGGTCTTCGATATCGCCGATGCGCATCGGTTCTCTTCCTTCGATGACCTGTTGGAGCTCCGGGGCGTCATCGGTATTGACGACGGTGCCTCTGCCATAGGGGCCTGCAGTGGTCAGAGTGCCGTCGGGGCGAGCGAGCAGTAGCAGTGCTCCGGTTGCTCCGAGCAGCTCCGTATAAAGCTTCTGGATGCCGCCCACCGCGTCGTCGAGGGATTGTTCGGAGAGTGCCTCCGCCAGGTCAATCAGCAGACGAGAGCGCGGCGAGTAGGCCAGAGTCCTATCGGACGGGAAGATGCCTCCGGGATCCTCGGGTGTCACCGTTGCTTCGCTTGCCGGAAGCGTGAGACTGAATCGAGCTCCGGACCCGCCGGGATTGTCGAGTGTGAGTTCACCACCCATTGCAACCGCCAGCTGGCGACTGAGGCTGAGACCTAGCCCCAATCCCTGTGCGCTGGAGGCATCTTCGAAGATCCTCTCGGCCTGAAACGCAGGGATTCCCGGCCCCGAGTCGCTGAAAGTTGCTTTCAACTCGGTGTCCCTTCGGGAGAAACCTATGCGAACCTCGCCGTCGGCTGCGTAGCGCTCGATGTTCTGGACGAGGTTGGTGACGATCTGCATGACCAACTGCGGATCGCCAACGACGCCGGCGCTATCTCCCGGGCTGAGATGGCAGCGCCTGGCGACACCGGGGGATCGAGCCACGGCCTTTTCGACTATCCCGCGCAGGTTGATCGCTACCGCCTCCGGTCGGAGTATGGCGCGATCCAATCGTGACCTGGCGTGGAGATTGCCGACGATGTGAAGCAAATGGTCGGCTTCGCTGTGGGCGGCTGTGAGCAATTCATCGATTTCGGCTGGCTCCAACGGCACCGCCGACTCGGTGAGCAGCTCCAGCGTACCCAAGACACCCGTCAGCGGGGTGCGCAGCTCATGGGAGACCTCGGCGATGCTTTCAAAGCTGTCACGTGCGGTCGGGCGGTAGTACCAGGCGCCGCCGATCGCCGCTATTGCCAGCAGGTTGAGTGG
Source organism: Acidimicrobiia bacterium (assembly GCA_029287195.1). Classification (GTDB taxonomy): domain Bacteria; phylum Actinomycetota; class Acidimicrobiia; order Spongiisociales; family UBA5794; genus JAAETI01. The sequence goes on along the minus strand of JARFRN010000273.1, from coordinate 7,655 downwards.
CAGGACGGCTGCAGGCGTCGGCCCCAAGCCGGCGACCAGAATCGCGCTTGCTGCGGCTGCGGCAGCAGTTGCGAGCAACGCGCGATGCAGGCGAATCGAATCCTTCACGTATACCTCGGAGAGGCTCCGGATTGTATCGGACTCACCCAGGGCGCGAGCGAGACCGCAAGCGGCCCTTAGCCCGACTAGATCTCGGTTACGCAGTCCTCTTCCAAGTGGGCGTGCGGGTTGACGACTGGGACTCCGAGGGCATTTGCCGACTCTAGAAGGCCGGCAACAATCCCCTGATCGAGCTTGCACACGATCTCAGGGTGTTTCGAGGCGGTCTCCCCGAATGGGCAGAAGCGGGTGAGGATCACACGTTCTTCTGTGTTGGCTTCGTTTTCGAATCCAACACCCATCAGGACCTTGGCGACTGCGGTAACTGCGGTGTCGAAGCCCTCGTCCCGAGCCAAGCCAACTTCGGCAGCTAGCTCTCTCCCGTATTCGCGCCCAACTTGTTCGGCGATCTCAGCCGCGGAATCCGGAGCAACGCGTTCGACGACTCGCGCCAGTAGCTCTGCGAGCAAGTCGTAACGACGAGCCGGGAACTGGACGGAGATCTCCTTGGCCGTCGTTTCGTAGTACTTGGCCGGACGGCCTGCGCCCGGCCCGCGACGCTCGCTACGGCGGCGGCGCGATACCTGGAGATAGCCGTCGTCGACCAGCCGGTCCAAATGGTGCCGCGCCACGTTGGTGTGGATGTCAAACAAGTCGCTGATCTGTCCGGCTGTAACCGGCTCCACGGACTCGCGGACAGTTATGTAGATCCCGCGCCGGGTTGCGTCTCCCAGCGTTGCGGCCAGGTCCCCGATCTCCTGATTCAGTTGCACAGCGTCCATCGCTCGACTCCTGCTCGGACCACATTCGATGGTTCTGAACACAACTATAGTTTCTATCTACTACGCGGATAGGAGAAGTACTGGTGGTCGATCTTGCAGCTGTGCGTGCCGCTATCGGCAAGGTTGAGGATCCCGAGATTCATCGGACGTTGGAAGAACTCAACATGCTGCGGGAAGTCGATGTGGCCGACGATGGATCGGTCACGGTACTCGTTGCACTCACCATCCCCGGCTGTCCCCTGAAAGACAAGCTAACGGCGGATGTGGCCGCGGCCGCGAAATCGGTCGCCGGGGTGACGGGTGTTGTAGTCAATTTCACGTCGATGACCGATGAGGAACGTTCGGCTCTGGTCGCCGATATTCGTGGCGGCGAGCAGCGTGAGATTGCTGTAGCTCGCCCCGGAAGTAAGACACGAATCATCGCCATTTCGTCTGGCAAAGGGGGTGTAGGGAAGTCGTCTGTCACTACGAATCTGGCGATAGCTCTCGCCCAGATGGACCGCACGGTCGGTGTTATCGACGCTGATGTCTGGGGCTTTTCGATACCTCGCATGCTGGGCATCGATCGACCGCCGACGGTCGTGGACGAGACCCTCTTCCCCCCAGAGGCACACGGGGTCAAGGCGATGTCGATGGACTTTTTCGTGGGCGACGAGCAAGCAGTCATCTGGCGAGGACCGATGCTGCACAAGGCACTCGAACAGTTCCTCGCCGATGTTCACTGGGGGGATCCTGACTACTTGCTGATCGACATGCCGCCCGGCACTGGAGACGTATCGATCTCGATCTCTCAGTTTCTGCCGATGGCGCAGGCTCTCATTGTCACGACGCCACAGGTCACTGCACAACGTGTCGCCAAACGCGCCGGGCTGATGGCGCGCAAGGTGAATCAAACCATTCTCGGTGTGGTGGAGAACATGTCATGGTTCACCGGCGATGACGGTAAGCGCTACCCGATCTTTGGTGAAGGTGGGGGAGAGGTGCTTGCCCAGGAGCTGGAGGTCCCTCTGCTCGGTCGGATTCCGCTTGTCGCAGAGCTGCGCTCCGGGGCAGACCGAGGTCACCCGATCGCCGTTGCGGCCCCGCAGGGAGAGGCAGCCGCAGCATTCGCTGCGATTGCGCAAGAGGTCGAGGATCGCAAGCCGCGGTTGCGCAGCCATCCGCAGCTCGTCATCAACTAGCTACGATCGAGTCGACGCGAACGACGAGGATCCAAATGGGCAACGGCGGGAAGATGCGAATTGGCATCGAAGGGGCGCGCGAACTCGAAATCGAGATCGACGACCTGGAGACTGCGGCGCAGGATCTCGAAACCGGATTGACGGACAGAGCGATAGTCTGGATCACCGACACCAAAGGTGATCGGCACGGGATCGTGAGCGCCAGATTGGCGTTTGTAGAGATCGAGGAAGCGCGCGACCGCTCGGTTGGTTTCGGGCTCTAGGAAGCCTGGCGCTCAGCTTCCTGGCGGCGCCGACGACGGTCGGCCAGCCACCGCTTGCGAAGACGGCGGCGGTCCTCTTCTGGGTAGCCGCCCCACACCCCGGATTCCTGGTTTGTCTCGAGGGCGTATTGGAGGCACTCCTCGCGTACGGAACAAGCCCTGCAAATTGCACGGGCCTTCTCGATGTGGCCTACGGCCGGGCCCGTTGTGCCAATTGGAAAGAACACTTCCGGATCGCTATCTCGGCAGGCGGAGAGTTCTCTCCAGTCGGTCAATGTGAGCATGGCGCCTCGTTCTCCTCGATCTTGTGAATGTGACCGCATTCACAAGCCGTACTCCAATGAAGGGGTCACACATATATGTGGCCCCGAATGCGCAGTCTATAGGACCGCGAGGGCGCGATTCAAGGGGGTATTCCGTCCCTGTAAAAAAGGGACTGCGTCCTCGTGCGGGGGCTGCTATGGCATGAACCGCTACTCTTGTCGCGTCCGATTGGGAGATTCGATGACCATCCAGGAAGATCTCGCCGGTGAGCTCAAAGAAGCCATCAAGACGGGTGACAAAGCGCGGCGCGATGTGATCCGTCAGATCGAAACGGAGGTTGCCGTCGCCAAAGCGGCCCCAGGCTTCAAAGGCGAAATCGACGACGAGCTCTACTCCAAGATCATCGTGTCCTACGTGAAGAAAATGGAGAAGGCTCGGCAGGAATTCGCTGCAGTTGGCGAACGCGGCGCCGACCAGGCCGCCAAGTTGGCCTACGAGATCGAATACCTGTCGCGCTGGACGCCACGGTTGGCCGGTGAGGAGGAAACTCGGGTTCTGGTCAGGGCCGCAATCGCGGAATTGGGGGTGGACGACCCCAAGATGGCGGGGCGGGTGACGGGTCACGTCATGAAGGCGGGCACTGGTCTCGACGGCGGCTTGGTGAACCGCTTGGTCCGGGAGGAGCTCGGCGCATAGCTGATCGACTCGGCGGGCGTTATCGGCCGATGCTGGCGACACCTTGGCAGTCGCCGTTCATCGACGAAGAGTGGTTGTTCGAGCTCAAGTGGGACGGCCTGCGGTGTCTCTTGAGCTCCGATAGGAGCGGGGTGAGCCTGCACAGCCGCACCGGGAACGACATGACAGGGCGCTACCCGCAGTTAAGCGGGGCAAGTTTCCCCCACGGCATAGTTCTCGACGGAGAAATCGTTGCCCTCGGAGATGACGGCTTGCCTTCCTTCGCGCGACTGCAGGGTGCGGCTCGACGGCCGGTTCAAGTCAGCTTCGTCGTGTTCGATCTGATCCATGCGGGACACCCGCTGATTTCTGAGCCGCTGGGCACGAGGCTGCAGCGGCTCGATGACTTGGAGCTGCCGGCCAATTGCACGGTCCCGGATAGGTTCGAAGGTGACCCCACTCCGCTGTGGGACTTCGTCAAACGGCATGATCTCGAGGGGATTGTGGGCAAGCGTCTCGGCTCCGTCTACAGGCCCGGAACCCGTTCCCCTGATTGGCGAAAGATCGGCAACTGGCAGCAGGTGCGTGCTGTCGTGGGTGGCTTCACGGCGGGCACCGGTGGGCGCGGCTCTAGCTTTGGTGCACTCCTGCTCGGACTGTGGGTAGAGGGGGGCCTGCGCTTCGTAGGTTCGGTCGGGTCCGGATTCGACGATGCCGCCCTGCACGCCATTCGAGGAGCGCTGGACGAGATGACGATCCCGGATTCGCCGTTCGTCCCGGGCCAAGAGATTCCCTCCGCAACGTGGGTTGAACCGCGACTAGTCGCCGTGGTCCGCTTCAAGCAGTGGACGGTCGCCGGAAGGTTGCGTGCACCCTCGTTCAAGGGCCTGAGCGATCTCCCGCGGGGCGACGCTTCTTGGGTCGAGGAAGGCCCGCCCTAGCGTTCTCCAGCTTCTCGATGCGTGTCGAGAAGCATTTCGCAGAAACGCCCCACCGGGGTGAGGCGCTTCCGTCACTCGGGTGATCACTCAACCAGGCGACCACCGCATTGTCAGTCAGCTCCAGCTGTTGCCGCTCTTCATGCAGCCCCCTTCTCTGGAGTGTCCCTTCTATGCCCTGAATTGGGTCAGGGCGTTGGTGAGAGATTAGCCATACCCGCACCCGATCGCGACCAAGACGGCTCGGGTCGAAGCACGCATGCGACCAGAATGCAGATCCGTATTCCTCGTGTGCCGTAACTAGGATCCGGGCATGTCCCAGAAGGCAAGTCACGACGGGGGCGCGGACCTGGGGACACAACCCTCTCGCTTTGCTCCGTTGGGAGTAGTCGGTTTTCGGTGGCTTGTGTCCGCGCAGCTGGTGTCCGAGATCGGCGACTGGGCGGCGCGTGTTGCGCTGCAGTTGCTCGTGCTGGAGAGGACCGGCAACGCGGCGCTTTCTGCACTGGTGATTGCCGTCAGCTTGGCTCCCTGGATCGGTCTCGGACAGGTTCTGGCGAGCATCGGTGACCGTTACCCACGGAGAACGGTCCTCATCGTCTGCGACCTCAGCCGAGCGATCATATTCTTGATAATTGCAGCGGTTGAAGTTCCGACGGGAGTAGTACTCCTTCTCGCCTTTCTTGCCGGTTGCTTCGATCCTCCGTTCGAGGCTTCGCGTTCAGCTCTGATACCCCAGCTGGTAGGTACATCGATCTACGGTCACGCCTTGGCGCTGTCTGCCTATGTGTCGAACCTGGGTCTGCTGTCGGGGTACGTCCTCGGCGGAGGCCTGTCCGGATGGTTGGGTCCGCGCGGAGCCCTGTTGGTGAATGCAGCAACGTTTGTGCTGTCTTCCTTCCTCGTTTCCAGGCTGCCCAATGAAGCCGGTAATCCATTGCGCCGTCCCGACGTCAGAGCCGCAGTGCGGTTCATATTGTCGGATCGAGTCGTGCTTTCGTCTGTCGTCGTATACGGACTGGTGGCGTTCTTTGGGATGAGCGTGGAGGGCATTGCGGCACCGTACGGCGTCGACGAGCTCGCGCTGAGCAATGCGGGTGTCGGATTGTTGCTTGCCATGGTCCCCGCCGGCACGATCGTCGGGACGCTGGCGATGCGCGCTGACGGCAGCGATCGCCGATTGCTGCGACTCAGCGGGTTGGCTGCACTACTCGCCGGCGGTCTCGCTCTTCCGGTCTTCTGGCTCGAACTCACGGGGCTGCTGCCGTTCGTAGGCTTCTTCGGTATCGGAATTTCTTTCGCCGCTTCCATTCCGACCAATACGGCGGCGGGGCGACGAATCCCCGATGAGATAAGGGCATCCACGTTCGGCATTCTGCAGGGGGTCGTCGTTGGAGCCCACGCACTGGGAGCTGCCACCGGGGGCTTGGTGGCCAACCGCATCTCGCTTGACTTTGCAGCAACCCTGGGGGCGGCAACCCTTCTCAGCCTCGGACTGTTGATCCTTCTGGTGACACCTGTGCTGACGCCGGAGCAAGATTGGCGAGTTCGCGAAAATTGAACGTCAAGGACTAGTCCTTTCCAGGCGATAGGTAATACATGATGGCCATACACGCCCTCGTCACAGCTATCACCCTGACACTCGTGATGGTTTCCGTGCGCCTCAGCATCGAGCTCGAAGCCCTAGATCAGGACTAGACGGCCTTCTTCTCCTTGGTCGCTTCGACGCTGGCCCGCAGGGCGTCCATGAGATCGACCACCCCCGTCGCCTCCGGGATGTCGGGCGCAACGATCTCCTCGCCCTCGATCTTCTTGGCAGCGGCAGTCTCGACCGCTTCGCGGGACTCGTCGTGCCAGGCGGAAGGATCGAAAGTACCGGCGAGATTGTCGATGATCATCGTTGCCATCGCCATTTCCTCGTCGCGAATCTCGATCTCCTCCTCCAGCGCTGCAAACAACGGTTCGCGAATCTCATCCGGCCAGAACATCGTCTCCATGATGAGGACGCCTTCCTCCGCGCGAATCGTGGCCAAATACTCTCGTTCGCGAATGGCGACCTTGGCAATACCGACCATGTCCTTCTCTTCCAGGCCGGCCAGGAGGATGCGATACGCCTTGAGTCCAGTCTTCTCCGGGGCCAGGTAGTAAGAGCTGCGGAAGTAGATCGGGTCGATCTCCGTTCGATTTACGAACTGCACGACATCGACGATCCCGCCCGTTATTCCCTTCATGATGTCCTGTAGCTCTTCTGAGGTGAAGACCACGTAGCGCTCTTTGTCTATCTCGTAGCCTTTGACGATGCTCTCGTTGGGCACCTCTTCGCCATCAGCTTCGGCGACCTTCTTGTAGCGAATGCGTGAATGGTCCGACTCGCGCAATTGACGGAAACTCGGCCGCTTGCTTTCGGTCGCCGTGTAGAGGCCGACCGGGATCGTTACCAAGCCGAAGGAAATGGCACCTTTCCAGATTGGGCGCATCTATACCTCCCAGTACGCGAAAAACCATAGTCACCGATCCTGCCGATTGGACCCGAACTTGCTCGCGGTCGGTCGGAATGGGCCTCGTCCCGTACACTTCCGGCAAGCCAGGAGATTGGTTGCCGACGCGGAGGAGGTTTCGTTGCTGACGCGAGTCCCGGACCTGTCACTCGACCTCGAGATCCGCGCCGATGAGAAGGCCGACAGGGACGCCTTTGTCGTTCTCATGGCAAGCACCTTGCTGCTTTTTGCATTCCATTACTGGGGCCGTCCTCAGTTCTACGTGAGCTCCGGTTTGATCCAGTGGGTTGCCGAACGGTTGGGCGGGACGCTACAGAGCCATCCGGGGGTGGGGGCATATCTCTATTGGGGAGCCACGTCGCTCGTTGTGCGTACGCTGGTGCCGGCCGCGGTTGTGATCTGGATCATCAGAGAGTCCCCCCGGGACTATGGCTTCCGTATTCGCGGTATCGCCAAGCACTTCCCGGCCTACGGCGCGATGTACCTCATCATGCTCCCCGTGCTCGTGTGGGCTTCGAGCTTCGACAGCTTCCTGAGCTACTACCCGTTCTACGACCGGGCCACGGAGGGAGGCGCCGCTTTCTGGCTGTACGAGATCGGCTACGCATTCCAGTTCGTCGGCATCGAGGCCTTCTTTCGCGGTTTTATGACATTCGGACTGGCCAAGCGGTTCGGCCTTCTGGGCATAGCCATCATGACCGTGCCATACGTCATGATTCATTTCGGCAAGCCCGCCCCCGAGGCGTTTGCGGCGATCATTGCCGGGCTGGTGCTCGGCTATCTGGCCCTTCGATCCAAGAGCTTTGTCCCGGGGATATTTCTGCATGTTGGCGTCGCCGTCACCATGGACCTTCTGGTCCTGTGGCGGCTCGGGGCTCTCAGCAACATTTTCTAGGGCCTGCGCTCGCTCGGTGTACACTCCGGCTTGCGCCCCAGTAGCTCAGGGGATAGAGCA
>JARFRN010000256.1 GCA_029287195.1 Acidimicrobiia bacterium | reverse complement strand
CCTACGAGGTCTCGTGGGCTCGGAGATGTGTATAAGAGACAGGGGTACAGCCTCGGTGCCTACACCGATCTCAACGAGCCAATAGGCGGATTGGCTGTTGCTCCCACGACCGCAATATGGAACAGCAGTCGCTTCGCCGTGGCAGCCACGCTGCTCGCGGTTGCTATTGGGTTGGCCGCAGCGACGGTCATAGCCCACCGCCGCGGCTGGTTGTCGCGCAGTTTCGACGCCCTCCTCATGCTGCCGTTGGGAACGTCGGCGGTGACATTGGGATTCGGATTCTTACTGGCGCTGGATCAGCCTGTCGATCTACGAACCTCGGTGTGGATCATCCCCGTAGCACATGCTCTGGTGGCAATTCCTTTCGTGGTCCGTACTGCGGTGCCGGTGCTGCGGTCTGTGCGCCATCGTCTTCGCGAAGCTGCCGCCATGCTGGGGGCTTCTCCGGATCAGGTCTGGCGCGAGGTCGACATGCCGATGGTGAGTCGCGCTGCACTGATTGGAGCCGGGTTTGCCTTTGCCGTGTCGCTCGGCGAGTTCGGGGCCACGTCATTCCTGGCGCTACCGACAAACCCGACTCTGCCGACCGCCATCTTCCGGCTACTCGGCCGACCCGGGGAGGCCAGCTTCACAAGCGCAATGGCGCTCAGCACCATCCTGATGGTGTTCACAGCCGGTGCCGTTCTGCTCATCGAGCGACTCCGCAGGGACACGGCTGGAGACATCTGATGCTGCAGTGTCTTCGACTCTCTGTCCGGTTCGCCGAGACGCTGGCCCTCGACGCAGTCAATCTCACTGTTCATGACGGCGAGGTGGTTGCGGTGATGGGCCCTTCAGGGTGCGGCAAGACGACTCTGTTGCGGGCGGTGGCCGGTCTGCAGGGTCTCGACGAGGGAACGATCGCCTGGGACGGTCGAAATCTTCGCGACACTCCTCCCCACGCTCGTGGCTTTGGACTGATGTTCCAGGACTACGCGCTCTTCCCTCATCTCGACGTCAATGGCAACGTCGCGTTCGGTCTCCGCATGCAGGGGATTCCAGAACCGGAGCGCTCCACCCGGGTCGAGGAGATGCTGAGCTTGGTTGGCCTCGGCGACTACGGCGACCGGGCAATGCACGAACTCTCGGGGGGTGAGCAGCAGCGAGTAGCCCTGGCCCGTACCTTGGCGCCGGCACCGCGCCTGGTGTTACTGGATGAACCCATTGGTGCGCTTGACCGAACACTGCGGGAGCACCTGATAAGCGAGATGCGAGCGATCTTCATCCGGCTTGGCGTTACAGCTCTTTATGTGACCCACGACCGGGACGAGGCTTTTGCAATCGCCGACACCGTCGCCGTCATGGACCGAGGTCGGATCGTCCGCCGGGGAACTCCTGAGGAGATCTGGTCTGATCCCCGATCAGGCTTCGTCGCCAGGCTTCTCGGCTTTGATGCTCAGTTCGATGCCAAGGCCCAAGACAACTGGGTCGACCTGGGCTGGGGACGGGCTTCACGCAGCCTACCTCCCGGCAAGCATCGAGTCGCGGTACCGCCACATGCTGTTGCGATTGCCGGCGACGGCACTATCGAGGGAGCCGTTCACGGCGTAACCTACCGTGCCGGCAACTACGACATCGATATCCGCGTGGCCGACACGATGCTCCAGGCAAGCAGCCGGGACCGCTTTGCTGTGGATAGTCCGATCAGATTCGACATCATCGGCTCCGCATTGCTGGTAATAGATGCCGACTGATCCCTAGGCGGTTTCGATCACACCTTCCTCGGTTGCCAGGTATTCCACTGGGATGTCATGGTCGTCCGCGGGCAGCCGGTCGACCACCAGCGCTGCGGCTACGACGCCCACATGTTTGGCATCGGGCCGCGTGGCCCGCAGTAGTCGATCGAAATAGCCGGCACCGCGGCCGAGGCGGTTGCCGAACAAGTCGAATGCAAGACCGGGAAGCAACGCAACGTCTATCTCGTCGGGACTGACGAGCGGAGCCGAGGAATGCGGTTGGAGGAATCCAAAGCGGTGCACCTCGAGCGGTCCACCCAGTTCATGCACGCTCAAGTCTCCGTCCCGCTCCGGCGTTCGGGTAGCGACATACCTGCTCACCTTGTCGTTCTCGATTAGCTGCGCGAGGTTCACCTCGTGGATCATCGGCAGGAACACCAGAACCGTGAGGTAATGGTTGGGCACCAGCCAGTGGCGCAAACCCTCGACAATGGCAGCAGAGGTTCCCTCCCAATCAACTTCGGCGCGTGCGGATTTGGCCCATTCCCGCCACACGTCTTTGGTCGCGTCGACGGACGGCAGCGGCAGGCTCACTTCTGGAGCCGAGGTCCGAGCTTGCCGAACTCGTCCTGCGACGAGAAGGGCACCATGTAATCGATCTCGCGCCGGATGTCCCCCAGGTGGGAAGCGATCTCTTCGATCGTCAGAGCACCGTCGTCGGGATGTTTGAAGTAGCCCTCCGTGAGCCCGATGAAGAAGCGACTGACCGAGCCGCCACCGACCGACCAGATTTCCCCGGTGAGCTCGCACTCCTCCGCGACCAGATATGCAACCGCCGGCGAGACCTGACTTGGCGAGAAGAGTTCGACGATTCCGCCGAACAATCCCTCCGTCATCCGAGTGTGGGCAATTGGTGCGACTGCATTCACCTTGATGCCGTATTTCCCACCTTCGATCTTGAGAACGTTCATGAGCCCAATCAGGCCCATCTTGGCGGCGCCATAATTTGCCTGGCCAAAATTCCCCATGATCCCGGAGCCGCTGCTCGTGAACAGGATGCGGCCGTAGCCCTGCTCCTTCATATGGGCAAAGGCCGGCCTGGTTACGTAGAAGGCGCCGCGAAGGTGGACGTCGAGCACTGGATGGAGCAGTTCGGGGCTCATGTTGGCAAAACTCTTGTCGCGCAAGATGCCTGCATTGTTGATGACGATGTCGACCTTGCCGAACTCCTCGAGTGCATTCTGCACAATGGCAGCCCCGCCCTCAGGATCGGCGACCGATGAGTGGTCGGCCACTGCGACGCCCCCGGCCGCCTCGATTTCCTCCACCACGGCATCGGCCGCCGAATCACTCGACCCCTCACCGGATACAGAACCGCCCAAGTCGTTGACAACAACCGAGGCTCCCCGCGATGCAAGCAGCAGCGCGTGCTCTCTTCCCAGCCCGCCGCCTGCCCCGGTAACGATGGCAACTCGATCCTGGAAGTCCACCATGCTCGCCCTCTCTCTACGCACAAATCGCACTGAACGATACTCGCAACGCCCCAACGAGATTCCCCGTCGACAAACCGGTATTGCCTCGGGTAGCCTCAAGAGCAATGGAGGCAAGGGATTCTCGGTCGAAGATCCGACCGCTCCCGATCGACGAAATCGACGGCGGAGGGCTGCCACCCCATCGAGCCGACACCCCGCGGCGCTGGCTCCCGCTGGTTGTGATCGTTGCCGGGGCGATCGCATTTGGCATCGTTGCTCGCGGGCTGGGACCGGCCCGCAGTCCGGAGGCCGGGGCGGCCACGACGACTACCACAGCCGCCATCGCCGCAGAACCCGACGTGACCACGACTACGCTGCCGCCTCCCCCGCCACCGGAGCCACTCGCTCGAATGCTCCCGATCGCCGAGGATGGTCTCCAACTCGTAGCGTTGGATATCTCCGCCCGGATTGGCCGGTGGGATCCAGACGCAGCGTTCCCGACTTACACCGCCACGGTCAGCCAGCCGGAGAGAGCCACCTACAACTCATCCGGCTCGCATTTTGCAGTGAGCTCTCGCACCGGAGATGGCTCGATTGTGATCGATGGTCGGGAATCGTTCGGCCCCATACTCATCGCTGAAGGGGTCTCGAGCGGCGAGTGGCACCCCATCGACCCGGATCTATTCGCCTGGACGTCCGTCGCCGATGCCACCGATCCGGCGCTCACCCACCTACGCATTGCCGACATCTCCGGATACACGGGAACGACCCTCGAGCCCTTGCGCGAGATCGAACTGCCGGGGGCGCCGCAGGTTCTGCTCGCCTGGGGAGATTGGGGTTTCATCACTCAGGATTCGACTCCCGGGGCAGACCAAATTGTCACCTTGTATGACGCCGACGGTTTCAATCCACTACAGCTGGAAGGCGATTTCTTCGGAGCCACCCCGAGTGGGCTCGTGCTCATGGCAGTAGTCGAAGAATCCGGGTACGTACCCTATATCGTCGAATTGGATCGCTCGCTCACTCCGTTGGTTGGATTGGACATCGGTGCATCCCAATTCCGAATCACTTCCGACGGCGAGTGGGTAATCGCGCTGACACTACAAGCCGATGGCCACACATCGATCCTGGCGCGCACGGTTCGCTCCCGATCCACTCGACTCAGCTCGATCAACGGGGCGGGCCGCCTCGTGAGTTTTGTGCTCGACGACCGCTTCATAGCGATACAGGAACGCGACACCAGAGACCTCGTGTTCAAGGACTGGAACACCGGTGCCGAGTTTCGGATACCCATCGCAGGTGGCGAATCGATTGCCGACGTGGATCTCTAGCCCTGCGCTCGCAGTGAGCCGGCAAGATTCCCGCGCTGACTCACAGCGACCTCAGCGAGACCCAGCCAGCGCCCCATCGCCTCGAGTTCGACGGCGAGAGCACCGGCAACCCGGTTCGGGTCCCGCTCCGGCTCGAGATGAGCAGCCTGCACCAGCAGCCTGCCATCCTTGCGGTCGGCCTTGAGATCCACTCGTGCCACCAGTTCACCGTCCATGAGAAAGGGAAGGACGTAGTACCCGTATACGCGGTCCCTTTCCGGCACGTAGATCTCGATCCGGTAGAAGAAGCCAAATAGCCGCGCAATACGGTCCCTCTCCCAGATCAGCGAGTCGAAAGGAGTGAGCAGGGCGGTGCCCGTTGCTCGTCTCGGCAAGTGGGCCGCCGGATGCAGATAGGCGGTGTGCGACCACCCTTCGACCTCCACCTCTTCCAGCTCACCGGCGGAGGACAGCTCGGCGAGAACCCCGCGCGCTGTGGGCAGATGCAGCCGGTAGTAGTCGGCGAGATCTGCCGCCGTGCCTACGCCGTGATGACGAGCAGACAGCAACAACAGCCTGCGGAATGCTTCGAGCCGCTGCACCTTTGGTGCATCGAGGTGCTCAGCCGGGATCACTCGCTCCGGCAAGTCATACAGGCGGCCGAAGTTCCCGTTGCGGTACGAAGCGATCTTCCCTTTGGAGAACAACCAGTCGAGCGCAATCTTGCCCTTTCCGTGGCCCCACCACGGTCCGGTTCGCGCACCCGGATCGGATAGATCCGACACCGTCAATGGACCGTGGACTGCGATCTCGTCGTAGACCATGTCGATGTATTCAGGATGCTCCCGTATGATTTGCAGCGTCTGCGGGCCTGCCTCGATCGCATCCATCCGCCATCGCAACAGCGGATACAGCTCTACAGGCAGCAACGACGCAACATGACCCCAGTATTCGAACATCTCGCCGCTGTGAGCGGTGTAATCGTCCAGCGCCTCGATCGAATACGAGCCGAGCCGCGACCACATCGGCAGGTAGTGCGAGCGCTGCAACACATTGACCGAGTCCAATTGCAGCACCCCGACCTGCGCGATGACCTTGCGGAAGTGGCGCCGGTCGATGCGTCCCACCGGTCGCGGCGAGGCAAAGCCCTGGGCCGCCAGCGCAATCCGGCGAGCCTGGTTGTTACTGAGAGATCTCACCTGCTCCCCTTCTGGGCCGGCGCAACGGTGGACTACGCTACCGCGATGGCCAGGAAGATACTCCTCGCACTCAAGTCGGTGATCATCGTCCCGCTTTTCATGGTGTTCACGATCATCGTGTCTGCGATCTTCATCATCGTGATGACACTGCGGTGGCGCCGCGCCGGCGAGGTGCTTATCCGGATATGGAGCTCAGCCTTTTTGGCGGTTCCGCCGGTGCGCTGGGAAGTGGAGGGCACGCACCGAATCGAGCCGGGCACCCAATACTTCTTCCTTTCCAATCACCTCTCCAATTTCGACATTCCATTGCTATTCCGCGCCATCCCCACCCCAATCCGCTATCTCGCCAAGAAGGAGCTGTACAAGATCCCGGTTTTTGCGCAAGCGCTCGAGGTTGGGGGCATCGTAAAGATCGATCGCGGCGCCGGAGCATCTTCGTATGCCGCCATCAACGAAGGCGTCGCCAGGGCCAAGCGGGACGGCTATTCCCTCATCGTGTTCCCCGAAGGGACCAGGAGCCGGGATGGTGAGCTGCACCCATTCAAGAAGGGCGCCTTCCGTATGGCGATCGCCACGGGCCTGCCGGTAGTACCGGTGACCGTCAACGGGACATGGGAAGTGTGGCCGCCCGGCTCCAAGCTCTTCTACAAGGGAGATGCGAGCGTGGTCATCCACGAGCCGATCCAAACCAGCCACCTCACAGTGCAGAACGATATCGATGCGCTGCGGGAGCAGGTGTACGAGATGATCGAGAAACAGTTCCGGATCCTGCATCAGTCATAGACACCGGTCATGTAGGCCTTGCCCCCGATGACGGCGCAGAGGAAGGCCCCAGCAGAGGTAACCAACTGATAGCGGTCTGCGGGGCGCTCCCCATCCCACCAACGTCCCACTTTTCGCCAGGGACCGGCCCAGGAGATTACTTCGACCCATCTGCTCCCCAATCGGATACGAGTTGGGATTCCGTCATCCCAATCAACCTCCAGCGGATAGGGTTCGGGTGGCACGAGAGCCGGAGAGGGTTCCGGGACACGTCCCGGCCAGGGAGCCTGCGGATCGCGATTTGTCGCCGGAGGCTCTTCCCCCCAGCGATACCAGAGGGTACGCTCGACCGGATCTCTCCCACCCTGGGGAACCGCTTGGAGTACACCGTCGTCACCGACGATCGCCTGTGACTGCGCAAAAGCGCGTTGCGCTTCGGCAGAAGAGAGCGCATCCTCGTCAAGAGCCAGTTGCCGGCCGTCGTTCGACAGATCAGCAGGCATTATCCGTAGCATCACCAAGCCACCTCGGATGCCGGGGCCGCTGCGAAGCCTGGCGGTGTCCAACCAAGCCTGGAGCTGCCACCGCACCCGTTCGGCCAGCATCGTTTCGTTGAAGGGATCGGCGCTCCGCCAGGTTCTGGTGCGCACCGCACCGTCGGCGGCCTCGGCCTCTACCTCAACGCGATGCGGAGTGCTGCCTTGCAATGACGCCGAGGCAAGTAACTGGTGGGCAAGCGCCTTGGCAACAAAGGCTGCCTGCTCCAGATTTTCGAGAGGAGGATCGAATCTCTCTTCGATGCCGAGGTCGTCGGCAATGACTCGGCTGTGGGTGTCCCGGTCTTCACCGGACGCAAGCCGGTGAGCGTTCAGACCATCCTGACCAAACCGGGATACGACTGTATCCCGGGGAAGGGACGCCAGTTCGCCCAGCGTGATGATGCCAAGCCACCTGAAGACTGCTGCCATGTCATCATTTTCGAGGGCGGCGACATCGAGACTGGACCGGAAGACAGCATCGTTGTCAACGACATGGATTGGATTGTTCTTGGCGGTCATCTCGGCTGCCCGGCGAGCTGCAAAGGGACCGGCGGCGAGGCCTATACGAAAACCAGATCCGGCAACAGCATCCAATTCTTTGGCAACTCGATCAACCAATGCCTCTTCGCCGCCGAAGTAGCGCACTGCTCCGGTGACCGGAGCAAGGATCAGCCCGGGTATCACTACTTCGATCCGAGGAATCAAGGTCTCTACGGCAATCGCAACCCGTTCGAAGCGAGTCATCTCTGCGCCGGGGTCATATCCGACGGTGGTGACGGTCGGGCAAACCGCCTCGGCTTCGCGGCGTCTCATCCCGACTTTGATACCCGCCGTTGCGGCAATCTCGTTGACCGCGATAACGATGTTCTTGTCGTCTGTTGCCTGACTGGGCTCAGCTGGTGACACGTCCGGCCGGCGTAGCGGCCAGTCGGGAAACCATACGCAAAGCGTTCGTTCCATCATCTTCGACCTCAATGAGCCGTGTCATTCCCCGCATCGCTTTGCCCGAGGCTTCAAAAACGAGCCTGCGATTGATCAGCCGACCGTGCCCGCGATCGGTTCCTTCCCAGTTCACCTGCCGCGCCTCGAGACGCAGATGCGTCAAACCCGAAGGAAGGTCACCCTGCACAGGACGCAAAACGAGCGGCGTCTTGCGATTGCGGGCTAAGGCGACCAGTTTGTGTAGCTGTGCCGGTTTGGTACGTATCGGAACCTCTGCAAATACCGCACCAACCCCCTCGAGCAGATGAGATGCGACCCGCCCCCAACGCACCGGATCGCTACAGCGCACGATCACCAACCGCTCCGGGCTCATCCCGATCTCCCAGGCTGCAAGTGGGCTCAACCAGCCGCGCACATCCAGATATGCCACAGGCCCCAGCATCTCCCGGGATGCCAGCATCACTAGGCCCAACCGGGTCAACCCAAAACCGGGATGACCAATCAAACCGGTAACCCGCCCCGGCCGCAACTTCAAAAGGTCCTCAGTTGGATGATCCACCGCAGACAACGGCTTCAGCTGCCTCAGTTGTAATGCGCTCGCCACCCGTTCTCCGCCTGTCGGGTGACGAAGTCTATCGAACATATGTTCGATAGACAAGGGGTTCTCTCCCCCATTCCGTTCTTGCGGGTCTGGGTACGAAATGTCGTACGCCGGCACGCCGGAACAAGAGCGGGGCGCCCTCACGTGGCACCCCGCCCCTGGTTCGAACGTCTCCTATTCCGCTTCAGCCGGTTCGTCGGCGCCGGCGGGCTCGTCTGTAGCGGGCTCGTCTGTAGCGGACTCTTCTGTCGTCTCGGCGGGATCCGGCCACGAGGCCTCAGTGGATGTAGCCGAAGCTGCAGTCCGTCTCTCGTTGCGTCGCTTTCGCCGGCTCCACAGCAGCCATCCCACCGGGACGACCCAGATAAACGGCAGTAGGGCACCGGCGAACAACACGATCAGTCCGATGATGGCGAGCAACGCATCGACACTAGCTTGTAGCCCCTCCGCAAAGCCGGGCAGACCTCCCGGATCGAGGGCATCGATAGTCATCGAGACCGTACTGGCCACTTCCCGCCCTTCAACTCGATTGCCATCTTCGTTGACGGGCTCGGCACCCACGCGGGTCTGGGTGCGCAGGTTGCGTTCAACCGTGATCTCATGAGCAAGGACCAGGGACTGGCCCGGTTCGAGGATGCCGTTGGGATCCCCCCAGACAACGATGAGGCCGTCCAATTCGACATTGAGAACTGCATCCCGCAGTGTGAACCCGGCGAGCGGAGTATCGCCCACGTTGGTGATCTCGAAGCATACGGTCGCTTCTTCACCTTCCTCCCCCCGAATGCGACCTTCTGCAGGGCAGGAAATTCCGGCATCGTGACCAGGGAAACCGGTCACCTCGAGACGGAGGTCGGGAGCAACCAGGGCTTCGGTCAGCGTGAGGTAGATCGTTGCCAGGTCGACGCGGTCCTGGAGAGTGCGTAGCTGACCGCGCATCGTCTCCAGATCGGTCTCTCGTTGGAGCAGCTGCGCCTCGAGTTCGGCGATGGTCTCGATGTCGGATGCCTCTTCGAGGAAGCCCTTCAGTCGCTCCACGCTGGCCCGTGCCGTGTCGATCCGGCTTTCCAGATCGACCACACGTTCCGTCACATCATCGGCGGTGACCGTCTGGGTGCGAATATCACCGACGGAGCCCAGGAGGGCCAATGCCTGCCGGAAGTCTTCGGGCAGTACCTTGAACGTGAGGCGGCTCCTCGGCTCGGGCCGGCCCGTGGTTTCTTGACCGAAGAGGAACCCGCCGAGATCTTCGATGATGCGGGTTGCCTCAACAGACGCGGCGGCAACATCCACGACGGCAACCGTCATGTCTGCGGTGAAGATGATGTCGCGACCCAGCGACTGCGTCTGGAGCAAGCCCGACTCGACACCACCGCTTCCCAGCGTGTCTTCTTCTGGAGCCTCTGCCGCTCGATCGGCCGCAGGCGCCACTCCGCCGAGGCCGTCGCTGATCGCACCAAAATCACCATCACCCGACGAGGCCGCCGTCGTCTCGGGTGCCGCCATAGTCTCGTCGGTGGCCTCGTCGTCACCTCCGCAAGCTGCCGTCACGAGCAGCAGGACGGTCGTCAGCGCCATGACCTTGATCCAGGCTGGCAATGATCTAGATCTCATGATCCGGGCCTCCCCTGTCATATACCGGGTTTGACGCCATGCGTTGCAGGCTCGGTTCCCGAACACACCAGACCCGCCCAGAACGCATCACCAATCTCGAGCGTGTAACTAGACCGAATCCGAAGATACGATTGAAGGAGAGGAAAGAGGCCGCAATGGATGACCAGGAGCACAAGACAGAAGGTCGTACCGACTACGACTGGATCCACGGGATGCGTATCGGCATCATCGTTGGTGCGGTGCTCGGCCTGTTGCTTGGCTGGTCGCTGGGCGGTTTCCCGGTGGTTTGGCTGATCATTGGTGCCGCCGCCGGGGGTTTCCTGGGCGCCAAGATGGGTCCGCGCTGGTAGTGGTTCCGCCTTTCTCGTCTCCCGGCGCGCCGCATCACAACCTCAACTCGTTGCCTGCCGGCGGACGCGGTACCCTGGAGTCACGACACTCCGACGAGAGGAGCCTGCAGTGTCTGTAGCGAAGGTGATTGAGATCACGTCTACCTCACCCGGGTCCTTCGAAGATGCCATCCGCAAAGGCATTTCCAAGGCGCAACGCACCATCGACGGAATTCGTGGGGCCTGGATTTCAGAGCAAAAGGTAGTGCTCGCCGACGACGGCACGATCAAGCACTTCCGGGTGGACATGAAGCTCACCTTCGTCCTCGAGGACTGAAGCCGCTCCAATTTGAACGCGACTGAGGCCCTCGGAACAACCCGAGGGCCTCAGTTTCTGGTCTAGAGCCCCTTTTCGAACTCGTCCTCGAAAGATACGACCGTTCGGTTGGGAGTGCTTTCCCGACGCTCGTCCCGACCGCGATCTCGGTCGCGACCCCGGCTGCGGCGATCTCGATCCCGTCCTCTGTCACGACCTCGCTCACCGTCGCGACGCTCCGGACGGTCTCCGCCGCCTGACGTCGGCGTGTCTTCGTCGACCAGCTGCACCCCTTCGGCGAGGTCCAGGCTGACCTTGCCCCGGTCGTCGATCTCGCGCACGAGCACGCTGACCTTATCGCCCAGTGCAAGCACGTCCTCGACCTTCTCGATTCGCTTGCCGCGGCCCATCTTCGAGATGTGCAACAAGCCATCGCGACCGGGAAGGATATTGACGAAAGCACCGAACTTGGTGATATTCACCACCTCGCCCTCATAGCTCTCGCCGACCCGCGCCTCGGGCGGGAATCCGATCGCGAGGATACGTTCCCGGGCCAGTTCCATCGACGCCGTGTCGGCCGCACCCACCCGCACGATCCCCTCGTCGTCGATCTCGATAGTGGCCCCGGTCTCTTCTTCGAGCTCGCGGATGGTCTTGCCCTTCGGCCCGATGACCTCGCCGATCTTGTCCTTGGGAATCTCGATCGCCTCGATCTTCGGAGCGTTGGGCGCCAGTTCCTCGCGCGGACCGGGCAGGGACTCGGCCATTTTGTCCAGGATGAAGTGACGAGCTTCGCGCGCCTGCGACATTGCCTCCACGAGGACCTCGGCAGGGAGGCTCTCGATCTTGGTGTCGAGCTGCAGTGCCGTGATCATGTCGCGGGTACCTGCAACCTTGAAGTCCATGTCACCGAGATGGTCCTCGGCACCGAGGATATCTGTCAGCGTGACGTATTTGCCGTCCTGTTCGATGAGGCCCATAGCGATACCTGCAACCGGTGCCGCAATCGGAACGCCGGCATCCATGAGCGACAGCGATGAGCCGCAGACCGAGGCCATCGAGCTGGAACCGTTGGACATCAGGACCTCAGAGACGAGGCGATAGGCATATGGGAAGTCCTCAACAGGCGGAATAACCGGCAGCAGCGCCTTCTCGGCCAATGCTCCGTGGCCGATTTCGCGACGCTTGGGACCACGCATGAACCCGGTCTCACCTGTGGAGAATGGCGGGAAGTTGTAGTGGTGCATGTAGCGCTTCGACTCTTCGAGATCGATAGTGTCGAGCATCTGCTCCATCCGCAGCATGCCGAGTGTCGTTGTATTGAGCACCTGGGTCTCGCCCCGCTTGAACATCGCTGAACCATGAGCCTGGGCGAGCAAGCCGACCTCGATATCAATCGGTCGGACGTCCCGCAACCCGCGACCGTCCAGCCGTACCGATTCGTTGACAACCCGGGTACGCATGACATTCTTGTGGACTGCCTTGATTGCCTTCTTGGCCGCGGCAATGGCCTCCTCATCGTCCTCGTCCAATCCGAGAGCCGCCAGAGACTCTTCGGCAACCGCCGCTTCGGCGTCCTGCCGTTGGTGCTTGTCGACGATCGTGCCGAGCGCCTCATACTTCGGCTTAGCAATCTCTTCCACCCGGGTATAGAGCTCATCGTCATAAGCGGCGACGACGGGAAACTCCGCAGCGGAAACATCGTCCGCCTGGGCCCGCAGCTCGACCTGCATATCGATGATCTGCCCGATGTAGCCCTTTGCCTCTTCCAGACCACGGGTGATGGTCTCCTCGTCACTGGCGGGCTGGCCGCCTTCCACCATGCGATGGCCGTGCTCGGTCGCGCCGGCCTCAACCATGGCAATGTCGACCTCACCAACCGCGTTGCGCTTGCCGGCGACCACGAGCTGGAACACGGACTCCTCGAGTTCTTCGAAGGTCGGGAACGGAATCCATTCACCGTTGCTCAGCGCCAGCTTGACCGCTCCCAGCGGACCCAGGAAGGGGATCGGGCTCACGGTTAGCGCTGCTGAAGCGGCGTTGAGAGCCGGAACGTCGTAGTCATTGACCAGGTCGGCCGACAGGATTGTCGCCACGACGTGGGTCTCATACAGAAACCCATCTGGGAAGGAGGGACGCAGCGGCCGGTCGATCAACCGTGCCGTCAGCGTTGCCTTCTCGGTTGCCCGCCCCTCACGACGGAAGAACGAACCGGGGATGCGCCCAACGGCATACATCCTCTCTTCAACGTCCACTGTTAGTGGAAAGAAATCTTGTCCCTCGCGCATCTTGCGGCTGGAAGTTGCCGTAACGAGAACATCCGTCTCGCCAATGCTGGCTACTACGGCGCCGTCTGCGAGGAGAGCTAACTTGCCCGTCGAAAAGACGAGCTCTTTGTCGCCAATGCGACCGCGTACTGTGGTCTCTGCCACGCGCGTCTCCTTGTTTGGGGAGAGTGCGGTCAATTGGCAGTGGTCGGGCTTCGGGCGCTCGGCCCCGGCGGGGCGATGCGAAACCCGGCCACTGACAACTGAGGCACTCCCCGCTGTGTTGTCATCGGCAACCGTCGGGTTGCCGCAGGACACGCCAAAGGCGGCCGACGGCCGCCTCCGGAGTTTCTCTATCTCCTCAGACCAAGTCTGGCGATGAGGCTGCGATACCTCTCGACATCCTGGTTTCTGAGATACTTGAGAAGCCGTCGGCGCTTACCAACCATCATCAGCAATCCGCGCCGGCTGTGATGGTCCTTCTTGTTGACCTTCAGATGCTCGGTGAGATGGCTGATGCGCTCGGAGAGCAGCGCAACCTGGACCTCGGGCGAACCCGTGTCCGAGTCATGCAGCCCGTATTCTTCGATAATCGTCTTCGTGTCTTTCACGCAGAGAATTCCTTTGAGGGAAGAAAGCGCGGACGAACGTCCGGTCGGATTGTAACACGCAAACGAGATCTACCAACCTCGTTCTACGAACCACCGACAAAGGTCCCTGCGTTGCGGTCTTTTTCCACTCCCGGGAAGCGCAGAACCTTGTTGTGCATGGCAACGTACACGCCGGGATCGAGCAACCGCACCGCCAGCAGCGCCTCCGTCAGATTCTGCAGCGCATCAGTGTTTCGCAACTCGTACGGTCGCATCGCCCCGGTAAAGACGACCGGCACTGTCGGAGCTCCCAGCTCATGGGTGGCCTCGCCGCTCCGGGCAAGACGGTCGGTACCGTGCACGATTACCACTCCGTCGGCAGTTGCGGAAGCGCGATGTGCCGCCGCCGCGATGTGCGCGTGATCCGCCGAACTCATTTCGAGGCTGTCCTTGTTCATCAGCAGGATCCGCTCGATGCGAATCTCCGGGATCTCGAGTCTCGGCAGCATGTGATCGAGCACGCTCGTTTCATTGCGCAGCTCGCCCGAGCTTGCCTGATATGTCTTCTCGATGGTGCCGCCGGTTGAAATCAATGCCAATCGAAATGAGCCCATGGGTGCCAAGGCTAGACGGGGAGCGACCCGCTCACCCCCAGGCGACCAGTCCCATGCGGTGAGGGTTGACCAGGTCCGGATGGCGCGGCAGAACCCTCACAGTGAAACCATGGAGCCCACTCGTGCCGAAGCTGACTTCGGCAGCCTCGAACCAATGATTGTCACCGACGGCTGTGATGGGCTCCATTACCATTATCTCGTCGCATCGCAACTCGCCCGAGGCATCGACTGATCCCGAATAGAGCTATACGACAACGTTATCGGCAGCCATGCCAGCCAGATGGACCTGCGCCCGCACCGTCATTTCGTCGTTGACTTCGAGCTCATCGTCTGCGGAACTCTCCACGGCAAGCACGCGCACGTTGCCCCACGCCTCGTTGATCCGCGCCTTCCACCCGGCCAGATCCTTTGCGGGCGCCCCGCGTTCCTGGGTCATTCGCTGTTGCCGCCTAGAGGCGGGCAAGTAGTAGCGCTCGGTGTACTCGCGCACCATGCGATGCGTGTTGTACTGGTGGTTCAGCTTGGCAATCGCGGTTTGCACCCGATTCACCCAGCCGCGGGGAAGGCCGTCGGGTCCGCGTTCATAGAACAGAGGGACCACATCGCGCTCGAGAAGGTCGTACAGGGCCTGCGCCTCGAATCTGTCGCGCTGCGCAGGGTCGGCAACCGGGTCGCGACGTCCGATTGCCCAGCCCACGTCGGTCTCGTAGGCCTCATCCCACCAGCCGTCCAGCGTGCTGATATTCAGCACTCCGTTCGCCGCTGCCTTCATCCCGCTCGTGCCACTCGCCTCAAGCGGGCGCACCGGCGTATTCAGCCACACGTCCGCACCCTGCACCAGGTAGCGAGTCACCGACATGTCGTAGTCGGAGATGAAAACCAGATGGCGTCTAATCCCGGGGTCCTTCGTCAAGTCGATGATCTGCTTGATGAGCTCCTTGCCGCCGTCATCGGCCGGGTGTGCCTTGCCGGCGTAGATGATCTGGACCGGCCGTTCGGTGTCACCCAGTAGCCTTGCCAGGCGAATGGTGTCTTGGAGCACAAGCGTTGCTCTCTTGTAGGTGGCAAACCGCCGCGAGAAACCGATGGTCAACGCGTTCGGGTCGAGTACCACGTCGGCCATCTCGACCTCCGCCTGCGGAGCTCCCCGATCCTCCAACTGCCGACGCAACCGGCGACGCGCAAACGCGACGAGTCGATCCCTTCGCCTTTGATGAGTGCGCCACAACTCGGCCAGCGGCACCTCGGCGATCCGCTTCCACACCTGCGCGTCGGCCGGCTCCTCGCGCCACTGCGGACCCAGATAGCGATCGTAGAGCTCTTTCATCTCCTTGGAGACCCAGGTCTTGGCATGAACACCGTTGGTTATCGACGATATAGGGATCTCCGCGGACGGATGATTGGGCCACAGGTCGGTGAACATCTCCCTGCTCACGACACCGTGCAACTTGCTCACACCATTGGAGTAGGCAGCGGTGTCGAGGGCGAGCACGGTGTTGCAGAACTCCTCCGTGTTGTTCGCCGGGTTGCGCCGGCCCAGCGCGAGGAAGTCATTCATGCTCTGGCCGAAGATCGTGGCATACCGTCCGAGGTATTTCTCGACCAGTCCGGGACTGAAGTAGTCGTGGCCCGCAGGCACCGGGGTATGAGTGGTGAACACGAGCCCCGCCGCCGCTTCCTTCGCCTCGGCAAAGGACATGCCGTACCGGCCCATCAGACGGGTCATCCATTCGAGAACGAGGAATGCGGAGTGGCCTTCGTTCATGTGGTAAACCGTCGGTTCGATCCCGAGTTCCTCGAGCGCTCTAAACCCGCCAACCCCGAGGACGATTTCTTGTTTCATCCGCGTCTCTCGAGCGCCTCCGTACAGCTGATCGGTGATGCGACGATCGTCGACGCTGTTGTCCGGATGGTTCGTATCGAGTAGATACAAATCCACCCTTCCGACCTTCACCTGCCACACATAGGCCCTGACATCACGGCCCGGCAGCGGTATATCCACCGCCAGAGAGTCACCATCCCTGTCAACGACCTGTTCCAGCGGGAGGTTGTGAAAATCGTTTGCCTCGTATAACTCCTGCTGCCAACCCGCCTCGTTGAGCCGCTGCCGGAAGTATCCCTCCTGGTAGAGCAGACCGACGCCGGTCAGAGGGATACCGAGGTCACTCGCCGATTTCAGGTGATCCCCGGCCAGTATGCCGAGGCCGCCGGCGAAGATCGATAGACATTCGGTGATTCCGAACTCGAGCGAGAAATATGCCACTCGCAGTCCCGCTGTGTAATTGTGGGTCCGGTGATACCAGGTGCTGTCCGATGCTGTATAGGCATCGAACTCGTCGGCGACTCGCTCGAGGTGGGCAACAAAGGCGGGGTCGGCCGCGGCAGCATCCAGCCGTTGTTGAGTGATCGTCCCCAACATGAGAACGGGATTGTGGCCGCTGGCCTCCCACAGATCGCGATCCAGTCGACGAAACAACTCGATTGCGTCGTGATTCCATGCCCAATGCAGATCGTAGACAACGCCGCGAAGCGGCTGCAGGGCTTTGGGGATCCGCGGAAGCACGGCATAGGTCTTGAGCGGTTTCATAGATCGCCTTCCTGCACCGTCGTGTCGCCTGGATGCCCAACTTACGCAGATTTGCACTCGAGCGGAGGGGTCGATTGTCCTCTTTGTCGCGGGAGATCGATCGCACCAGCGGGTCCGGCGCGGCAACCCCTAAGACTCGGCGACCGCCTCCACCTCGAGCTCCACTTTCCACGCGGGATCCAGCAGCCCGGTCACAACAACCATGGTCGCTACCGGTCGAGCCGGCCCGAACAACTCGCCGTGGGCCCGTCCCACCTCGTCGGCATCTGCCGAGTCCGTTATGTACATGCGGGTGCGCACCACCTCGTCGACAGAGCTGCCGAGCTGCTCGAGGGCTCTGGTAACGATCTCCCCACAGCGCAGCATCTGATCGTAGGCCGTCGGAGCGATCGAATCTCCCTCGGCTGGGATGGGAGCCGTGCCGGCCACCTCGACCCGGCTGCCACGGCGCAATCCACGGGAGAATCCGTAAAGCCGTTCGTAGGGTGATCCCGACTCGACCCGTATCCGATGCATCATCCTCCTCCCAACAGTTGCCGGGCCGCCGCGATGTCGTCGCTGATGGCAGCTACCAGTTCGTCGATGCCGGAGAACTTCCGTTCCGAGCGCAATCGGAAAACGAAGTCCACCTCCAGGACACGACCGTACAGATCTTCCGAGAAGTCGAGCACATGGGCTTCAACAACAGAATCGCTCCCCCCAAATGTCGGTCGATTGCCGATGTTGACAACCGCCTTGTGGGTGACACCGTCGAGCCGGATCCGTGTCGCATATACGCCGGAACCCGGCACCAGCAGCCCTGCCGGTGTGGCGAGATTGGCGGTTGGGAAGCCGATTTGGCGCCCCCGCTGGTCGCCGGGAACAACAGTGCCGGGCAGTCGGTGCGGTCTGCCGAGCAGCCGCGCTGCAGCCGCTGCATCCCCCTCGCGTAGCAGCGCCCGAATAACGGTCGACCGCACCGGCACCCCTTCTTCGAAGATTTCGACGTCCTCGACCTCGTAGTGGTGTCGCTCCCCCAATGTCCTCATCAGCGCAATGTCGCCCAGTTGCTTGTATCCGAACCTGAAGCCCCGACCGACAGCTACCCGTTTCGCCCGGAAAGTCGCAACGAGCAGTTTTTCGACGAACTCCTCTGCAGCCAGTCGCCGGAAGTCGTCATCGAAGTCGACCACGGCCGCGGTGGAGACGCCGAACTCTGCAAGTAACTCAATCCGGCGCTCGACACTGGTCAACAAATCTGGGGCTGCCTCCCGGTCGATCACCTCTACTGGATGGTTCCCAAAGGTAACTACCACCACCGGGAGGCCGCTTGCGGCCAACGAGTTCAAGACATACTGATGTCCCAGGTGCACGCCGTCGTAGACACCTATGGTCACCGCCGAAGGGTACGGCAGTGGATCCCAGGAGCGGTAGTCGCCGCGCAGCACCTTCACGCCAGAACGACCTCCGGAGCAGCCTTGCCGGCGTCGACCGCGTAGATGGCGAGCAGCTCCCCGGACTCTCCAACAACCCGCACCGGTCCCACAGGAGGCACGCCTTCTCCTAGAGATGTCACCGGAAAGGTCAAACCATTCCGGACCCCGGCAGCAGCTGCGGTTCCCACGACGACCTCAGGGAGATCGGCTAGACCGTCGCGGGCTGAGAGGATCTTGGCGTGGAGCAGGCCCGCCGTTGCCGCCGCCGCCAACTCGTCGATCGTCCACGCGTTCTCGACATGTAGCGAGCCGTTGCGGATCCTACGCAGCGCGGTCAAGTGGGCACGACCTCCGAGGGCACCTGCGATGTCATCGGCCAGTGTGCGGACATAAGTCCCTGTGCTGCACACTGTGCGGAACACGACCTCCGGATAGGCGGAAGGAGCGAAGTCGATCAGTTCCAGGCTGTAGATCTCGACATCGCGGGCTTCACGTTCGACTTCAACTCCGGCGCGGGCTAGTTCATACAGCCTCTTTCCTCCGACCTTGCGAGCAGAAACCATGGGGGGTATCTGCGCAATCCGGCCCTCGAATCGCACCATCGTCGCTCGCAGATCCTCCTCGTCGAAGTCCATCTCGGCACGTTCCAGGATTGCACCGTCGGCGTCGAGGGAGTCTGTAGCCACGCCAAAGACGGCTCGGGCGATGTACTCCTTTGGTGCCGCTTGCACAAACCGGAGGAGGCGCGTGGCGCGCTGCAAGCCGACTACAACCAGACCGGTTGCCATTGGATCGAGCGTGCCCGCATGACCCACCTTTTTGATCCGCAACAGCCGGCGCACCTTGGCCACCACATCATGGGACGTCCAGCCGGCCGGCTTGTCGACAAGCAGAAACCCTGGGGAATCGGGCTCGCTCACCCAATCGCCCCCGCGATGGCAGCCATGATCGACTGGGGCGTGCCCTCCGCAACAAACCCGGCAGCGTTGTGATGACCGCCGCCACCAAAACGTGCCGCGATCTCGCTGACGTCGACGCGTCCCCGCGACCGCAAGCTTCCTTTGAAGTGACCGTCGTCGAGCTCGCGGAGAAGACACGCCACATCTGATTCCTCGGCGAGCCGCACGAGATCGATCAAGCCATCCGCTTCCTCGTAGCGCAAGCCCGCCTGGGTCAGATCGTCCTGGTAGAGCACCGACCAGACGACCTTGTGCTCGAGATCCAGCTCGGAACGCCTCAGTACTTCCCCGGCGACATGCAGGTATCCAAAAGGAGCTTGCTCGTAGATGCGTTGCCCGACAACCGGTGGTGAGACACCGGCCTCGAGCAGTTCGGCTGCAATCCGGTGGACCTCGGGTGAGGTCGCTTGGTACTGGAAGCGACCGGTGTCGGTTACAACGCCCGTGTAGAGAGCCGTGGCAATGTCGGGAGTGACGCTCCAGCCTGTCTCCTTGATGAGCAGATACACGATCTGGGCGGCCGCCCCGGCTGTTACGTCGATGACTTTGATGTCGCCGAAGTCCTCTTCCTGCGAAAGATGATGATCGACGACGATGAGGGTCGCAGCCCGCTCTGCTATGGGAAGGGCGCTGCCGAGACGACTCGGAACGCCTGTGTCGACCACAACCACGACATCAATCGCTTCGGGCACGTCCTTCGGCGAAACCAGGTCACTCGTATCGAGGAAGCCGAACTGCTTACCGACGACGAACGGCTCGCCGAACGTTGCGTAGGCGGCCTTGCCGGCGCCTCGCGCCGCAGCAGCCAGTGCCAGCATCGAGCCGAGTGCGTCGCCGTCGGGTCCGATGTGGCCGATGGCGACAACCGAGTCGGCGTTACGGAGGGCGTCGGCAGCGACGGTGATCTGGTCGATCATGAAGACTCGTCCTCTTTCAGAGTCTGTAGAAGCTGTTCCATCCGGAGCCCCTCGTCTATCGACGGGTCGACGCGAAACTCGAGGACGGGTGTGTATTTCAGCCTGGTCTGGGAACCGATTGCCGCTTGAAAGCGGGGGGCTGCACTCTCGAGCGCCCGGGCGGTCTCTGCGTGCTGTTCCTCGTCACCTATGACCGAGTAGTAGACGATTGCGTTGCGCAGGTTGGGGGCGGTGTTGACACCAGTGATCGTGAGAAAGCCGATACGGGGGTCCTTGAGTTCGGTGACCTGCTCGGCAATGACCTCGCGCAGTAGCTCATTGACTTTGCGCATTCTGGACGACGGCGGTTTGCTCATTCTGGCCTCTCCAGGTGCGATACCGACGTCCCGAGAAGCTCGACGTCGGTGCGTTGCCTGACGTGTTGCTCCACAGCATGCAGGATACGATCGAGATGTGACGCATGCGGCGCTACTGCAGCAACCCCGAGCGTCGCTCGATTCCAGAGATCTTGATGGTCGACCTCTGCAACGGACACACCGAAATTACGTCCGAGATGGCCGACTACCCCTTTGATCACGGTTCGTTTCTCCTTTAGAGAGCGTGCGTTGCGAATTCTGAGTTCCAGGCGTAGTGCAGCTGCATGCATGATGATCTCGATTGCCGGACTAGGAGTCTGCTGAGTGATGCCGTCGCCCAGATCGGCGGCCGGGCGGCCCAGTCGCAAGAACGAGGTCTCGACACTCCGGGCTAGACGAACGGCGGGGCCGATGACACAGCAAGCGGTGGTGCATGGCGATATCCGCCCGAGCGAGCGCAGCACCGCCGATTGAGACCACATACGGAGCGAAGATTGGATAGGTTTCGTTCGTTGCGACGGGTGACATGTGTTGCTCAGCGGGCTCCTAAACGCGGGCGACCTCGCGCACCTCGAACGATTCGATCGTGTCGCCCTCTTTGATGTCGCGGAAATTCTCCAGGCCGATACCGCATTCGAAGCCGGAGGCGACCGAAGGGACATCGTCCTTGAAGCGTCGCAACGAGATGATGCGACCCTCGTACACCACGACACCGTCGCGTACCACCCGGGCTCGCGCGTTGCGGTTGATCTCTCCCTCGGTGACGTAGCAGCCGGCGACGCGGCCGAGCCGAGGAGCTCGGAACACCTCGCGGACTTCCGCCACGCCCAGGAACGACTCGACTTCTTCGGGTGCGAGCTCGCCGAGCAGAAGCCCCTCGATATCGTCCAGCAGTTCGTAGATGATCGAGAATGTGCGAACGTCGATGCCCGCGTCCTTGGCGGCTGCCCGCGCCGCCGCATCGGGTCGGGCATTGAAGCCGTACACGACCGCTTCGGAAGCTTCGGCGAGCATGATGTCGTTGGCCGTTATCCCGCCTACTGCTCCTTGAATCAACGAGACCTTCCCGTCTTGGCGGGTGATCTTCTTCACCGAGTCGCGGATCGCCTCGAGGGAGCCCATGGCATCCGCCCTTACGATTATGCGTAGTTCTGCGTGGTCGGCCGTGCGGAGGTTCTCGAGCAGCGTCTCGAGCCGCTCAGTTGCCGTAGGCACGATATGGGTCGCAGAGCGCACCAGGTGTTTGCGTTCGTCGGCGAGCTTGCGTGCGGTTCTGTCGTTCTTCACGACCTCGAACATGTCTCCTGCGGTCGGCACATCGTCCCAGCCCATGATCAATACCGGCGTCGACGGTCCGGCCGCCTTCAGCTGCTTCTCCTGATCGTCGAACATGGCCCGAACCCGACCAGAGACACCGCCTGCAACGATTGAGCTCCCTTGTTTCAGAGTGCCCCGCTGCACGATGACCGTAGCGACCGGGCCCCGGCCAACCTCGAGACGGCTCTCGATGACCGTCCCTACTGCGGGGGCGTTGGGATTCGCCTTGAGTTCCTCGACTTCGGCAACGAG
>JARFRN010000192.1 GCA_029287195.1 Acidimicrobiia bacterium | reverse complement strand
GGGTGCTTCGCTCAATGTTCGGATCAATCTGCCGGGGCTCGGTGAGGACGGTCGTCGACGGCTGATTGACAGACACGACGCTGCGCTCGGTCGGGCTCTGGCACTCGGCGACCAGGTAGCCGCCACAGTGGACGAGGTCCTCGCCCGGTCTGCGTGATACGCGCCGGCAAGATGGACACGTAGAGGGTTGCGGATTCCTCTCGCCGCAACCAGGCCTGGGTCGAACTACTCGCGGGTCCAGTCCGCTGCCTCGACCTCGGCAGCGAAGCCATCTAGCTCGCTGATCGTCGGCTCCGTCTCCCACACCTGGACACCGGTGAGCAGGTCGTGGTACTTGGCCCGCTGACCCTCTCGAACCACGACCACTATCGGCACATCTTCAGCTACCACTTCCTTGTAGCGCTTCAGGATCGCCCGGTGCTGCGGTCGTTCGAGGTCTATCTGGAAGATGATGCCGTGGGCGGAGTCGACCATCTCACACCCATCCTTGAGAATCGGACAGGTGTGGCCCATCTCGGGACCGTGACAGATCAGGACTGGATGCCCCAGCTTCTCGAGAAAGGAGCGGTCGAACTCCCCATCGGCCGGGGTCACATCGAGGATCAATCCTTCAATGTCCATGCGGACCTCCTTGCTTTCCCAAGGCTACCGCCTGTGTCAAGAGGGGGGCAGGGTCGAAGGTCCCCGAAGGCACCCCCGGGCGATGCGGCGCGAAACCCAATTCTGCAATAAGGTGGAGGGTGGGGCAAAGGAGGGCACCAATGCGCAGTCGAAGAGGCAAGAGATACTCGCTACTCATGACGGCCGCAGTGATGGTGGCGGCAATGGCGGCACCGGCGGCGGCCGACCCGCTGGTTCCCGGGGGCACGTTCACTGATGATGACGGCAATACCCACGAGGGCTTCATCGAGGCCGTGGCAGCCGAGCGGATCACTCTTGGCTGCAACCCGCCCGCCAACACCAACTACTGCCCGGGGCAAGGCGTTTCACGCCAGCAAATGGCAACATTCCTGGTCCGGGCATTGGACCTACCGGCTACTTCCACCGACTACTTCACCGACGACACGGGGTCCGTGCACGAAACGAACATCAACGCGCTGCGTGCGTCGGGCATCACCGCAGGGTGCAACCCCCCTGCCAACGACAACTTCTGCCCCACCGCGACGGTGACGCGGGAACAGATGGCTGCATTCCTCGTCAGGGCGTTCGGCTACACCGACACCGACCCCACCGATCGGTTCACCGACGATGACACGTCGATATTCGAGGCGGACATCGAAGCTCTCGCAGCAGCGGGTGTGACGGTCGGCTGCAATCCCCCGACCAACGATCTCTTCTGCCCACAGGACCCTGTGCTCCGCTCGCAGATGGCAACTTTCTTGGGCCGCGCCCTAGACCTGACGCCGACTACGCCGCCGTCTGTGGAAACGGCCAACTTCGCCCGGGTCTACTTCATGTACGATCAGCCGGCCGGTGGACCGTTCCTGGCACCCGTAGCCCGCTACCTGGCCGACGCGGCGACTCCTGAGGTTGCCGTCGATCTGCTGTTGGGGGGACCCACTGCAGCCGAGTCATCTCAGATCCCCGCTTTCAGCAGCGAGGTCCCGGCAGGCACGACCCGCAACGGTGGGATCGATGTCGCTGGTGGCGTTGCCACAGTGGATCTGTCTGAATCCTTCGACGACGGCGGCGGCTCCGCAACCATGCTGGCAAGGCTCGGTCAGCTGACGTA
The DNA here is from genome assembly GCA_029287195.1 of Acidimicrobiia bacterium. Lineage (GTDB taxonomy): Bacteria > Actinomycetota > Acidimicrobiia > Spongiisociales > UBA5794 > JAAETI01. The sequence continues at coordinate 9,894 of JARFRN010000192.1, read as the reverse complement.
CACGTTGACGGCGTTTGCCACGATCGACAAAGTGATGCTGGAACTCGACGGGGTTCCGGTTTCGATCTTCTCGAGCGAAGGTATCGATATCTCAGGAGGTCTCGATCGCGAGTACTTCTTCGGCGCGGGAGCAGTCCCCGAGATCCTGGTCGACACGCCCGCAGCGTGGCAATACATGTCGAGCCCGATCACGGTCACCGGCGTGGCCCGGGTATTCGAGGCCACCGTTGATTGGGAGCTGCTTGACAGTGACGGACTGGTATTGACCGATGGATTCGCCCGGGCGTCCATCGGCGGCCCATTCTGGGGCGAATTCACATTCCTGCCCACCTACTCCATTACCGACCGCCAGGTGGGCACACTCGCCGTTTGGGAAACCTCGGCCATGGATGGCAGCCGGACCCACCTCCGTGAGACACCGGTGTGGCTGATGCCCTAGGTGCCTGGAGCTGGTGCCTCACGAGGTGTTGCCGGCCTCGCCTTCTTGGCAAGCGATCAGACAGCCTGAGTGGTCAGCCGGAGGCTCGCCTCGGCCACTCTGGGTCGTCTGCCGGGCGCCAAACGCTCAGGCGCTCCGCTATGAACCGCCGACAACGTCCAAGAGGTACCACACCTAGGGCCCGGTCGCTTCCTCGCGGATGACGATCGGGCCCTGGTTCTCGGGGCGTTTGCCCTTGATGCCCGTGTAGAAGGACCGGATCTTGGCCATATCGGCGTCGACGTCGCCGGTGAGATGCACGATGCCGCCCACGCCGGCACGCTTGTGCTCGTAGTCGAGGTAAGTCATGACGACCGGGACGCCGGCGGCGGAGGCGATGTGATAGAAGCCCGAGCGCCAAAAAGGCGCTCGGCCCCGCGTCCCCTCCGGAGCGATAACGAGTGCCATGCGATCGCATGCTGCGTATTCTGCGGCCATCTGTTCAACCAGGCCTTCGCCGCTATCGCGTCGTACCGGGATGACACCCAAACGTCGCATCAACGGCCCAAACGGCCACTGCACCAGGCTGTCCTTGCCAATGACTTTGGCGGGGAGGCGGAAGTACCGGGCAACCGCGAGAAACACCAGGAAGTCCCAGTTGGTCGTGTGCGGAGCGGCAATTGCCACGAATTTGGGGTAGGTAGGCCGTTCGCCGACCCATCTCCAGCCGCGCCACCGCAGGTACTTCTCGGCCAGCCATCGCATGCGGCCATGGTGCCCGCAGTTGGGAGGATTGGCAACACGTCACCGCTGCGTCCTCCGTCAGCATCCACCGCCAACAACTACCCTGCTTCGGGAGCAGTACAGACGGCAATCGAAGGACTGAAGACTGATGGAGCGAGTTCGTTGGGGCGTGCTGAGTACCGCGGATATCGGAAGACAGAAGGTCATACCGGCAATCAAGGCCGCGAGGCGCTCCGAGGTAGTCGCCATCGCCTCACGGAGTCTGGAGAACGCCGAGGCGGTTGCTGCGGAGTTGGGCATTGAGCGGGCGTACGGCTCATACCGACAGTTGTTATCGGACCCGGATATCGACGCCGTCTATATCCCGCTGCCAAATCACCTGCACGCCGAGTGGACGATCGCCGCAGCCCGGGAAGGCAAGCACGTCTTGTGCGAAAAGCCGATTGCCCTTTCCAGCGCCGAGGCCGAAGCGATGGTGGCGACGGCCGAAGAGGCGGGCGTTGTCATGCGGGAAGCCTTCATGTATCGCTTCCATCCGACGTGGGCAGCAGCCCGACGCCTGATCGACGGAGGCGGCATCGGCGACTTGGTGGCCGTCGACAGCTGGTTCTCCTACTACAACGACGATCCAGAGAACATCCGGAATATTCTCGACTACGGCGGCGGAGCACTCATGGATATCGGCTGCTACTCGATCCACCTTTCCCGGATGCTCATGGGATCTGAGCCCTCGAACGTCGAGGCCTCGATGCACCGTGACCCAACTACAGGTGTCGACATCTACACAGCAGGAATTCTGGAATTTGGCGACCGGGTAGCGACGTTTGCCTGTTCCACCCGCACCGAGGCTGATCAGCGCGTCGACATCTACGGCAGCCGAGGGCGCGTTTCGATTGAGATACCTTTCAACATCCCGCCCGGGATCCCGACCCGCATAGCGGTGACCGTCGGAGGCGATCCGCCGGTGGCTCCCGCAACGAGGACGCTCGAGTTCGAGGCGGTGGACCAGTACACGCTCCAGGCCGAAGCCTTCGTTGCCGCCGTCCTCGACGGAGAATCCGTGCCCGACTCCGGCCACGATGCGCTCGATAATCTGCGGACGATCGAACGTGTTTTCGCCGCCGCCGGATCGAGCGGCCGAACGTGACGTCGTTCAGCCAACAGGTCACCTTCCTGCTCGTTGCCGACCTCGAGGCAAGCAGTCGCTTCTACCGGCATTCAATCGGCCTCGAGTTGGTGCTCGATCAAGGCGACTGTCGCATCTTTCGGACCTCTCCCACCGCGTTCCTCGGGATCTGCGAGCGGGCCGACCGGGGCGATCCCAACACGCTGTTGGTAACGCTGGTCACAGACGACGTCGACGGATCCCACCGCGACCTCGTCGCCGCAGGGGTGCTCTGCGAGAAGCAGCCCCAGCTCAACGAGAAGTACAACGTCTACCACGCCTTCTACCGAGACCCCGATGGATATCTGATCGAGGTGCAGCGTTTCCTCGACCCGGATTGGCCACGAGCAGATCCGCCTCGCTAGCGGCGGCGCCAACCGCGGCATTACGATCTCTTCGCTGAAGGAGGCGGATCAATTGGCGTTCATCTTGGGTTTTGGTGGTTACGTTCCCGATCGGATCATGACCAACGACGACTGGGCGGAATTGGTGGACACCGACGACGAGTGGATAACCGCCCGCACCGGCATCAAAGAGCGGCGTTTTGCGGCCGACGATCAATCAACACTGGACCTTGCCGCCCACGCTGCCGAGAAGGCCATGGAGGACGCAGGGCTGACCGCAGCGGAGATCGACGAGATCATCGTTGCAACCGATACCCCGGAGGCATACACCCCTGATACCGCATCCTTCCTGCAACACAGGCTGGGGTGCCGCGAGGTGCCCGCCTACGACCTCGGCGGCAGCGGCTGTGCCGGGTTTGTTCAAGCGCTGGATGTAGCTCGTGCCAGGATGCTGCTGCAGCCCAAGCGAATCCTCATAGTCGGCGTGGAGCTGATCTCGCGGTTGATGAGTTGGAAGGACCGCTCGTTCTGCGTCCTATTCGGCGACGCCGCGGGTGCGGTCGTCCTCGGCCCCGAAGACGGCCGAGCCGAACTGCTCGACGTCGTCGCCGGCACCGACGGTTCCAAGACCGAAATACTCACCCTCAAGACGGGCGGAACCCGCTACCCATTCAATGCCGAATCACTCGCCAGCGGCGCCTACCAGCATCTCGACATGGACGGCCGACGTGTCTTTCGCGAGGCGGTCCACCGGATGTCGACAGCTGTTGAGGACCTTCTCGAAAACACGCAGCGGACGATCGATGAGGTTGCGCTCGTCATCCCTCACCAGGCCAACAAGCGAATCATCGATGCCGTCGGCCACAAGCTCGCCATTCCGGAGGAGCGGGTCTACATCAATGTTCAGGACTATGGCAACACCGGTTCCGCCACCGTTCCCTTTGCGCTGTGGGAAGCCAAGGAAACAGGGCGCATCCGGCCCGGCGACCTGGTAGCCCTGACCGCGTTTGGTGCAGGGTTTCACTGGGCGGCTGCTGCCATTCAGTTCTGAGCATCCGCCGCGTCGACCTGCTGCTGTATCTGGCGCTTGAGGCGGGTGACAATTGCACCCATGCCGCGCAGCCGTAGCGGGGTCACCACGTCGGCCAGTCCAAGGCCCACATAGAAGTCGGACGGCATCGCCAGAATCTCCTCAGCGGTGGCGCCGTCCAGACCCTCCGTGAGGATCCCGGCATACCCGCGAGTTGTCGGGGCTTCCGCCGGGGCATCGAAATAGATGTGGACTATCCCATCCTCGAATACCTCAGCTTTGAGGAAAAACGGTGCCTGGCACTCGTCGACTTTTTCCAACAGATCCGGCCGGCCCGCTAGGTGCTGCGGGAGGGGCGGGATTCGTCGCGAGTAATCGAGCAGAGCCTGGAGCTTGACTTCCCGGGGAGCAGCCGCGAACAGGTCCACGATACGTTGCAGCGCCGGCGGTGTCGTCATGACTTCAGGTTAGGCTGCCCGCGCAGAATTCGCCCCGCCGCAATCGTCGGCGCGTGTAGATTTGCGATCCCAGCGCAGCCAGGAGATGACTATGAGCAAAGTCCCGCTCGACCCGGATCCCAGATATTCCGACTACGCACAACCCGGCGTTCTCGTTGGCACTGCCTGGCTCGCCGAGCACCTCGATGACGACGGCCTGGTCGTGGTGGAGAGCGACGAGGACATCCTGTTGTACGACACGGGTCATATCCCCGGCGCGGTCAAGATCGATTGGCACACCGAGCTGAACGACACGCTGATCCGCGATTACGTGGATGGGAACAAGTTCGCCCGTCTCATGTCGGAAAAGGGCATTGGCCGTGATGACACGATCGTCGTCTACGGGGATAACTCGAATTGGTGGGCGGCTTATGCAATGTGGGTATTCAAGCTGTTCGGACACCCCGACGTTCGCCTGCTCGATGGGGGACGCCAGAAGTGGTTGGCCGAGTGGCGGGAGATGACCATCGAGCCGACGGTGCGAACCCAGACTGAGTATCCGGTTGTGGCCCGTGACGACTCCACGATCAGAGCGATGATGCAGGACACCCTGGCTCATTCGTCGGCAGGCCGATCACTCGTCGACGTTCGGTCGCCGGAGGAATTCGCCGGCGAACGGACCCACATGCCCGACTATCCGCAAGAAGGAGTGCTCCGCGGCGGGCACGTTCCCGGCGCCGTCAACGTGCCCTGGGCAAGAGCCGCCAATGAAGACGGCACGTTCAAGGCCCGGGCCGAACTCGAAGCCATCTACGAGAGCGAGATGGGTCTGGCCAGAGAAGAACCCGTCATCACCTACTGCCGCATTGGAGAGCGATCCAGCCATAGCTGGTTTGCACTGACCTACTTGCTTGGTTTCGAGAATGTTCGCAACTACGACGGCTCATGGACGGAGTGGGGCAACGTGGTCGGTCTCCCCATCGAGAAGCCGTGACGCTGGGTAGCGCGTCGTTCAGACGTGATTGCGCAACATCAGTTCCTTGGGGTGGGGGTTGAGGTACGACTGCTGAAGCAGATAGTCGATGTTGTGGCGCCGCGCCAGGTATGAGAACAGCGTCATGGGCACAATGAGCGGCACCAGCCCACTCCGGTAGTCCTGTATCGCCCCGTAAGCCTCCTGTCGGCCCGTCTCATCCCCCGTTTTGCGCAGATAGCCGAGCATGTGCTCGAGCACATTGGTGTGCTTGCGAACGGTGGTCTTGTAGCCCATCGCATCCATGAACCCCTGCTGGTACTCGGCGGCAAAGGCAGGGCGCGGCATACTCTTGGCCCCGGCGACCAGCCGCCCCAGCTTGCGATAGGTCGCCTCGTGATGGGCCCGCAACAGCAGCTTCTCTCTGGTGTGGAATTCGACGATCGAACCGACCGTCCACCGTGCTTTGAAGGTCTTGCGCAACCGGTGATAGGCGAAAACTCTTTCGACGAAGTTCTCCCGGAGCGCCGGGTCGTTGAGGCGCCCTTCTTCCTCGACGGGTAGCCGCGGGTAGCGCCGCAGCAACTCTGCCGAGAAGACGCCGCGCCCGTTCATGTTGGGCATGCCACCCTCGCTGTAGACCTTCACCCGCCAGACACCACAAGTCGGCGACTTGCTCTTGAGGATGAACCCGCTCAGCTCTTGCTCTTCGACCACCACTGCACGTTTCACTGCATGGTCTTCCATTGCCGCAGTCCAGTCGATCTCGTTCTTTGGGTCGACCACTCGGATCTTGTCGTCGAGGGAGACAAGGCGCACGGTGGGACGGGGCACGCCCATTCCAACCTCGACCTCGGGACAGACTGTCACGTACTCGAAGAACTGACCCAACGTGTCGGTCAGATAACGCTGCCTGGAGTGCCCGCCGTTGAAGCGGACCTCGTCACCTCGCAGGCAAGCGCTCAGCCCAATTCGGATGGCTTCGGTTGTCTCGCCGGCCGTATCCACCATCGGGAACCTCCCTCGATCCGAGCTTGCGAAACCGTCGGCTTGCCGCCGTGGCTGCGGTACCCAGCAGTGCGGACCCGGCGACAACTAGACCCGCTTCCAGTCCCACCTTACCGGTGAGTGCGACTGCAGCAGCGATAGTCCCCAGCAGCGTTATCCGGGAGAGGGCAATTGACCGCCGGGCAATCGACCGGTTCCCGACATCGGTGGTAACGGCCGGTTCGGGAACCGGGAGGGAAACGACTAGTGCGGCTACGAGGCCAATGACAATGGCCGGCCCGCCCAGCCCGGGACTCTCCCAAACCATCTCGGCGGAGCGCACCCAGAGCGTCACCGCGGCCGCCGCCGTGGTTAGAGCCGATGTAATCCAGGCCCGGCGTGAGAATCCGTCTGCCAGCAGCACGCCGGCGACAATGGCGACAACCCCGGACGTGGAGGTCCAGCCCAAGCCCATGAGAACCCCGAAGCCGACGAGCGCTAAGCAATCGGCGTTGCGGAGGGGCAGGCCGACGGTTGCCGACACCAGACGGGTTCCGATGAGGACGCCGAAGCCGAGCAGCAGCGAAGGGGCCCAGAAGATGGACAGAGTGAACGCAATCACCATCGCCAGATAGGCTGATTCATTTCTGTCGGGATCAATTTCGCGGGCGATCGCCCAAGCCAGGAAGACCGCACCGGCCGCCCCCAACGGTGACGCTGCAAAGGAGATGTCGAGGACACCAGACAGGATCCACGACGCGACCGCGGTGGCAAGAGCGCCGAGCACGGCAACCAGGTTCGAGATGTAGCCGGGGTCCAACGGCCGACCCAGAGCGCTGGTCGACGGCGGTGCTGCAGGTAGCTTGGTCTCTATCATTCTCATCCAGCAAACATTCGACACCGGCCCTGGACACAGATGATGGATGCCACCAGCCTCGCAGCCGCACAACTCCGGCGAATGCGCGGTATGAACCGCTACTACCACGAGCGCTTCTTCGCAGATGTGCGTTTTGTCACAGTTGGCGTGACTGCCCTCTTTGTGATCGGTTGGTGGAGTGTTCCTCTGGCATTCCTCTTGATACCGCCGCTCACCTTGATTGGAGCTGCACAAACCGCATTTGATGCTTCCTCCCTCATTTTCTCTCGCCACTACGCGGAACGACTCGAGCGCTACCTGAACCAGCAGGTGGAATCCACCGTCCTGATTGCGCACGAGTTGGAGAACGAGTACCTATTTCCGCTTTCGAGCCGCAAGATCGTGACCGCAGCACTGGACGGGAGTTTCAGTTGGTTTGGCTTCATGACGCTTTTCTACACAGCACTCGGGGTGCTCGCATTTGGCTTCGGACTGGCCCTGGGATGGCCTCACTTGATCGACGCCGGCACGGCGTGGGTCGTTGCCTACCTGGCCAGCCTCGGGACATCGGGCATCGTGGCACTGGTGGTCGGTTGGTGGTGGTTCGTGGCTGGCGTCGGGGAACGCCGGCTGAGCAAAATCCTCGATGAGCGCTTGCCGATATGAACGAATCGTTGCGCCGGCGGCTGGTCACGATTCCACGCACGCTTGCCTTGTGGGTATTGCTCACGCTGCTCTTCCCCCTCCTCCTCGTGTTGACGCTCGGCATCGATCTGGGACGCTGGCTCTTCAGCCGCAAGCCGTGGATGGCGACCCGGCTCCTGGTGATGGGATGGGTCTACCTTGCTCTCCAGGCGGGTGTCATCGTCATAGCTGGAGCCCAGTGGCTCGCCTCCCTTCCCTTCGGCAGAGCTGCCGGCAAACGGCGTACCGCCTGGGCCTATGGACTGCAGGCCTGGTGGGTGAGAATGCTGCTGGCCGCAATGCGTGCCGTACTCGGATTGCGGTTCGAGGTCAGCGGCGATGCCGTCATTACCCCCGGTCCGATCCTGGTTCTGTTCCGGCACGCCAGCATCGTCGACAATGTACTGCCGCATGCTTTCATCACCGACCGCCATGGAATCAAGCTGCGTTGGGTGCTCAAGAAGGAGCTACTCACAGATCCAGCCCTCGACATCGGCGGTAACCGGATGCCCAACTACTTCGTCGACCGTTCTTCGGAAACACCGGAAACCGAGCGAGCCAACATAGCGAAGCTGGGTGCCGACCTCGCTGCAGATGAGGGGGTGCTGCTCTTCCCCGAAGGCACTCGTTTCAGTGCCGCTAGGCGGGCTGCTCGGATGACACGGCTCGCCGAAACGAGCCCAGAGCTTCATGACATCTTGGAAGGCCACGACCAGGTCCTGCCGCCACGGCCCGGCGGCGTGCTTGCTCTCCTCGACGGCGGAATGGATGTTGTGATGGGTGTCCATACCGGACTCGAAAACATGCGCGGCCTCCGGGAAATCTGGAACACGGCACCAATCGGGCGCACCGTCAAGCTCGATTTTCGCCGCATTCCCGCCTCTCAGGTCCCAACCGGCACCACGGACCGAATCCGCTGGCTGCATGAAGAGTGGGCTCGAGTAGGAGACACGATCGCCCGCCTTCGGCAAAGCTGAAGGCCTACGGCAAAGCGGAAGTGCCGCCTGCAGCCGGATCACCGACGGCCGCGATTACCCTGCGGGGAAAGATTCCTGTCGTGAGGTTCGATTATGCGCGCACCACTTGATCCCCCCGAGATTCTGCTACTCGGTCCCGGCCCTTCGAACCCTCATCCGGAAGTCGCTGCTGCAATGTCGGCTCCGCTGGTCAGTCATCTCGACCCCTTCTTCCTGACGGTAATGGAAGAGACGATGACCGACCTGCGTCGGCTGTTTCGGACCACCAATCATCACACGGTACCGATATCTGCCACGGGCACCGGTGGTTTGGAAACCATCATGTTCAACCTCGTCGAACCGGGTGACGAGGTCGTCGTAGGTGTTATCGGCCATTTTGGGCAGCGCCTCGCCGAGCTCGCTCATGCGGCCGGCGCAGTGGTGCGGCCCGTCGAAGTCCCGTGGGGTCAGGTTCTCGAGCCTGATCGGATCGCCGGGGAGCTCGAGCGCGCTCCTGCCAAGCTGGTTGCCCTGGTCCATGCCGAGACCTCCACCGGTGCGGCCCAGCCGCTCGAAGATATCGGCCGCATCGTTCGCGCCAACGATACGTTGCTGATGGTCGATGCCGTTACCTCGCTCGGCGGCATGAACATCGACGTTGACGGCTGGAACATCGACGCTGCCGGGTCATGTAGCCAGAAGTGCATCGGGGCCCCGCCCGGATTGGGGCCCATTACCGTTGGCCCGCGATCCGTCGAGGCGATCAACCACCGCAAGACTCCCGTCGCCAGCTGGTATTTCGACCTACATCGCCTCTTCCAGTACTGGGGGGATGAGGACGGCGCCCGAGCGCGCGTCTTCCACCACACTGCACCGGTGGCCAACATCTACGGGTTTCGGGAAGCCCTCCGATTGATCAACGCCGAGGGCATGGAAGCCAGGTTCTTGCGCCATCAAGCGGCACACGATCTCTTTGTCGAACGTCTCGGAGACATCGGGCTCGAGTTGTTCACGCCGGCGTCGCATCGCCTGCCGATGTTGAACGTGGTCCGGATCCCTGATGGTGTCGACGACGGCGCAGTGCGAGCCGCATTGCGAGACCGGGGCATCGAGATCAGCGGCGGCTTCGGCCCGCTCGCCGGCAAGGTGTGGCGCATCGGATTGATGGGCACGAACGCCACCCCCGACGTCGTCGATCGCCTTGTTTCTAATCTCGGCGAGGTGCTTTCTAGGTAGGACCGCGCCCCGGCGGCAGTTTCGGGAGAAAACTGCCTCGTGCCCGCCCAGCCCCCGCGCCGCA
>JARFRN010000179.1 GCA_029287195.1 Acidimicrobiia bacterium | reverse complement strand
GCACGAGGATCTTGCCCAGCGTTTCGATGCGATCTCCCAGCGCCGTCCCAGCCAGGAGCGACGGGTAATTCGGGCCAGTTCATTCCCCTCCCCATCAAGTGCAACCACCACCGACTGCTCATGTGGTGTCAGCACGGCCTCCTCGCCATTGGGGACCTTGATGCGGCTGATGTGCAGCCGGCCGGATCGTCGCAGCTCAGCTACGACTTCGTCGTCTGCAACGAGCTGCCACCGGCTCGACATGAGCGGGCTGACCAGCTCAGCCGCTCCGTAGACCATTGCGAATAGACCACGTTCCGCCATGGCGCAACGGTAGCGCACCACGGCTCGAGAAGCTCCGAGCACGGCACCGACGAGGGCGAGTAACGTCACGGCATGCAGCTGCACCTAATGGACGGCACATACGAGCTGTTCCGGGCCTTCTTTGGGGCACCGCCCCGATCCAGTCCGTCCGGCCAGGAGGTCGGCGCCACCTACGGCATCATTGCGTCAACGTTGGCGCTGCTCAGCGAGCCGGGAGTGACCCACCTCGGTGCGGCTTTCGACACGGTCATCGAGTCCTTCCGCAATGACGTTTTCCCCGGGTACAAGACCGGGGTCGGTATCGACGAGAGCCTGCTGGCACAGTTTGCGCTGGCGGAGCGAGCGATGCGCGCCATCGGCGTGACGGTTTGGTCGATGGTCGAGTTCGAGGCAGACGACGCGTTGGCAACTGCGGCAGCTAAGTGGGCTTCCGCGGTGGAACAAGTCGTCGTCCTCACCCCCGACAAGGATCTCGCGCAGTGCTACGGGGATCCGAAGATCATCGGCTACGACCGGCGTCGCCAAGCCTTCATCGACGGACCCGGGGTGTTGGACAAGTTTGGGGTTCGTCCCGAATCTATCCCCGACTACCTGGCTCTGGTGGGGGACTCGGCGGACGGACTGCCGGGTCTGCCCGGTTGGGGCGCCAAGTCGAGCTCTGTCGTGCTCGAGCGCTACCGGCATCTCGAAGAGATCCCGCTCGACGCAGCCCGCTGGGATGTCAACGTAAGGGGCGCCGTCAAGCTCGGAGCGACGCTCCGGGAGCGGATGGGCGACGCCTTGCTGTACAGATTCCTGGCTCAACTGAGGTACGACGTTCCATTGCAAGGGGATTTGGGAGACCTCGAGTGGAAGGGTGTTCCCCGCCAGGGCTTCTTGGACTTGTGCGACGAACTGGGTTTCGCCCAGCTGCGCGATCGCCCGCACAGGTGGGCCGACTGAGCTTCTGCCGACAACCAAGAAGGGGACGCCCCGGCGGGCGCCCCCTTCTTCTACAACATGATTCAGTGACCGTTCGAGCCAACGGGATCCAGGGCCTTCGGCTCGGCCACGAGTTCCTGGAACACGAACTCTGGATATGAGTCGGCACCGTGCTCGGAGCGGTCGAGGCCGGAGATCTCCTCCTCGGCGGAGACGCGGATACCGACCAGTTTGTCTACGAGCTTGAAGACCGCAAAGCTGGTGACGAATGTCCAAGCGATGATGGCTCCGGCACCAACAGCCTGATCGACGATGCTGCCCCCACCGAAGACGCCAACCGCAAGCACTCCCCACAGGCCCGCCGTCCCGTGGACCGAGATGGCGCCGACCGGATCATCAAATCCGGCGCGCTCCAGGCCGATGACTGAAAACACCATGATGACCCCAGCGATGACCCCGACCAGGATCGAGGCGCTGAAACCGATCGAAGCAGTGCCTGCGGTTATTCCGACGAGTCCGGCGAGCACGCCGTTTAGGGTGAATCCAACATCAGGCTTGCCGGTGACGGCCCACGCAGTGAACATCGCCCCGACGGCCCCGGCACATGCAGCCAATGTCGTGGTCACCGCGGGATAGGCAACGTCCTGGCCGACCGCTGCCAGGGTGGAACCGGCGTTGAATCCGTACCAACCGAACCAGAGGACCATTACGCCGAGGGCGCCCAGGGTCAGCGAATGTCCCGGAATGGCCCGCGGTTTGCCGTCCGCGCCGTACTTGCCGATGCGGGGACCGACGACCACGACGCCGGCGAAGGCGGCCACACCGCCGAGCAGGTGAACCACGCCGGAGCCGGCGAAATCGCTGTACCCGAGCTCAGCCAGCCAGCCGCGCCCGTCCCAGACCCAGTGGGAAACGACCGGGTAAATGAGCCCGGTGATGAAGGGCGTGTAAATGAGGTACGAAACAAACTTGACCCGGCCGGCCACTGCGCCGGACACGATCGTTGCCGCAGTCGCGGCAAACACGACCTGGAACAGCCACTCTGAGCCGCGGGCGGCGTCGTTGAAGAAGAATCCGTCTCCATATGCGAAGAAGCCCCCGACCGACGAACCCCCGTAGGCCAGCCCAAAACCAAGAGCCCAATACATGATCCCGCCGACGCTGAAGTCCATGAAGTTCTTCATGATGATGTTGCCGGCGTTCTTGGCTCGAGTGAAGCCGGCCTCGACAAGCGCAAATCCAGCCTGCATCAGCATCACCAGTGCGGCTGCGACGACCAACCAGACCTCATCGATCGCGGTGGCGATCTCGGCAATTTCAGTTTGGGCGGACGCGCTGCCGGCCAGTGGGCCGAGCAACGCCACGGCAGTGATGCCGAGGCCCAGCATCCCTTTTCGCAACATTTCGGATTACCTCCAAATTGGCTGGAGGCAACCTACGGCGCCGTGGTTTCCTCAACGTTGCTCGCTGGTTACGACTTCGCGACGGGTGTGTTACAACGGTGTTTCGGGCTACAGGCCGAGGCCCCGGCCGATTATCTCTTTCATGATCTCAGTTGTGCCGCCGTAGATCGTCTGTGCCCGGCTGTCCGTGTAGATTCGGGCGATCGGATACTCCATCATGTAGCCGTAGCCACCGTGCAGCTGAAGACAGCGGTCAACCACCCGCAGCTGCATTTCGGTGCACCACCACTTTGCCATCGCGGCTGTATCTGCTGCGAGGCGTCCTGCAACGAGTTCCGTAATGCAGTGATCTAGGAACACCTGGGCGATCTCCACCTCGGTGAACATCTCGGCGATCGAGAAGCGACTGTTCTGGAACTTGCCGATGGCTCGCCCGAACGCTTTGCGTTCGGTAACGTATTCCTTCGTGACCGACAGCGCCTTGGCGGCCGTCGCCACCGCCCCAACGGCAATTGCGAGCCGCTCTCTTTCCAACCCGGACATCAGGTAGAAGAAGCCGGCACCTTCTTCGCCGATGAGGTTGTCGGTCGGAATCCGGACGTCGTTGAAGAACAGCTCGGATGTGTCTTGTGCCTTCATGCCGATCTTATTGAGATTGCGGCCGCGGTCGAATCCCTCCATGCCCCGTTCAACTACGAGTAGCGACAACCCGCGATGGGGGTCTTCCGAGGTGCGGGCAACGACTATGACCAGGTCGGCAAGTTGCCCATTCGAGATGAATGTCTTGGCACCGTTGAGCACATAGGAGTCGCCATCACGAATCGCCCGGGTGACAATGCCGGCAAGGTCGGACCCGGTTCCGGGCTCCGACATGGCGATGGCGGTGATCGTTGTTCCGTCCACACACCCTGGAAGCCAGCGCGCCTTCTGCTCGGCAGTCGCGTGGGCGCTGATGTAGGGCACGGCCATCTCGGAATGAACCGCAAACCCGGGACCGCTGGCGAGTACGTCGGCAAGCTCCTCTATGAGAATCACCGGAAAGCGAAAGTCGTCGACCCCGGCGCCGCCGTACTCCTCGGGTACTGCGTGGCACAGGTGTCCTCCGGCACCGGCGGCTTCCCAAACTGCGCGGCTGACGACTCCCGCCCGCTCCCAGTCGTCGTGATACGGAGCTATCTCTGCAGCGATGAACTCGCGGACGGCACGTCGGTAAAGCTCATGGTCATCGTCGAAGATGGTCCTGCGCATCATGAGAGCCCCTTCAATCGCTCGGCTCTCACTCTAGAAAGTCAGTCCCGGCGCAGGTGATACATCGTCCGGGTGCTGCTGACTTCGGTGCGGGTCACGATGGAGCCCCCGGCCCGGGCGTCGCGCTCGAGCTCCTCGCGGGACGATCCACTGCGCAAGTCGAACGTTTTACCAGGGCGCGGGTCCCGGCATGGCCGTTGAGTCCGCGCCGGCAACGAGGGTCAGCGCGAGCAGGATGACCCACACGAACTCTCGTGGAATCAGTCCGGCTCGCGACCGTTCGGGCGGCGGGTGATAAACGCCAGACTCATTCATCCATCCCCTCCGAAACCGAGCAGTCGCTCACGATGGAGCGATCGTGAGCCGGTGATCAGACCCACAGCGGCCAGAGCCCAGGCGCCTATGCCAACGGCGAGTGCCGCCAGCACAGGGTTGATCAACAGACCACTCGACACACCGTACGCCGCGAAGATGACCGGCAACGAGACCAATGTGGCCGCTTGTTGGGCGGCCGCGGTGCTGCGTACCTTTGAGGAAACCCAAAGGATCACAGACAGCGCCATTGCGATAAACGGCGGCACGACCCAGATGATCAGCACCCACCAGCCGGGTGTCGGGAAGAACCAGCCGCCCACCAGCGGACCGACCTTGAGGTTCACGAGCAGCGAGTAGATCCCGAAGCCGATTGCAGTTGCCGCAAACCCGGGTACGACGCTTGCCAGCATCTTGCCGAAGAAGATCTCACGTTCGGTTAGCGGGGAGTGAGCCAGGAACTCGCCGGTGCCACGCTCTCTCTCTCCCACGATGGCATGGGCCCCAACCGCCGACGAGATCGTCAGCGGCACAACGATCGCAACCGGGGCCAGCAGGTAGACGGCAAGCATGTAGGCGCCCCGCGCCGCCGGTGTCTCTCCCACCACATTCTCCTGTACCGGCCCGGGAAGCGATTGCAGCACCTCGCCGATCTTGTTGACGAGGTCGCTACTCGTCGTCGACGTCACGATGGTCAGCAGGAGGAATGGCAATGCGACAAAGAAGACGGCCGCCAAGAAGCCCATTGGAATCCAGTAGTCCTTGCTCTTGAAGAGGCGTCGCAGATCGATCCTGGCCACCGTGAGCATGCGATCGAGCCTCATGCGGTCTCCCGTAGCGAGCGCTGCATCTCGAAGTAGAGGGTCTCGAGGGTCGGGTTGTCGGGCTGGACCCGGGTTATGCGGGCCCCAGAGCCCACCAACTCGGCGACGACATCGGGCAGGCGGTCGAGGTGGGTCAGGCGCACATGGAGTGCCCCGTTCCACTCGGCCGACACCACATCAGGGTGTTTCTCGAGTTGACGAAGCATCGACCGATCCTCTGCGTCGATGATGACGGCCGGATTGGTGACGAACTGGTCGGCGAGATCCTCCTGGCTGCCCACAATCCGGGCCTGGCCGGATGCCATCAGTACCACCTTGTCGGCAACCCCTTCGGCTTCGTGGAGGAGGTGAGTGCACAGCACAATGGTTCTACCCCGTCCCGCAAGCTCGCGTATGAGGTTGAGCACGGCGCGGGCCGATTCCGGGTCCAGCCCCGCCGTAGGTTCATCGAGCAGCAGTACCTCCGGGTCGTGCAGCATCGCTCGGGCCAGCGCCAATCGAGTGCGCATGCCGGTGGAATAGCCGCCGACGTCCAGATCCAAGGCATGGTCGATGCCGAATCGCTCGGCAGCCGGTCTGATCCCGGAGTGGTCCGCCCCAAAGATATCGGCGGTGAAGATCAGGTTCTCCCATCCGCTGAGCCGGTCGTACAGCGCAGGCTTCGGGGGTACGACCGCCGAGCGCGCTCGCACCTCGTCTCCATCGGTTCTGGGGTCGAGCCCGAGCACTTCGATGGAGCCGCTGTCCGAGTCGAGCGCTCCCGTTGTGAGTCTGACAGTGGTTGTCTTGCCGGCTCCGTTGGGACCGAGCAGGACGGTAATCGAGCCTGCGGGCACTTCCAGGCTCAGGTCGTCGACGGCTCTCACGGCGCCGAAACGACGGGTGACATTGGAGAACTTGATTGCAGCAGGCATTGCGACGCTTATCGGTTGCCCGGCATGCCAACTGAATGCTCAAGTGAGAGTGAGGAATACTCCTGTCAGCGGGGGGACCGTGATCTCGATCGAGTTGTCAAAGCCGTGGCTGGGCACCTCATCTGTGGAAATCAGGCCCAGATTCAGGACCCCGCTGCCGCCGTAGCGAAGGTCGTCGCCGTTGAGCGCCTCGGTCCAATTGCCGGGCTGGGGGACCCCGAGTCGGTAGCCCTGACGTGGAACCGGTGTGAAATTGGCTACGAAAAGCAGTGGAGAGCCTTCCCGCCCGTAGCGGATGAAAGCAAAGACGCTGTTGGCAGCATCGTCCCCGATCACCCACTGAAACCCGGCGGGCTCGTTGTCTTGCTGATGAAGGGCAGGCGTCGCCTTCATGAGCGCGTTGAGGTCGGTGACCCAGCGGCTGATGCCGGCATGCTCCTCCGATTGGAGCAGAGCCCAATCGAGCTCTGTCTCGTGATTCCATTCCTCGGGAACACCGAACTCGCCACCCATGAAGAGGGGCTTCTTGCCCGGTTGGGCCCACTGGTACGCGTATAGGAGCCGTAGACCGGCGAACTGCTGCCATCGATCCCCGGGCTGTCTGCCCAGCAACGATCCCTTGCCGTGGACGACCTCATCGTGTGACAAGGGCAGCGTGAAGTTCTCGTTGAACGCATAGACCATTCGGAAGCTGAGCTCGGAGTGGTGAAAGGAGCGGTGCACCGGGTCCTTGGCGACGTAGGCCAGGGTGTCGTTCATCCACCCCATGTCCCACTTCTGTCCGAAGCCGAGCCCGCCGTGGTCGGTCGGATGCGTCACCATGGGGAACGCCGTCGACTCCTCTGCGTACATCTGGATATCGGGGTGGCGGGCGTAGGCAGCTCGATTGACCAGCTTCAGGAGCGAAATCGCTCCCAGGTTCTCCCGTCCGCCGAACTCGTTGGGGATCCACTCACCTTCGTTTCGTGAGTAATCGCGGTAGAGCATCGAGGCAACGGCATCGACCCTGATCCCGTCGGCGTGGTACTTGTCGAGCCAGAACAAGGCACTCGACAGCAGGAAGCTGCGGACTTCGTACCGGTCGTAGTTGAATATCAGGCTGTCCCAGTCGGGGTGATAGCCAACCTGAGGGTCAGCGTGTTCGTAAAGGTGCGTCCCGTCGAACCAGGCGAGGCCGTGTTCGTCCTTGGGGAAATGCGACGGAACCCAATCGAGGATCACCCCGATGTCGTTCTGATGGAGATGGTCGATGAGGTACATCAGATCCTGAGGAGTCCCATATCGTGCCGTCGGGGCGAAGTAGCCGGTGCATTGATACCCCCACGACCCGTAGAACGGGTGTTCCATCACGGGAAGCAGCTCGACATGGGTGAAGCCCAGCTCCCCGGCATAGTCGGCGAGTTGGTGGGCGATTGCCCGGTAACCCCCCGGCTCGTATCGCCACGAGCCGAGGTGCAGTTCATAGATGGAGATTGGGGCGTCCAGGGCGTTGTGAGAGCCTCTTTCGCTCATCCAATTCCCGTCGCTCCATTCGTAGTCGAGGTTCCAAACGACGGATGCGGTCCGCGGCGGTTCTTCGGACAGGAAAGCAACCGGATCAGCCTTGTCGTGCGGCGGGCCGCCGTCGGCGGGCACGATCCGGTATTTGTACTCGTCCCCAATGCCTACTCCCGGGATTCGGCCTGACCAGATCCCAGATTGATCGGGGCTGAGAGCCCACCCGTCTGTCCATCCATTGAAGTCACCGACGACTTCGACACGGTGCGCTGCCGGCGCCCAGACTCTGAAAATGGTGGCATCACCATCGACGTGGGCCCCGAGTACGTCATAGATCGAGGTGTGCGTGCCACCGTTGAATGACCAGCGATCGTCGTCTGTTAGTGGGCGTGCGCTATCTGTCATCGCAGCAACCTAACTCGTTGTCGGAGAACCTGGAAGTCACAATAGGAGCGAAACGCCATGGCCGAGGCCACCATCCGGTGTGGCAGTATGTAGCCATGGATTATCTGCGTTCGGCCCCAAAGGTACTCTCGATGGTTCTGGCAGGCGGTCAGGGCAGCCGATTGATGCCGCTGACCCAGGTCCGGGCAAAGCCGGCAGTCCCCTATGGGGGTCAGTATCGGCTCATCGACTTCGCCTTATCCAACCTCGCCAACGGGGGCTTTCGCAAGATCGTCGTGCTGACCCAATACAAGAGTCATAGCTTGGATGTTCATCTGTCCACTACCTGGCGTATGTCAACGTTCCTAGGCAACTACGTGACGTCGGTCCCCGCCCAGATGCGGCGCGGTCCGCAATGGTTCGCCGGGTCGGCTGATGCCTTGTTCCAGAACCTGAATCTGATCGATGACGAGCACCCGGACTACATTTTCGTGTTTGGTGCCGACCACATCTACCGCATGGACCCGCGTCAGATGCTCGACCACCACATTCAGAGCGGAGCGGGTGTCACCGTCGCCGGTATTCGGATCCCGCGGACTGAAGCGAGTGCTTTTGGTGTCATCGAGCGCAATCCTGGAAGCTCGTTGGTCGACACATTTCTCGAGAAACCGGCCGACCCTCCGGGCCTCGCCGACAGCCCGGATGAGGTACTGGCATCGATGGGCAACTACATATTCAGTACCGAGGTGCTCGTAGATGTCCTCAATGCCGATGCGGAGGACAAGAAATCGGGGCGCGACATCGGTGGGGACTTGCTGCCGGCTCTGGTGGCATCGGGGCAAGCCCATGTCTACGACTTCACGACCAATGTCGTGCCCGGCGAGACGCCCCGCGATAGGCACTATTGGCGAGATGTTGGAACCATCGATTCCTATTTCGAAGCGAACATGGACCTGGTCGCCCCGCACCCCGTGTTCAACCTGTACAACGGCGAGTGGCCGGTATTCACGTCGTTCCGGACGCTGCCACCGGCAAAGATCGTCGCTCACGGAGAGTACGGGTCCGGCGACATCGCCAACTCGATCTTGGCGCAGGGTTGCATCATCACGGGGGCAACGGTGCGCAATTCCGTGCTTTCACCAAATGTGCGTATCGAGCCGGGAGCGACAGTTGAAGGCGCCATCTTGTTCGATGACGTGCACGTTGGCGCCGGTGCGGTAGTTCGCAATGCGATCGTCGACAAGCACGTGGTCATACCGCGGGGACGACCCGTGGGTGTCGATGCCGAGCGGGATGCCGAAGAATTCGCCATCTCGCCTGGTGGCATTGTGGCGATCGCCAAAGGGCAGAAAGTCAAGTACGCCTAGCAACCGCCCCAGCCCGACACGTCAGCCGTGAGCCAGCATCTCCCTATAGAGATCGATGTGGACCTGAGCGGGTGTGTTCCATGACCAGTCGATGCCCATACCGCGCTTTTGTATTGCCGTGCGGCGCTGTTTGTGTTTCCAGGCGCGATTGGCACGGTGGAGGGCATCTGTAATACCGGCGCTGTCGACGGTTGCCGCCAGGAACCCGGTTCCCTTCTTTCGGTCGTCATCGGCGTCGATAACGGTGTCGTGCAAGCCGCCGACGTCTGTGACGACCGGGATAGTCCCGTACGTCATCGCTTGCATCTGGGCAAGCCCGCAGGGCTCGAACCTGCTCGGCATCAAAACCATGTCGGCTCCAGCAAAGATCAGATGACCGAGGTCCTGGTTGTAGCCGTCCTCGAAAAAGACGTTCTCCGGCCACTCGCCGGCAGCCCACCGCGCCCAGTCTGCCAGCCACTTGTCGCCCGAGCCGAGGAGAACCAGGCGGAAGGGCATTCGGGATGCGTAGCGGGCGGCCTCGAGAGCGATGTCGATGCCTTTTTGATCGACGAGGCGGGTAACCATGCCGACGACGGCTGCGTCGTCATCCTCCCAGCCTGCCGTCTGCAGCAGCGCGCGGCGCGACTGGGACTTGGCCTCGAGGCTTGTTGCCGAGTAGGTGGCGGGGATCGACGGGTCGGTCTCCGGGTTCCATACTGCGGTATCGATCCCATTGCGGATACCGACAAGCCTGTGGCCGAGTCCGTTGAGCAGATGATCGAGCCCCCTCCCGGACGCGGGGCTACGAATCTCATCGGCGTAGTTGGGACTCACCGCAATGACCCGATCGGCGACCTGGATGGCCCCCGCCAGCGGGTTGACTCCGCCAAAACACTCGTATGCCGCAAAATGCTGCGGGATGCGGGGCAACCACTCCGAACCCATCCAACCCTGATAGCCGAGCGTATGAATGGTCAGGGCAACAGGCGGGCGGTCCCACAGGAAGGCAAGGGCCCCTCCGGTGTGCCAGTCGTTCAGGTGGACGACATCGGGTTGGCTGGTCTGGACCAGGTCGGCCACAACTGCCGAGAAGGCCATGAACCGGGTGTCGTTGTCCGGCCATCCATGCCCCCAATCATCGATGTAGGGATGGGGTCGGGCGATACCGGGTACCGACACGAGCGTCACTTCACCGACCTCCCGGGCAATCCCGGTCCTGGCACTAGCTGGTTGTGCCCATCCGGGTGCTGTGACTAGTCGGGGGCGCTCGTCGGCCAACTCGGTAGCGAAGTAGTCCGGCAATATCAGGTCGACCTCGATGCCCGCAGCGCGCAGCGCTGCGACCAGCCCCGAGGCAGCTTCCGCCAGACCGCCGACTCGGGCCAGCGGCGCCAATTCTGCAGATGCAAACAAGACTCTCAAAAGACCTCCTCAGAGACCTGTTGTAGCAGTACCACAGACCACCCCTCCACCTGCCAGGCGTCGGCCGGTGCTACCAGGTCGGCGCATGTCATCTCGTGTGCCGTGTCGAGCACGACCTGCCAGTAGTAGTCCTCCAGATCCTCCGGGATGGTGAACGTCACCGGCTCGGTGTGGGCATTGAATAGCAGGAAGAAGCTGTCGTCTGTGACTGTCTCCCCTCGTGGTCCCGGTGTCGGGATCGCCTCTCCATTTAGGAACACGCTCAGCGAACGGGCGTATCCGAGGTGCCAGTCATTGTCCGACATTGGAGTGCCGTCCGTGTTGTACCACGCGATATCGCGCACTCCGGCACCGCGCACCCTACGGCCCTCGAACCAGCGGCGACGTCTGAAAACCGGGTGGGCATTCCGGATGCCGATGAGTCTCTTGGTGAACCCGAGGAGCAGTTCGTCGGCTTCCTCCCAGTCGTACCAGGCAAGCTCGTTGTCCTGGCAATATGCGTTGTTGTTGCCCTGCTGGGTTCGTCCGATCTCGTCACCTCCGAGGAGCATCGGGACTCCCTGGGAGAGGAACAGGGTCATGAGCATCGAACGCTGTCGCTTCTTGCGGAGCGCCTCGATCTCCGGGTCATTGGTGGGGCCTTCCTCTCCAGAGTTCCAGGAACGGTTATGTGACTCCCCGTCGCGATTGGCTTCGCCGTTGGCGGTGTTGTGCTTGTGGTTGTAGGACACGAGGTCGGCAAGGGTGAAGCCGTCGTGCGCCGTTACGAAGTTGATGCTGGCGTGGGGACGCCGTCCGGAGAACCCATATAGATCAGACGATCCGGTGAACCTGGACGCAAAATTTGCGAGGGACCAGTCCGTTCCCCTCCAGTAGTCACGGACGCCGTCACGGTATTTGGCGTTCCACTCCGACCACAGTGGGGGGAAATTGCCTACCTGATAGCCGCCCTCACCGACGTCCCAGGGCTCCGCTATCAGCTTGACCCGACTGACGACCGGGTCCTGCTGGATCAGGTCGAAGAAGGATGAGAGTCTGTCGACTTCGTGCAACTCGCGGGCCAGTGCCGACGCCAGGTCGAAGCGAAAGCCGTCGACATGCATTTCATTGACCCAATAGCGCAGGCTGTCCATGATCAGTCGAAGAACTGCGGGGTGGCGCACGTTGAGGCTGTTGCCGGTGCCGGTGTAGTCGATGTAGCGCCGTTTGTTGTGGGGGTCGATGCGGTAGTAGGTCTCGTTGTCTATGCCACGGAGGGAAAGGGTTGGCCCGAGCAGATTCCCCTCACACGTGTGGTTGTAGACAACGTCGAGGATCACCTCGATCCCGGCCGCATGAAGAGCTTTCACCATCTCCTTGAACTCGACAACCTGCTGACCCCGATCTCCCGAGGCTGAATAGGCTGCGTGCGGTGCGAGATACCCGATGGACGCATACCCCCAGTAGTTTGTCAGACCGCGCTCGATCAGCGAGTGCTCTGAGACGAAGTGGTGAACCGGGAGCAACTCGACTGCGGAGATTCCCAGGTCAACCAAGTGACGGATCACCGGTTCGCTCGCCATCCCGGCATAGGTACCGCGCAACTCCTGCGGCACTTCCGGATGTCGCATCGATATCCCCTTCACATGCGTCTCGTAGATCACCGACTTGTATAGGGGGATCCCGGGGGCAGTGTCTTCACCCCAGTCGAATGTGGGGTCGACGACTATCGAACGCGGCACGTGCGGTGCGCTGTCGATTTCGCTGGGACGGTCGGGGTGGATCAGTTGGTGGGCGAAGACGGCTTCTCCCCACTGCACCTTGCCTTCGATTGCCTTGGCGTACGGGTCGAGAAGCAGTTTGGCCGGGTTGAACACCTGCCCGTTATCCGGCGCCCAAGGACCGTGGACTCTGAACCCATACCTGTGACCCGGGCCAACCCCGGGGATGTAGCCGTGGTGAGTGAACGCAGTGATCTCTGAGAGTCGCCAGCGAGTCTCGTTGTTGTCTTCGTCGAAGAGGCAGAGTTCAACGCGGTCGGCATTCTCCGCGTATAGAGCGAAGTTCGTACCCGCACCGTCGTATGTTGCCCCCAAGGGGTATGCAGATCCGGGCCAGATTGGAGTACTCAAGCGTCTGTAGCCAACTGATAGATTCGTTCGGAATACTCGCCCACCATGCGTGCCGCGGTCACGAAAGGTCCGAGCGTTTTCCAGTTGTGGCGCACTTTGGCCAACCACGCCGCGGACGGGGCGATGCCTTGATCTCCGTAGAACAGCGGGATGATTTCGCCATCGAGAATGTTGTAGAGGTGTTCTGCCTCCTCCCGGTCCCGCAGCGTAGGGTTATCGTCGGCCGAGGAAGGGATGGCCCAGCCATTCTCGCCGTCAAAACATTCATCCCACCATCCGTCGAGAATCGAGAAGTTGAGTGCGCCATTGAGTGCTGCCTTCTCTCCGCTGGTCCCGCAGGCCTCACGAGGGCGAATAGGGTTGTTGAGCCAGATATCGCACCCGGCGTACATCGCACGGGCGACGGCCATGTTGTAGCCCGGTATGAAGACGAAGCGGCCGCGGGTCGCCGGGTCGGAAGCAAATGCGATCACTCGTCGCATTACCTCCTTGCCGGGTTCGTCGGCCGGGTGGGCCTTGCCGGCGTACGCGAACTGAACCGGGTGCTGATCGTTGCTCAACATCTCGAAGAGTCGATCGAGATCGGTCAGTATGAGGTCGGCACGCTTGTAGGTGGCAAACCGCCTGGCAAAGCCGACCGTCAGCACATCGGGATTGAGGCCGGTCTCTGCGCCGATCTGGCGATGCGCCATGTCGATCAGCTGTTGTCTGCCAACCGCAGCATGATGACGGATCGTGTCGTCACTGATCTGGTCGACTTGTGACCACCGTGAGGCGTCACTGCGGTGCCAGTCGGTCCCGAGAGTGTCTTCGAAAGTCCGCTGGAGATCCGGATGTACCCAGGTACGAGCATGGACGCCGTTGGTTACGGAGGTGATATCGGGTCCGCCCGGAACATCCTTGAACATGACCCGGCTGACTTCACCGTGCAGCCTCGAAACCCCGTTGGAGCGACCGGCCACCCGTACGCAGAACGCAGCCATGTTGAAATGGTCGTCGCTTCCGGGGAGTACTCCGAGCTGTAGCAACTCGCTCATGTCGACCCCGTAGCGCTGGGCCCAAACATCGAGGTATTTGTGCATCAGATCGGGAGCGAAACGGTCGATGCCGGCAGGCACCGGAGTATGAGTTGTGAAAACGATGCGACCGCGCACTGCCCTTACGGCATCCTCCAGCGTTAATCCCTTTGCCATTTCGTCGGCAATCAACTCGAGGGCGAGGAATCCGGCGTGCCCTTCGTTCAGGTGAAATTTCGCCGGCTCAAAACCAAGCTGGCGGAGGGCCCGAATCCCGCCAACGCCCATGAGCAGCTCCTGGCGAATACGGTGCTCCCGATCTCCGGCGTACAGCCGATCCGATACGCGGCGGCCTCGTTCATCATTGACTTCGAGGTCGGTGTCGAGCAGGTAGAGGTGAGTCGAACCAACGTCGGCCCGCCACACCCGGGCGGTGACTTTGCGCTCGGCGAGCTGCAGTTCAACTCGGGCGGGTGTTGCTTCCAGAGCGAGAAAGCGCGGGTTGTTGGTGACGTAGCGTTCCCGCTGCTCACCGTCCTCGAGTGCCTGCACGAAGAATCCATCGCGATAGAACAAACCAACGGACACCATGGGCACTCGCAGGTCGCTGGCAGCTTTGAGATGATCTCCGGCGAGAATGCCGAGGCCTCCCGAGTACTGGGGAAGCATCTCCGACACCCCGAATTCGGGCGAGAAGTAAGCAACGGTGTTGTCACTGTTCATCGGTACCGGACTCGGGATCCGGCTGTGAGCTTGACGAGCCAGTTCCTTGAAGTCCGGGTCATCCAACAGCTGCGACCAGGCATCTTCCGTCAGTAGCTTGATGCGTTCCGCCGGGTGCAACCCGGCGTCGCCGTTGATCGAGGGAAGGCGATTGAATAGCTCGCGTGCTTGTAGATCCCAGGTCCACGAGTAGTTGCCCGCGACCTGGAGCAGCGTGCTCTCGAGTTCATAGCGTGAATAGGTTTCCTGCACAGTAAGTCCTAGAGAAGGTTTTGCGGCGTGAGGATGATATCGCCGTCAAATCGAACTGCACCACTAGCTGGGTTCCGGTCCACTCGTGATCGGCTATTGAGACCTTGTGTTGTGTTGGCTATTCGGCACCGATTCCGGCTCGGCGATCCATCAGATTTTCCAGCCTTGCCCGTAGGCTCGTGTCGGCTACCAGGTCGTCCATAGAAGTCTGGTGTCTAGCTCGCCAATTCGGTCGCTCGGCATCTGTGCCGGGGATGTTCTGTCGGCGCTGTTCCTCCCAGAGGTCATCCAGATTGACGATGGCGATGGCGGCTCGGGAAGCAGCCATCCAGTCGAGTATCGCGTCGCGCGTATCGGCCAATCCTTTGCTGCCGAACAGGTGCTGTAGGTACTCGATGGTGTCTGCACGATCGGAGCGGGCGCTCTCGGCGCGCCCTTCCTCGTAGACGCCCAGCTCTTGCGCGTCGTCGATGTCGTTGCCGAGCCACCACGCTGCAAACGGCGGGGTGTCGTGTGTGCTGAGCGCAATCAGTTCGTGTTCGGTCGGTTCCTCGAGGCCATCTTGAGCCACCTTCATCCCGAGGAGCCCGTGACGGTCCAGCGCTTCGGTGATGGGGGGCGGCACGGTTCCCAGATTCTCGCCGACAACGGCGGCACCGGCCCTGTGCGACTCCAGGCAGACGATCGCAAACATTTCCTCGGCTGGCTGCATGACGTATGCACCCTGGGTAGCCCGATTGCCGTGCGGTACCCACCACGATCGGTGCAGCCCCATCACATGGTCGATCCGGAGCAGACCGGCCACCGTCAGCTGGTGACGTACCGCCTTGATGTATGCGCTATGCCCGTCGTCACGCGAGCGATGTGGAATCGGCGCAGGTAGACCCCAGTCCTGACCACCCAGGAAAAGCGAATCGGGCGGGGCTCCCACGCTGGCCGCGGCGTACAGGTCGGCCTGATCCCAAATGTCATAGCCGTCGGGATGACACCCGATAGGCAGATCGAGGTAGAGGTATTGGCTCCGGGCACGTAGGGTCTCGCTGAGAGCACTGAGTTGGCTGGCGGCCAGCCACTGGCCGGTCAGGTGATAGAGGACCCTGTGTGGCGGTGCGGTGGTTCGTCCCGACCAGACGCGCCAGTCCCGGCCGTGCTCGTCGCACTTGGCGCGGTACTCGGCGTAGCTCAGAATCTCGGGGTTGGCCGTGGCGAACAACTTGATCTGGTCTTGGAGCTGGGGCATGTCCCTGATGTGCATGGCATATGAAGCGATCTCCGCCCGGATCGAACGGCCCGCATCGTCGTAGTCCACCCAAAGGGGATCCGCGTCGCCATCGGGTACCGTTCCTTCCCAAGCAGGTGCCGCCTGCATGTCGACCAAGATCTCATTCCACGCCCGGCGCGAGGCCGGGGCATAGGGCGACGGCTGGTCGGGGAAGGTGGCCACGAGGGGAAGGGTCCCAACAACGGAAGCGCCGCTGACGAGGGCCATGTCGGCCAGTTGACGCAGGTGACCGAAGTTGCCGATCCCGGTGTCATGTTGCGCCGACCGCATGGAGTACACGGGGGCCAGCACCCCCAGTTCGCGCCCGGGCGCGGGGTGGGCTCGCTCGGGAGCCGCTATCACGACTGCAGTCTCATCTCCAACCGTCAGCCGGTGGTAGCCGAGCGGCAACCTCTCGACAACGGCAAGACCCTGCTCATCGACGCGGACCGGCACCTCGGTGCCGTCCTCGGTCACCAGGGCGACCGTGCGGATGTTGTCCCCGACGGTGATCGCAGGGAAGCGACCATCCCACGCCACGAGCACCGGTTCCACTTTGCGATTGCTTTCGGTGAGGTCTCGATAAGCCTCGACAACCTGTTGCTCTGTATCGAGCGGTCGCTGCAGAAGCGCCGCCAGCACCGCAATGAGTTCTTCCTGCGGAACCTGCTGTGGCTCGTCCCAGACGTCCACCCACTCGGTGAGGACCCCGGCCGCCGCTGCCAAGGTCTCGATTGCAGCTTTGATGGTCTTCCCTTTCTAGGACCAGCAGGGCCGCATTATCGCTTGCGGCGAGCCGCCACCAAAGATCCGCGTCTGCGGAAGCGCAGGGTCCTGGGAGAATGGGTTCATGTGCGGACGATTTGTGCAGGGTCACGACTCGGCGTTCTACGCGGATGCCTTCCAAGTCGAGACGATCAGAACAGATGAGTTGCCGGTTTCGTACAACGTAGCTCCTACCGACGTGGTCTATGCGGTTGCGGAACACGACGGGGAGCGGATCCTGAGTTCGTTTCGCTGGGGACTGATCCCCTGGTGGGCAAAGGACAAGAAGATCGGAGCCCGTAACATCAATGCCCGGGCCGAAACCGTCGCCGAGAAGCCGGTTTTCAGAGATTCATTGGCAAAGCGACGATGCCTGATTCCTGCCGATGGGTTCTACGAGTGGCAGCGGCTCCCCAAGGGCAAGCTTCCCCACTACATATACGCTGCCGATCACAAGCCGCTCGCTTTTGCTGGTCTCTGGTCGAGTTGGAAGGAGCCCGAGACTGGAGATCGGGTCCTCAGCTGTACCATCATCACCGGTGAACCAGACGAGTTGGTGGCGGGTATCCACGATCGGATGCCGGTAATTCTCGACCGCGACAACTGGTCGCTGTGGTTGGATCGGAGCGTCACCGACCGAGAGCAACTCGCCTCATTGCTGGCAAACCTCACCCACGACCGCTTGGCAGAGCATCCGGTGTCGACGCTGGTCAACAGTGTTGCCAACAATCT
This sequence comes from Acidimicrobiia bacterium, assembly GCA_029287195.1. GTDB lineage: Bacteria > Actinomycetota > Acidimicrobiia > Spongiisociales > UBA5794 > JAAETI01. The sequence continues at coordinate 3,865 of JARFRN010000179.1, read as the reverse complement.
CCCCGAGTGCGTGCAACCCTTAGAAACGGGTGCGATCGAGCAGTAGTCGCGGGCAGTCCGACTTGATGTCGGTCAACGCCGGGACCATGGTCATGTTCTCCAGCGCGTTAGGTACCTCGATGGCAACGACTCATCACGATACTCAACGATCTACTGAGCCGGCAGAGGTCGTGGCGAGTCGCGTCGGTCGTGCGGTGTATCTCGTTCTCGGCTTTCTATGTCTCGGGCTCGGGATTGCGGGTTATGTAGTCCCGCTGCTGCCGGGAACCGTCTTTCTGTTGTTGGCGACGTTCTTCTTCTTCAAGTCCAATGAGCGAATGTACAACTGGGTTCTGAATCATCCCCGGTTTGGGCCGTTGATTCGCAACTACCGTGCCGGCCACGGCATTCCTCGCAGGATCAAAGCACTCGCGATCGTTCTGATTGTGGTCAGCTTCGGGATATCCATTGCGTTCTTTGCCAGCGGGCCGGTGGTTCGACTAATCCTGATCGCGTGTGCCGTTGGAGTGTCGGCGTTCATACTGACCCGTCCGACTACTGAGGTCGTTCTGCGGAACGCCTAGCCCGAAGCTCAGTCTGAGCGCCGGGGAAGCTCCTCGACTTCTTCCTCCTCGAGGCGGCGCCGTAGGCCACCTCCGCGCCTTTGGTAGATCGTGCTGCCCGGGACAACCGCGAAATGCTCATCGGCGGGTTCAGGAGCAGGCGGTTTCTCCTCGCTATCGGTAGTGAGGTCGATGGTGAGGCCGCCCTGCGATAGTCCGACGACTTCGGGCTGGTTGTCGCTGCCCGTCGGATCCGCTGAAGCTTCTTCGAGTACGTCGCCGAGCTCATCTGTCTCGAGCGAGAGCATGGTCGACATGACCTCCGTCTGCTCCAAGGCCGTTTCTGCAAGGTTGCGAAACTGGCTCTCGATTCCGGCTACGGCAGATCGGAGTTGACCGATGCGTTGCTCGAGCATCATTTGCTCGCGGCGGGCGCGTCCGAGGATCGACCCGGCCTCGTGTCTTGCGTCTTCCACCATCTGGTCTGCCTGGAGCTGCGCCGCCCTCACCAGGGCGCTTGCCTCGTTCTTCTTGCCGGCTCGATAGTCGTTTGTCTCGTTCACTACCCGGGACCGCAGCGCCTTGACCTCGGCGAGCGCTGATGTGATCAGCGCTTCGGCCCGGGCGTTGCGGCGCGACAGCAGATCGGCTGCGTCCGCCCGGGCCAGTTCGATGATGCGGGCTGCCTCTTCTTCGGCATGGGCCAATTCCTCGGCGGCCTCTCGGCCGGCACTCTCGAGAGTCCCCCGGGCCTGGGCCAGCTCCTCCTCGACCATCTCCCGGCTAGTTTCCTCGTCGCCGCGCGCTTCTCGGACGACCTGGAGATTGGATCGCCGGGTCGATTCGTCACGCAAGGCATCCTCGCGCTCCTCGTATCTACGGAGTGTGCCCACGAGTCGCGCTATGACCGCATCCACCTCGGCAGGGTCATATCCGCGCCGTCGAGATACGAGGAACTGGTGTCCCTCCATAGCGGAAGAGTGAATCATTTTGGCCGCCTCCCTTGCAGCGAATCGAGTATTCCAGGGCGCGAAAAGGGGCGCAAGTGAGGATGGCGTAGCTTGGACCTAACTAGTCCGCGCGGGAGGCGAGGAATTCACCCGCAAGTTACGCAGCAGATCTGCCGATACTCGCCGGGACGGGTGCTGGACGAGTGCTCTCCAGGAGAGGCTGTTGAGAGTTTCGGCGGAGGTGCGGTTCCGCCCCCGCAGCGAACATTGAGACGATTGGCCGTTACTAGCTAAGTTGGTAATGGGTGATCCACCAACCGTTTCGAGTCGCAGAGGCCCGCCTCCCAGGCGGGCCTCGTCGCGTCCTAGTCGCATGGCGGTAACCCACCCTTGCCACCACCGCAAGGTTTGCTCCACAGCGGCCTGATCCATAGCCTTGGGTCATCATGGAGCGGATCAGAGTCGACATAGAAAAGGACTGGCTTTCAGTCAACGACATCTGTGACTACATGGGGGTTTCTGCCTTCGTGGTCACGTCGCAACTTCGGGCAGGGGGGCTCCCGGGTGTCAAGTTTGGAAGAGAGTGGCGCGTCGCCAGGCAAGATTTCGAGGACTGGATAAACGAGCAGAGGAAGCGGAACCGGGGATGAGTTCCTGGAATGTTGTGCTCTGGAATGACCCCGTCAACCTGATGGACTATGTGGTCTGGGTCCTCCGTTCGGTCCTAGGCCGGACTGAAGAAGAAGCACGCCGCATGATGCTGCTGGCGCACCAAGCCGGGCGCGTTGTTGTTGACGTCCGCTCGCGTGAGCAAGCCGAGATGCAGGCACTCCTCCTTCGGAATCACAGCCTGCGGGTGACGCTGGAGGCGTCGTGACCAGATTCAGGATCGAAGGGGATGGGATAGAGGTCGGACTCGATCCGGCGGAACTGGAGATCATGGCGCGCCTGGCGACTCTGCTCGAGAGTCAGGCAAGTGATCGTCGTGACCCTGCATCCGACGCGGTGGACGCGCCGCTCTACCCGGACGATGCAGTTGCCTCCCGCGAATTCGCGCGTTTTGCCGCCAGGGAGAGGAATCAGTCGCGGGCGCTAGATCGGGAGCGCTTCACCAAGCGCCTCGATGAGATGAAGAGCGGTAGCATCTTGCTCGGCGACGCAGATGCTGCGGCGTGGGCGCGGGTTCTTGCCGAGGCGCGCGTGTCGCTTGCTGCACGACATGGCCTGTTCGATCAGGGGCTTCCAGAGGACGGGTCGATCACAACCGACACGGCACTCATCGTGTTGCTCGGGCATGTGCAGGGCGACTTGATCGCCGTCATGCTGGAGAAAATGGAGGATGCAGAGTGAACGAGCCCGTCTCGTCTGAAGAACCTCGCGAGCCGGCGATCCGTAGGGCGCCGCGGGACCCGGCGGCGACCCTCACTGCAGCCATGGTGGTCTATATCTTCGTGAACCTCGCCTTTGCGCTCCCTCTGGTGATTTTCCCCGCGGCCTATTTCGATCTGATCGGCCTTCCCGGCAGCGCAGCCGATCAACTCGGGGGTCTACGGTGGGTGGGCGCCGTGCTGCTGGCGTGGTCGATCACCGCGATCCAGGTATTGGCACGACCCGGAGGGAAGGCGGTGTTCGTAACGACGGGCGCAGTCCAGCTGACTTTCGGCGCGGTTGCCTTCCTCTATTCGTGGTCGGTTCGCGAATACGGCTGGGACCTGTGGTATCAGATACTTGCCTCCGTGACCTGGACCGGCGGTGCGGTCTATTTGTGGTGGGCGCGAATGAGCGGCCGTAAGGTCCTGAGGGGAGAATCCACCTCGTGAAGGTTGCGGCCATCGTACTTGCGGTAGACAACAGCCCCGGGTTCCAGGGCTCGAAGTACCTGAGCCAATTCCACGGAGCAACCCTGATCGAGACGGTCGTTGCCGAGGTGCACAAGTGGCCGGTTGACACCGTACTGGTGGTGCTGGGTACGGCAGCCGACGCAATCCTAGAGCAGGCCGATCTGGGCGACTCCCTGATAGTCGTAGACCTCGAGCCGGATGGCGGCGCGGTGGCCGGTTTGCGCATCGGCATCGACACCCTTTACCGGCTCGATGAGTATGACACTGCGATCTTGATGCATGCCGACCAACCGGGATCCAGCGCTGCCGAGGTTGCACGGATGCTCGAACATCACCAGAAAGGGCACAAGCCGGCCGTGATCCCGAAGTACCGCTACTCGACGGGGCACCCGGTGGTCGTAGGCGAGGTGATTTGGCCTCGGCTCATTTCGATGGAAGGAACGACCAGCTTCGACCACGTATTACAGGCACATCCGGACTGGGTCGACGACTGTCTCTTATACACATCTCCGAGCCCACGAGACCTCGTAGG
>JARFRN010000178.1 GCA_029287195.1 Acidimicrobiia bacterium | reverse complement strand
AGCTGGAGGAAGGATGCGAGCGATCCCCGTTCCGGATCGTAGCGATCGGGTCGCTTCCAGAGCCTCACAAAGACCTCCTGAGTTACGTCCTGTGCCAGCTCCTCCCTGCGGAGCAATCCGTAGGCGACCCGGTACACCCGGGTGCCGTAGAGGTGGTAGGCGTCGCTAAGAGCCTCTTGTTCTTGCTGGATTAGCCGATCTGCCAACGCGGCGTCGGCCGCTCTGGGATGAGGTTCGGCGTTGGTAGGCCGGGTTGTCGTCAGGTTTGGTTCTTGTGTTGCCAGGGTGCCCATAAGTCCCTTTCATTTATTTAGTACTAAATTACACCAGAACCCCGAAGACGTCAAGTAGGTTATGATTATTGATCAATCTACGAAACGGCTGTTTTCGAGACTCTGGCAGACCAACCGCTTTTGTGCTAAATTAGCGGAGTGATGGACAAAGATGAGATGAGCCTGCACGAAGTGGCCGAGGAACTCGGTGTCCATTACATGACCGTGTACCGATATGTACGTCTGGGCTATCTGGCCGCTCACAAGGAGGGGGGATCGTGGCGGGTGGCGCGCAGCGACGTCGAAGAGCTTCGCAAGGCTCCACCCTCCGAGGCCCGCCGCGGCCGGCCCTCCAGTCCGTGGGATCAGCGCCTTCTCCAGCGTTTGCTGGCAGCCGACCAGAACGGGGCGTGGAAGGTCGTCCAGGCCGCCAGATCCTCGGGCATGTCGCCGGGAACCATCTATCGCGAAATGATCCTCCCTGCGATGGCACAGATCGGCGATGCATGGCATCGGGGGAAGGTTTCCGTCGCCCAGGAGCACGCGGCAACGCAGGTGGTTACACGGATAGTGTCGCGGTTGTCGGCTGATGTGGCGCGCCGGGGTATCTCCAAGGGTCTGGTGGTCATCGGTACAACTGCCACCGACATGCACACTCTGCCCGTGATGATCGCGGCCGACCTGATGCGTTTGGAGGGCTTCGACGTGCTCGACCTTGGTAGCAATCTTCCTGCAAGGTCATTTGCCGAGATTGCGGCTGCTCAGCAAAGGCTGGTTGCGGTTGCCGTGAGTGTCACAATGCCGGGTCAGAGCGAGGAGGTCACAGCCACAGTGGCCGCCCTGCGGGACCGGGTCGACGTGCCGATAATCCTCGGTGGCGCAGCCATCGACGGCGATGAGCATGCCAAACTCCTCGGTGCCGACATGGGGGGAAGAACCGTCGACGACATCTTGCCGAGAATGCTCGAGCTAGTTGCCTAGCGAGAATGCCGGCTGCTCTGCTAGCTCAATCCCGACGCAAGTACTCGAAACGACTCGAGGCCCCGCTGTAGTGCTTCGGCCAATTGTGCCAGCTCGGTATCTTCGATATCGATCACGATCGGCACGTCCAGGTTGACCGGCACCTCGGTGTCGATGGGGATCGTTTCGTTCACCGGGATCGCCACATCGAGATCGATGGGCAGATCGAGCTGGATGGGAACCGTGATATCGAGCGGGATATCGATGCCGAACGGTCCGTTCACCCTGATGGTGGTGTCGAGGGTCTCGTCGATGGGGAGGGTCGCGCTGATGGGCACGTTGAGAGTGCGGTCCAGCACCACCTCCGCGCGGATCGGCACCGTCTCATTGATGGCTACATCGAATCGGATCTGCGACGTCCGGAACGAATCGATTCCGGTCACGGCCTCCTCGAGAGCCGAATCAAGCGTGGGTCCCAAACCGCTCAGCTGTTCCTGGAAAGCAGTGACTTGAGCACCGTAGAGAGCCGCACCGCCTTCTACCCGCGCCATGTCGTCGACGAGCTGTGCGCGCTCGGAATTGGCGGCTTCGAGGTCCGAGGACAGCGCGGACACCTGGGTCGCCAGGTAGATCGTGCCGACCACCAGCGCAACCAGGAGTACGCCGCCGGCCACGACGAGGACGGTGAGATTGCGGACGATGAACTGTTTCATGGGCACTCCCTTGGCTGCCGGGTGTGATGATGATTTGAGATCTGGTGGAGTGGCTCCGAGCGCAGTGCGCCGCATCATCGTGGCCACCAACCACGCCAACACGACCAGTACACCGGCGGCGACAAAGGTTTCGGCCAGCGATGCTGTAGTTAGTTCTGCCGAGGCCTCTGCTGCGGCGCGGCCGTAGTCGGGATCGGTGATCGGCGGCAGATCGATTTCGGTACGCAACTGGTTGAATCGGTGCAATCCCCAGGCTGTGAGCCCAGATAGCCCAACCGACAGTCCTATGAGGCGGAGCACCATGACCAGGCTTGCTGCAGTGCCGCGACGATCGGGTGGTGCGGCGTCGACGACTGCGGCTGTGGTCGGGGCCATCACGAGTCCGAACCCTGCGCCGAGAATCGCCAGCTGGAGGGCCATAGCTCCGTACCCCGTGTCCACGTCCCAGCCGAAGCCCATGGTCAGGAACGCTGCAGCCGCCATGGCAAGACCGATCAAGACCGGGGGCCGATACCAGCGGCTTTCGGTGATGCGACCCCCAACGTAGGAGGCAAGCGACATGGATGCAGTCAGGGCGCTCAGCACCCAGCCGGTGATCACTGCCGCTCTCTCTAATTCGAGTTCGATCACGTTGATGAACAGCGGAACGTCGACCATGGCAATGACGAGGGTGGCGCCGACGATGAAGTTCACAGTGACAGCCGCTATGAGGTTACGGCCGCGGAACAACCCGAGATCAATGAGGGGATGTTCGATGCGCCGCTGACTGAGCACAAACGCGATGCCGGCTACCACGGCAACCGGGTACAGCCAGGCCAATCCTGCCCCGGTACCACCCGTGAGCTCTTCCAGTCCGGTCACGCTCTGAATCTCGGCAGCGCCCAACAGTGCCAGGTTCAACGCAACCAGTGCCACCGTCAGCAGGAACGCACCCGTCCAGTCGATGCGGGCTTCTCTTCGCTCTTCGGTTGCGTCGCCCAGGACATACCAGGCTGCGATGATCCCGAGGATCGCCAAGGGGATGTTGAAGTAGAACTGCCAGCGCCAGGCAAGGAAGCGGATGATCATCGCTCCGTAGAGGGGTCCCCACACCCAACCGAGTGTGTCGACCGCGCCGAGCACCCCGAGCGCTCGCGCTCGCTTGCGAGCCGGATAGGCGTCGCTGACCGCAGCCATGCCTATCGGCACCAACGCGCCCCCGCCCATTGCGGTGAGCACGCGGCCGAACAGAAACGGGCCCAGACTGTTGGTCATTGGGATGATGATCGAGCCGGCTAGGAAGATCGTGAGAGCAGCGATATACACCCGCCTTCTCCCCAGGACATCGCTGAGACGTCCCATGAAAGGCATGACTGCAACGTAGGCAATCAGGTAGGCGTTCACGATCCAGGCGGCATCATCCAGTCCATCGGGCAGGACTATGCCGAGGTCGCTGATGATGGGTCGCAGCATGGTCGTAACGACTGTGAGATCGTCGGCGGCGATGAAAACACCAAAGGCAACCACAACGAGCACAGCACGTGGGGAGGCTTCAAGCCGGTTTCGCCGCAAGGTCAACTCTCGATGTCGGGCGGACTGATCTCGACCGGTTCTCCGAATTCCGTGAACTCGATGGACCAATCACTAGTCTGACCCTCGTTCACTGTCGAGAGTTCCGCCTCTCTTACATATCCGGTGGACGGTTCGATCCACATATCGAGTGCCACCGGTTGTCTCCCGATCAGCCCCGCCAGGATGACCGCCACCCTGTCCTGATCTGCTTGCGCACGGATGTGGTAGCGGGGTTCGCCGTTCTTGTCATCCTCGCCAACCCATTCAACTTCAGTGAGCCCGGAGGCAAGCAGAGGTCGCCAACCCAGCGCGGGATCGAAGAGCGTGGCCGGGTCGAAGACATATCCCTCCGGTGCGTCCTCCCATTCCCCTGTGATCGGATTGGTCAGCCAGGTCTTACCTTCGATCGCAATGGCGCCGATCTGGGCGTTGACCGAGCCCACCGCAAGCGTGACTACTGCGCTGGCCGAACTGGGTGCGGAGAATTGTCCCTCGGCCGATTCGAAGTTGAGTGTGTCCAGTGGGTCGATGTAGATGGGGGCACCCGATCGCTCGATCAGAAATCGGACCGACTCAACCGATCCCATTGCCTCGGCCGCCGCTTGCAGTACCGGCTCGGGCTCCGGCGGAAGGGTGGTTGTCGACCCCTCACTACCGCCACAGGCCGACGCCACAGCGACGAGAGCCAGAGCGCCGATGAGTCGCAGTAGTCGATTCATGGCGTCACGATAACGGACGGGAAGATTTGGGCGCTACGATCGCCGCAGGTGGCCGGCACTGGAGGGGCCCAGCGATGCTCGAGAAGCTCTCGGCTGCGATCAATGTCCTTACCGCCGAGCGAGGTCCGGCTGCACACGCATGCGTAACGGGCCTGCACCGTTCTCCGTGAGCAGTTCCGGCGAGGCCGAAGTCCGCTTTCGAGTCGGCACACCCGCAGACGCCCCGGCTGCAGCTGAGGTACAGCTGGAATCTGCCCTCACCGGGTTTGCCCACATCTTCCCGGATTCGGTTGCAAAGCCAACGCTCGAGGATCTCACCGCAGAATGGGCCCAGCTCCTGGCCAACCCGTACCAGACCGTTGGGGTCGCCGAGGTGGATGGGTTGATCGTGGGGGCGGTCTCCTTCGGGACCGACTCCGAGCTGACACCAGAAGGGTACGGTCATCTCGGCAGGCTCTACGTGCGACCCGAATACTCCGCGCGGGGCATCGGCCGGGAGCTGCATGACATGGCAGTGACCCGCCTCCGTAGCGCCGGTCACGGAGCAGTCTGGCTGTGGGTACTGGAAGGCAACACTCGAGCACGGGCGATGTACGAACGCCGCGGCTGGGTTGCTCGTCCCGACCGGAGGCGAACCGACTGGCCGGGTAGCGGTATCTTCGAGTTGGGCTACGCGTTGGAGCTGGGGGATCCCGAGTAGTCGCTACTCGTCCTTGATGTAGCGGTCGATGTGCTCGTGAATCCACTCCATGAGTTCCAGTTCGAGAGCACGCATTACTCGCGCGACCGAGAGGTCGTGTGCGATACGGTGGTCTCGATGGTTCTCGGGCGCATGGGCGCTCGCCCGGTAGGTCTTGCCCGAGAGTTCGAACCAGCCCGTCGCGTCTACTCCAGTTGCTGATTCCTCCAACTCGACATGGATCGAGACGATCTCGGGCATACGGATACTCCTCTCCGAGGGTATAACCATGATCCCCAGCAACGGCTATGTGGCATAGTGCCAAAGGTCACGAGCAAGAGGGGATTCCGGGGTTCAGGATCGGTCCCATTGAGGGGGAGAGACGCGGCATGAGCACTCGCTGACGAGTCGGGCGCCGAGCAGACCAGCCCGATCTGGAGGTTTCGTGATCGGGATGGCGACGTGTAGCCGTTCGTTCCTCCCGGCGCCGCAGGATCGATGACCCAGATATCGTGTGCGCTGGTTAGCGGATCGGACCCTCTTCATCGTCCCGACCGCTGTCGGCGAGCACTCCGATTCCGAGCGCGACGAGCAGTATCGGCCACAGGGTTGCCGGGGCGATCTCGAACACTCCGAGAGCTTCCAGGAGGAAGAGCACTCCGATTGCGATGAACAGCACTCCGAAAACAACGGCCCGGCGTTGCTCTTTGTTCATCGCCTCACCTCGATCTGGCCAAACCCAACGCGTGCGTCTAGAAAGAGCCGCCGTGCTGCATCGGCAAAGCCCGGCTCGGCTTTCGACTCATCGATGCCAACACCCTCCCACAGTGAGTCGAGGACTCTCACCTGGCCGGCGGCCGCCGACACTTCAACTGCCACCACAACGTCATCCGGTATGTCGTCGATGACGAGCTTGCCGAATGTCAGTCCTGCTTCGATGCGGGTTTCCCCTACCGGGAAGTCGACATCAGCGAGGCTGAGCTCCAATTGACCGGCTATCAAGTGGTATTCCGCCTCCAGGCTTGCCGCGGACGGCGTGTAGCTCCTGTCGCCAAAGCCACCCTGCAGCGGCACCGAAAAGGCCGTGCTGACGGTGCTGAGCACGGCCAGGATCACCGTCAGCGCTATGCCGGTTCCAATGAGGCCGCCCGGAGCTGCCCCGCGCGAGGCGGTGGCAGCAAGGGCAATGCCGACAACGACCAGGACTGCGGCCAGCAAAGCACGCCACGGTATGGTCACCACGTCCAAAGCGGAGAGCAGCCAGCCCACGCCGACTGCGACCAGGACGGCACCGGTGACAATCTGCCCGACCGGGAGGGTGGGTTTCTGATCGCCGGGGGTGAAGATGTCGTTGGTCATGTCTTCAGCGAATAGACGATTACTCCCACACCAACCGCGATGAGAACGGCGGGCAGAATCAGGTCCTGCATCCACGGGAGGTATTCCCGGGCCAGCAGCGACCCGCCGACCAAGACCAGCAGGCTGCCCATGATCAGCCGACCACTCTCACCATTCTGTCTGGCTGGACGGGCGGTGCTGGTCTCTGCGTCCGCTTCGGGGATGGCGATCCAGGCGATTATGTAGAGAAACAGCCCCGGTCCCAGGACCAGTAGCGCCAGCCACGCAATTCTCACCCAGGCCGCGTCGACATTGAGATACTCCGCCATGCCACCGGCAATCCCGCCGACCTTCCGGTCCGAGCGGCTCCTGGCAATACGGCGACGCTGCTGCGAGGGAATCTGTGTCAGGTGTGCTCCTCTCTGGTGCAGAGCACTAGTGAACTGCAAACGCCAGCTTGACGTTGGCGCGGTACTGGACGACTTTGCCATCTGAGACCCGAGCACTGAGGTTCTGAACCTCGACCCCGGTGATTCCGGAGATACTCTCTGCAGCCTTGGCAACAGCGTTGTCTACGGCCGCTTCGAAGCCCTCGGGGGAGATCCCGATGACCTCGATGACCTTGACTGCTCCAGCCTCGATGAAGTCGCCCATTGCGTTGCTCCTGTTGCTTGCCTACTGCGATGCTACCGACCGCGAAGGTCTCCCCGATCCTTCTGCAAGGTTTCTCGTTATGAGTGTGGATTACGCTGGAGACGTGGCCACCGACATCGACTTCTCAACCCGCCGCGGCGGAGTATCTCGGACTGTGGGGGGAATCCTGGCGCTCGCGTTTCCTCTCGCCCTGACCGCGCTCGCCCTGAGCGTAGGGCTTCGCCGACTAGGCGATATGACCGATATCGCGGCTTCGTTGTTGGCAACGATGATGTTCCTCGTTGCCGCTCCTACGGCCTGGATATTCACTGTTGACTTCATCGAAGCAGGTCGGCTGCTGATGATGACCTCGGCGCTGGCGACTTCGCTCCCGCTCTGGTTTCTTGCCGGCTCGAGGCTTGCCTACTACGCCCCCGGCTGGGGAGTCTGGGCCCGCCGCTACATGGTCTTGTGCGTGGTGTGGAGTGCACTCAATGTGGTGCTGATCGTTCTTGTCGGGTCGGTGGCAGGCTGAGGGCTACAGCCCGAGTCGACCCACCATTGCCCACACAGTGAGTGGAGAAAAGCTACCTCGGTGGCGGCGATGGTCGGCAACCGGCGCCGTTTCTCGTTCGCGTTGGAGATATCACAGTCGGTCGGCGGAATCGTCACAGGACGGAAGAAACCCTATTGACTCTCGAGTAACTCGAGACTGCATACTGGATTGTGAAAGCTTTCACTCAGGCGGAACCAGCGGAGGTGGGCGTGTACCGGATTGGTGAGTTCTCCAAGATCTCGCGTATCCCGATATCGGCGCTGCGCTACTACGGCGATTCCGGCTTGCTGCCACCTGCGGCAATCGATCCCGACACCGGTTACCGGTACTACGCCGCAGCGCAGCTGCCCCGGCTGAATCGGATTCTTGCTCTCAAAGACCTGGGATTGTCCCTCGATGAGATTGCGGCGGTCTTGGACGAAGCGCTCTCGATTGCCGAGCTGAGAGGAATGCTCAAGCTGAAGCGAGCCGAGATCAGCCAGGAGGTCGTTGAGAAGCGGGATCGGCTGGCCCGGGTAGAGACCCGCCTTCGCATGATCGAAAGTGAGGGAAAGATGCCAGAGCAAGAAGTCGTACTGAAGACCTTGGACCCCGTGCACGTGCTAGCGCTGCGTGAGGTTGTGGACGCGCCGGCCAAGATCGGGGCATTGATCGGCGATGGATTTGCCGCTTTGATGCCGGCTGGAATTGTGCCGACCGCACCGTGCTTCGCGCTCTATCACGATCCCGAGTTCAAGCCGGATCAAGTCGATGTGGAGATTGCCTTCCCGGTCGGTAGTGACGTGGCGGCGGCCCCCGACACGCCGGGTGGCAGGGCCTTCCGAGAAAGGACGGTCCCTGGAGGCAAAGCGGCGGTGACCGTTCATCACGGCGGCTACGACAGGATCGACGAGGCCTACGGCCGGATCGGCAGTTGGATAGCCGAGAACGGATTGAAGTTGGCCGGGCCGCCTCAAGAGGCATACCTCACGCCGCCGGATGATCCCAACGGTCCGGTTACCGAAATCCGTTTCCCGGTGGAGTAGCTGTGGCGTCGCTTGATCTGAAGAGGGAGTATCGCAAGTACTACACCGCCAGGGTTGGGCGGCCAACCCTGGTGGAGGTACCGTCCCGGCCGTTTCTGATGATCGACGGTGCGGGCGATCCCAACACGTCGCAGGAGTACGCCGAAGCCGTGGCGGCGCTATGCCCCATCGCATACGCCATCCGAGCTGCGATCAAAAGGCAGACCGGTGACGGCTATGCCGTTATGCCCCTCGAGGGCCTGTGGTGGGCGGACGATATGGCCCACTTCTCTGTCGAAGACAAGAGCGACTGGAAGTGGACGATGATGATTTGTCAGCCAGATGTGGCGACGGTCGAGATGGTCGCGACGGTGATTCCGGAAGTCACCGCCGAGAAGACCTTGGCCGGTGGTGGCAGGGTGCGCTTTGCGACTTATGAAGAAGGCGCGGCGGCGCAAGTGATGCACCTCGGTCCGTATGCAGATGAGGCGCCGACGATTCAACTGCTCCACGAGTTCATCGCGGCTGAGGGTCTGGAGCGGTCCGGGTTGCACCACGAGATCTATCTGGGTGATCCCCGCAAGACCGATCCGGCGAAGCTGAAGACGATCATTCGGCAGCCGGTCGGCTAGGCATCCGAAGACGAATCAGGCCATTTCCTCATGGTGTCCCGAAGCGGAAGATACTCCGGTCTTGGACGCCGTAGCAGCATGTCTAGAACAGCCTTGGCCGGTATAACTCGTCATGGACACTGATGGCGTAGCGGTCGGTCATCCCGGCGACGTAGTCGATGACCTGAGTGAGCGTGTCGGCCTCGGTATGGCGATAGGTATCGGGTATCTCCGCGTTGTGAGCGACGAAGTAGTTGACCAGATCGCGGATGATGCCGAACACCGTCCGACGCTGTCCCTCCGTTTCGGGACGCAGGTAGACCCGGGCAAACATGAACGCGCGTAACTCGTTCATCACCTCGAGCGATTCCCGGTCCATAGCCACCTTTTCGCGTACGACCGATTCATCGACGACTGCGCGGATCATCGAAGCTACCCATTCGCTGCCCGGTTCACCGTATTTCGCCAGCGCCGCCGCCGGAAGATCCGTGCGCTTGATCACTCCAGCGCGCATTGCGTCCTCGACGTCGTGGGTCAAGTAGGCGATGCGGTCCGCAAAGCGGCATATTCTTCCCTCTTGAGTTGCCGGCGGTTCCGCGATCTTCCAGGAGTGCGCTCTGATTCCGTCGAGTACTTCCCAGGTCAGATTCTGCGGCTCGAGCAAATCGAAGATCCTGACGCCTTGTGCCGAGTGCAGCCATTCCCCTTCGACGAACTCGCTCAAGGCGTCTTCTCCGGTGTGCCCGAAGGGCGAATGCCCGACATCGTGGCCGAGACAGATCGCCTCGGCCAGGTCCTCGTTGAGTCCTAGATCGCGCGCAATCGATCGTCCGATCTGTGTCACCTGCAACGTGTGAGTCAGTCGCGTTACGTAGTGGTCGCCTTCCGGGTTGATGAAGACCTGGGTCTTGTGTGTCAGCCTGCGGAAGGCCTTGGAATGGACGATGCGGTCGCGATCGCGCTGAAACGCAGTGCGGTACGCGTCCCCGAGCTCGGGCAAACTACGGCCGCGCGAGTCAACCGATCGGGTCGCTGTAGGAGATAGCGTCTCGCTTTCGAGACGCTCGGTATCCTCCCGCGTCCAGCGGATCAAGCCGGCCACGATTAGACCAGACGCTCGCGGAGCCGGGCGCTTATCCAGTCCATGGTCGCCACGACGATGGCGATGGCCAGCATCTGGGCCGCGGCATCCTTGTACTGCAGTAGGTTGATGTTCTGTTGCAGCAGGAATCCGATACCACCACCACCGGCGAAGCCGATGATCGTCGACATGCGAACGTTGATGTCCCAGCGGTACATCGTGAACGACAGGTAGGGCGGCACGATCTGCGGCACCACGCCATAGATGATGGTCTGCATCCGGGTTGCGCCGGTGGCTCGGATCGCCTCGATGGGCCCGGGCATGACGCTCTCCACCTGCTCTGAGTACAGCTTGGCCAGCGCCGCCGCGGTATGAAGAGACAGGGCAAGCGAACCGGCGAACGGGCCGAATCCCACCCAGACCACGAAAACGATCACCATCACCAACGGCTCGATCGAACGCAGCGTGTTGAACAGGGTGCGGGCCATGTAGTAGACGATCATGCCGACACCCACGCCGCGCGACTTCTTGACCCGTGCCGCCAAATAGAGGCCGATGAGACCGCCGACGATGCCCGGGATCCAACGGCTGGTCCACAGATTGTCGAACTGGTAGAACCAGTTGATGATGGCTCCGATCATCATGGCGATGATGGCGCCGGCCGCGGCCGCCAACGGCAGGTCGACGGCCCGGATGGCGGCACCCTGCAGGCGATCGTTTAGCGCAAAACCGAGCTTGGAACCGAAGTTCATCATCATCCCGATCGCGCCGAGGATGGCAAAGACCGGTAACAGCAGGCTGGTTACCTCGCCGATGATGGCGATGAAGTTCCCGATGAACCCCCACCCCATCGATTCTCCGACGCTCCTGAGCAGTGCGGCGAGGAGGAAAGCCCATATCGCGATGACGAAGCCGGCGGCAATGAGGACGATGGTTGTGATGGCCCGTTCCCGACTGGTCGGTGCTTCGGTGTCCTCCTCTTTCAAGATGGCACGCAGAGCGTAGAGCAGCGCAATTGGTATCAGAATCACCAGCAGCAGTCGGAGCCAGTTGCCGTCGATGCTGCTCGTCCACGACCGGGCCCACCGGCTCAGATAGAGACCGATCAACCCGCCGATGGGAATCGCCAGCAGATTCAAAGCAAGATTCGTCACAGTCGTTCGAATATCCCGCATCAGGTTCCGGGCCGCCAGGAACGAAAGCGGAAGCGCGATCAGCAGACCGAGTGTCGTCGCCAGAAACGCCATGAACACGGTTTCCAGAATCTTGTCCCAGGTCTCGAGGGCGTTGTCGGAGAGTCGGGGGGAATGGGCGAAGCGGTCGGCGACGAAATAGGTCCCGGAACGGTTTCCGGTTGCCGGGTCGTACAGCAGGATCTGCAGTCCGCCGAGGTTCCCGCCCCCGGGGCCCGTCAGAGTGACGACTGCTGCTTCCTGGTCGGCTCCGGCGATCATGAAGTCGCTGTTCTCGACTACGCCGGCCGACATGTTGAGCCCTTCGGCCGGCCCACTGGTCGCTACGAAATCCTCGCCGAGAGCGAGTGTCTGAATGACCTCGTCGTCGTCCACCAGAACAAGTCCAGCGCCGGGGATGGTGGGAAGGTCGGGGACCTCCATAGTCAGCGTTCCGGACTCGGGCATGTCTTGCTCGTCGCGGATTCCGTTGTTGTTGAGATCGGTCCACACCACCTGCCGGTTCAGCCAGGTACCGCGCTGTACGCGCGTCGTTGCCTCTATCTGTTGGAACTGATCCGAAGTTCGATTGGGGATCTCGGCGGTGATAGTGAAGTTGCCATCTGTGTCGGGAGTGAACGGTTCCAGCGAGCGCGTCACATCGAACTCTGAATCCGGCCGGAACCGGGTCATCCCGCTCGATTCGGCGGCAAAGCCGACGCCCGTTACGGTGACGATGTCCCCGGGGTCGGCACACGATGGCTCAACCACGATATAGGGCGGTTCCGAAGTGTCGGACTCAGGACCAACGGCGCCTTCCGGACAAGGAACGAGCACGTCTGCGGAGATCGTCACCTCTTCACTGTCGTAGGTGATCAGATTCGGCTGGGCCAGATTCCGCATGATGCGCACCAGGCTGGCACGACGGGTTTCGCTCTGTACCTCGGCCAAATCGACGTCGGTCTCTTGTACTGCATAGCCGTACAGCAGGAAGACCCCGGCGATGCCGAGGACGATCCACAATCGGCGGCGGGGGTTGCGTTCCTTCTCAGCCAATGCGCTCCGCCTCCCGTCCATAGATGTCCTTGAACCGCTCGTCGTCGAGTTGAGCGGCCGTGCCTTCGAAAACGAGCCGGCCTTCATTCAGTGCGATCACTCGTTGTGAGTAGCGCTCCACCAGGTCGAGGAAGTGAAGGCTGCACAAAACTGTTACCTTGTCCTGCCGATTGATCTGTTCCAGGTATTGCATGATGGAATGGGCAAGTACCGGGTCGAGGCTGGCCACCGGCTCGTCGGCCAGAATCATCTCCGGTTCCTGGATCATGGCCCGCGCAATGCCGACCCGCTGCTGTTGACCGCCGCTGAGCGCATCGGCGCGATGGTCGTCGCGGTCGGTGAGGCCGACTCGTTCCAGTTGGGCTTGCGCTCTGTCGTGGTCGTCCTTGGAGAAGCGGTTGATCAGCGAGTAGGCCGGGTTGGTGTAGCCGAGACGACCCGACAAGACGTTGGTAGTCACTTTCGACCTATTTACGAGGTTGAAGTGCTGGAAGACCATTCCGATGCGGCGGCGAATGCGGCGGAGGTCTTCTTGCGAAGCAGCAGTGATGTCTACACCGTCCCAGGTGATGCTGCCTTCAGTCGGCTCGATCAGTCGGTTGATGCAACGCAACAGCGTCGACTTGCCGGAGCCGCTCAAGCCGATGACGGCCATGAACTCTCCGTCCTTTACTTCGAAGGACACGTCTTCGAGGGCGAGCGTGCCTCCTTCGTAGACCTTTGTCAGGTGTTCAACCTTGAGCACGGACGACCTCCTCACTGGTGCCGCCCATTCTCGTTACTGCACCCGGAAAATGCGATACGGGCGGGGTTTGCACCTCGCCCGTATCAACATCACCTGTTGGCTCGGCAGCGGCCGAGTCCATATTTGGCCTAGAAGTCTTCGAGCGTGAAGCCGAGAGCTTGCAGCAGCGCCCGAATCGAGTCGAACTCCGAGTCGTCGGTCGGAGCGACACCGCTCCAGCTATAGGCGTCGAAGGCCGCCTCGAAGGTCTCCGGATCGTTCTCGGCAAACGCGACCATGGCATCCACGATTTGTGTCTTCAGGTCCGCGGGGAAGTCAGGTCCGAAGGCCATGCCGTCATTCGGGATCGGATCCGACAGCGCGAAGATCTTCACGTTCTGGATAACGTCCGGGTTCTCTTCCCGGATGTTGCGCCGCGCGTCCCGGGGGTACTCACCGCTGCACTCGATCTCACCCTCGGCATCCAGCACGCAAGCCTCGATCGCCTCCGCCGTGATGTCGGCGCCTGCTTCGGTCCCGTCCCAAATGACGTTGCCTTCGGCATCGATCTGCGGGCTGTAGAACACCGTGCCGAAATCGGCCTCGCCGTTGTAGACGGCGCGGACAACCGCGGTGTGACCACCAGCCTCGAAGGATTCGCCGACGTTGATGGCGAAGCGCTCGAAGATGCCGGACGGAACCAGGAATCCGGACGTCGAAGTCGCATCCGGATATGCCCACTTCTTGCCGCTCAGATCGAAGATGCTGGTGATGGTGCTTTCGCGGGGTGCGATGAATTCGGTCCAGTACTCCGTGTACCCGAACCGCAGCGACTTCAGCTGGATGTCGACGCCGCACAGATCGCTGGCGAGGACGTAGCCCTGAGCCGGGATGAACCCGATAGTGTTCTCGGGTGAAGCGCACATTTCCTCGATGGTCGAGGCGTAGGACGTACCAACCGACACATTGAACTCCAGCCCCGTCGCCTCGTTGAGAGCCTCCTTGAGGAGTTCACCACCGGCGATGATCTCCTCGGCGCTAACCGACGGAACGAAGAGAACCTCGATCGGACTGTCGGCGGTGCCGATGCTCGGTGCTGCCGCCTCAGTGGTCGTCGGTGCCGCCGTCGTGGTCGGTGCCGCCGTCGTAGTCGGCGCTTCCGTTGTTGCTGCCGCAGTCGTTTCCGGCGCAGCCGTGGTCTCTCCTGCGTCGTCGTCATCACCGCATGCGGCCGCAATCAGGGCCAGGACGGCAAACAAAACAAGTAGCTTGCGAATCTTCATTGCGAATGTACTCCCTTTGGGTAGCCCAGCATTTGTTCCACTCGCCTTACACCATCAACACTAGACCTCAGCAGCGTTTGCGCCTATTCGGGAAACGCCATTTTCGGGAGCCGGCGGATGTTCAGGCCGGCTGGCTCCACTCGCATTCCTCCTGCTTCACAAATGCGCAGAACTCCGCCCAATCGTGAATATCGCGAGCGCCGGGTACCGGCTCGTTCCACGGACGAACATAGCGACACACGATTGCCTCGGGCCGATTGGCGACGAGACCGGGGAGTGCATGAGGCGAATCATCGAGATATAGATCACACTGCACTCTCCACTTGTCGCGGAGCAGATGTACCTCCCGGGTCGGGATGTGGTGTTCGGCAATCCATGCAAACGTATCGGACGCCGCCCAATCGGGTTTCATCGACAGGATCACGATGTCATGGTCGACGGCCAGCTCATTGAGCGTTCGCAACGCCCCGGGATAGGCGGTCAAGTTGCGGAATACTGTGGGGCCACCACCGGCCGCTCCTGCCCAGCCCCAGAAGTCCGACATGTCGGAGAAGTGAGTCAGGTCTGCCGCGGCATCCCAGTGATCGACGAGATCCTCGGTCAGGTGTGTGCCGAATTCGACGTTGTAGCGCGTCATCCATCCAAGGATGAAGTTGGTTACAACACCGTCGAGATCTATTCCAAGGCGCATATCTACCTGTCGTCCGCAGTAGGCCAGCCATTGAGGAGACATCCAACTAGGCCT
>JARFRN010000152.1 GCA_029287195.1 Acidimicrobiia bacterium | reverse complement strand
CAAGAACCTGTACGGGGCGGACGGGAAGAAGATCGCCTACTACCAGGTGAATGCCACCTACTTCAGTGCGCTGGGTGAGGACGAGCAGAAGCTACGTCTGGCACGGGCGATCCAACTGTTCACCCCCGGCATTCCGCAGGTTTGGTACCTCGACCTGTTTGCCGGGAGGAACGACTACGCCGCCGCCGATCGTGCCGGCGCCGGCGGCCACAAGGAGATCAACCGCACGACGCTGACCCTCGGCGATGTCGAAGCGGGCTTGCAGCAGGCGGTGGTCCGGGACCAGCTGGGTCTACTCCGGCTGAGGAACACGTCCCCCGCCTTCCATGGTGACCTCGAGATCGCCGACACCGAGCCCCACCTCTTGGATTTGACCTGGCGGAATCGTGGCTACTCGGCGCGGCTGCAAGCCGATCTGCGCGATCACAGCTTTGTTGTGACGCACTCGGAGGGCTCGGGCGCGGAGCAGGAGTTGCGCTACTCCCGCTGACCCGGAGAGTGGCTAAACCGTCACGAACTCGACGTCGTATTCCTTGGTTATGACGACGTCGGCACGGGGGCGGTGCTGGGAGATGATCTCGTGTTCCTTCTTCAGTACGTCCTCGATGAACGGGTCGAACTCTTCCCGCCCCCGCTTCATGCGATGCTCCATCGTCTCCAGCCGGTTGCGGGCGATGAAGACCCGCCGGTCGACGTGCTCACACAGCGATGTGTACACGCCTTCGGCGATCACCACCTCGGCACCCTCTAGAGAGATTGTCTCCTCGCCGACCTGATTGGCGTCGTAGTCGACGAGCGGCTTGACGATGCTCGCGGCCCCCTCCTGGGCCTGCTGCAGGTGCTGGTCGAGCAGGTCGAGGCGCACCTCTGTCGTTCCCACCCAGGCGAAGTTGGCCCGGCGAGCCGCGTCGTTGAATTTGGGGGGCAGTACGTAGTAGTCGTCCTGCTGTAACACGACGGCCTTGATGCCGCGCCCATCGAGCGCATCGGCCAGCGCTTGACCCGTCTCCGACTTGCCGCTTCCCGACTCCCCGGCGACCGTCATCGTGTAGCGGCGATCCGACTGTGCGATCTCGCCGTGCAGCCTTTCGATGATCTGTTCCGCGGCGTTCTTGTGTTCCTCGTCTACGAGGATGATGTCACCCTTCATGAGTCCATCCTATTCGGATGGAAAGGGGCTCAGTCGTGGTGATCGTCTGACGGGTCGGGAGTCGCAGTTGTACGCATGAGATCGGGCTCGATGTACATCGGCCGGGCGATCGGCGCCACTTCGCGAACCCGTTGTTCGACGTCATCGATGGCATCGGCCAGTTCACCGAGTGAAAGCCCGGGGTCGAAAGCGAGCTTGGCGCCCACCAGCAGCTGCTCCGGCCCGAAATGCTGGGTACGCAGGTGGATCACGTTCTGGACGTGTGGCGATTGCAGCATGGCGTCCCGGATCTCTTGGTATATGCGCGGCCGCGCGGCTTCTCCGATGAGCAGACCCTTCATCTCGACGGCGAGCAGGATGGCTATCGCCCCGAGCAGGAGCCCAATGGTGATGGTGCCGATTGCGTCCCAGACCGGGTCGCCGGTGACCGTTGCCAGTGTGATGGCCGACATGGCCAAGACGAGTCCGATGAGGGCACCAAGGTCCTCCAGGAGGACAACGGTCAACTCGGGGATCCGCGATGTCCTGATGAACTGCCACCAGGTACGGCGGCCCTTGACGTCGATAGAGGTCGTGACCGCGGTGTAGAAGGCGTAGCCCTCGAAGACAATGCCCAATCCCAGGATCGCAAATGCCCAGCCGATGTTCTCTAGCTCTTCAGGGTGACGGAGCTTCTCGTATCCCTCGTACAGTGCAAAGAGCGAGCCCAGCGAGAACAGCACCAGCGCCACGACAAACGACCAGAAGTACCGTTCGCGGGCATAGCCAAACTGGAATTCATCGTCGGGCCGGCGCTTGGCGAGCCGTCCCCCCAGGAGCAGCAGCGCCTGATTCCCGGTATCGGCTACTGAGTGGATCGCTTCGGCCAGCATCGCCGACGAGCCCGTGAACGCGAAACCGACGAACTTGGCGATCGCAATTCCGAGGTTCGCAAAGAACGCCGCAATCACTACCCGGGTTGATTCACCTGCTGCCATGACAGGTGAATCTAGTGCGACTCGGTCCCGGTGCGCGGAGAGCGGGCCCCGGCAACCGGGATACCTCCCCTTCTTGCGCTACCCGGTCCGACTATTCGGACGGAGCCACGCAGGAACGGGATTAGGCGAGGACCATTGCGGTCCCGGCTACCGCCAGCAGCGCCCCCAGCCAGGCGCCGCCGGGTGGAAGGTCGCGGGTGACCAGCCAGATGATCGGTAGCTGGATCACGGGTGCTACCGCAACCAGGATCGATACCAAACCGGGAGGGCCGCCTTCAAGGGCGATCAACATCAGCGTCTTCCCCACCACCATGCCCAGGGTCCCCGATATGAGCACCAGCACCCACAGTCGCAGCGTAAAGGTCACCGGTGGCCGCGAATTGCTGCGGCGCTCGAACCACGGCCGGAGTGCAAAGAGGCCGGCAGTGCCGACCACCGCTCGCACCGCCGCCCCGGCCCACGGGTCGAGTGTCCCGTCGAAGACCGGGTCGGCGACGAGCACTGCGACCGACTGGCCGAGAGCTCCCAGCAGTCCGAATGTGACGCCGACCCACAGCGAGCCGCGTACCTCCTCCCAGGTGTGCGACTGGCCGGGCCGGGTTCCGTAGGCGATGGCGAGGCTCACCCCGGCTACGACGAAGATGGTGCCCAGAACTCCGAGAAAACCAAACTCCTCCTCGAAGATGATGGCACTGAGGACGGCGGCGATCGGCGCGTTGGCGGTGAACAGCATCCCGGTACGGCGCGGCCCGAGTCGAGAAAATGCCTCGAAGAGTGCGGCGTCGCCCAGGGCCAACCCCACAAAGCCGGAGATGGCGAGAGGCACCCAGTCACCCGACTCGACGGTTCCCCATCCCCCGACCAGCAGCCCGATCAGCGACAGTGCAACGGTCACGTAGACCATGCGCAGCCGCACGAACCTCGGGCCACCGAGCAGTCTGGAGGGTTCGGCGGCGATCAACCCACCGACCGCCCACGACGACGCGGCCAGCAGTGCGGCTACTTGGAACGGCAAGTCAATCTCCGACGGCGATGGACAAGCCGTACGGCAATTCCAGCCGGTGCTGCTTCAGCAACTCGTCGTTGCGCAGGATTTCGGCAGTCTCGGCGTTGGCGACGATCCGGCCCTCGTCCATGACCAACGTGCGGGGACACATCTCGAGGGCGAAGGGGAGATCGTGGGTAACCACCAGCAGGGTGGTATCCAACGCCCGCAACGTCGTAGCCAGCTCGCGCCGGCTCGCCGGGTCCAGGTTGGAGGTCGGCTCGTCGAGCACCAGGATGGCGGGCTCCATGGCCAGCACGCCGGCGATGGCGACACGGCGCTTCTGCCCGAACGACAGGTGGTTGGGCGGGCGTTCGGCCAGGTCCGCCACCTCCATCGTCTCCAGTGTCGCGTCGACCCGTTCGTCCAGCTCGTCGCCCTCCAGGCCCAGGTTGCGCGGTCCGAACTCGACATCGGCCCGGACCGTCGGCATGAACAGCTGATCGTCGGGATCCTGAAACACGATGCCGACTCGCCGCCGGATCTCCATGACGTTGTCCCGGCTGAGTTCCAAGCCGGATACGGCAACCGAGCCGTGCTGCGGCATGTGGATACCGTTGAGATGCAGGATCAGCGTCGTCTTGCCCGCCCCGTTTGGTCCCAGCAACGCAACCCGCTCGCCGGGATGTATGTGCAAATCGATCGAATGCAGGGCGACGGTTCCATCGGGGTAGGAAAACCCCAAGCCTTCGACGGCGATTGTAGGAACACTCATAGTGACCACCACGCCAAGGCGACGATCAGCCAGGCAAACATCGGGACCGCCAGCACACCCAACCACTGGGTTGCGGGTGCCGGTTCGATCGTGCTGCGCGGCATGTGGCCGGCGTAGCCGCGCGACGCCATCGCCAGGTAGACCCGCTCTCCTCGCTCATAGGAGCGGACGAAGATGGCGCCTGCGGAAGCAGCGTAGGGGCGGGCATGGCCGAGCCACTTCGGGTCGTGTCCCCGGGAACGCATCGCCACCCGCATCCGTCGGAACTCCCCGAGAACGACGTCCAGGTACCTGATCATGAAGCCCATGATCGCGGTGATGACCCGGGGCACGCGAAGGGCATCTAGCCCCTTCAACATATTGGGGATCTCGGTGGTGCCGGCGAGGACGATCGAAGTGAGGAGTCCCAGCGTGGCCTTGGCGAGGACGTTCCACATGTCCCAGAGGCCGCTCTGCGACAGCTGGATTCCGAGGACGGTCACCTTGTCGCCGCCGGCTATGAACGGGAAGGCGAGCGATGCGATCACAAACGGGATCTCGACGATCATTCGGGTGGCCACGAACTTGATGCCCAGGCCGGCGTATGCGGCGAGGCCGATCAAGATAAAGGCGTAGCTGCCAAACGCCCAGAAAGCCTCCCGGGGCGTGGCGACGACGGCAAACACAAACAGAAAGGCAGCGGCGATCTTGGTCTGCGGAAGGAGCCCGTGTAGTGCAGATTCGCCGTGCCGGTAGAGGGCGTGTACGTGTCCCCCGGCCACTACGGAGAAGTCGATTCTGGTCGATTGCGGTTGGTGCGGCGTGCCACCCAGAACAACCCGTACCCGATGGCCAGGGTCAGCAGAACACCGGCGGTCCCGGCAACTGCGGTATTGAGCCAGCTGCTGTCGCTGACGTTTTCGCCGTAGTCCGCCAGTGGTGCGTCGGCGAGTTCATGGTCCGCGGCGCTCCCTGCAAAACCTTCTTGCTCGGCGACGTACTCGAGCCCGTCCGGGTCGGATGAGGCGAACTGCGCAACAATCACTGCCACCAGCAACGCGGCTATCAGCCCGACCGCGAAGATTCGACGGTCGCGGTTCACGACAGCACCTCGGTGCGGACTCCCGTGTATTGCGGGGCTCCGTACACGAGATCGGGCCGGCTCCGAACCACGGCCGCGATGACGAATGCCGTGATGATGCCTTCGCCGATGCCGATCAGAACATGGGTGCCCAGCATCGCGGTGAGAACGGTCCCCATCGAGATGTCGACGGTGCCGCCGATGGCGTATTGGATGACGAAGCCGAGCGCGGCCAGGGGCACGGCTATACCTGCGGCAATCCCAGCGGACACAATCACCCCTCGTTGGTTCTTGGGGAGCGCGCGGAGGAGCGCCCGGTAGATGGCGTATCCCCCAACGGCCCCGATGAACCCCAGATTGACGATATTGAGACCGAGCGCAGACAGGCCGCCGTCCGCAAAGAAGATTCCCTGGACCAGGAGGACAACGGCAACTACGACGAATCCGGCCCAGGGTCCAACGAGCACTGCGGCCAGCACGCCACCGAGCAGGTGGCCGCTCATTCCGGAGACAACCGGGAAGTTGACCATCTGGGCGGCAAACACGAACGCAGCTACCAGCCCGGCGAGCGGCACCTGGCGTTCACTCAGGTACTTGCCGGTCTGCCGCAGGGCGGCGCCGACACCACCGGCGGCGGCGACCCCAAAGCCTGCCGAGGTAGCGCCGTTGATAAACCCGTCGGGTATGTGCAAGGACCCTCTCCTTATTGCGAATGCTTCGCAATAAGAACTCTAGTCAAGATGCGGACGGTAGGAAACGCAAGTACTCACCGTCCGTCGGCGGCTGCGGCGCAGTCCGCACACAGGCCGGTCACTCCGAAATGGGTCGGGTCTACCTCGAACCCGGTGGCGGCGCGCACCGTGTCGACCCAGCCGCGCAGGCTGCCGGCAGAAACGGAGGCAATGGCCCCGCAACGCTCGCACACGACATGGACGTGTGCCGCTTCTGAGGGAAGGTGGTAGACGGCAGGCCCATGGCCGAGGTGGCAATGAACCAGCAGCCCGGCCTTTTCCAGCTCATCCAGCGCGCGATATACAGTCGACTGGTCGATTGTATTGCCGGTGTCGCTGTGGACGTCGGACAGGATGGTGGCGGCGGTGAGGTGCTGACCGTGCCTGCCGGCAATGACCGTACAGACGGCGCGCCGCGCCTCGGTGATCCTCAATCCCTGGCTACGCAGTGCGTCGATCAGGTCGTCGGCCGTTATGTGCAATGCTCTCTGTCCTTCTACTCGTCGTATCTCACGATAAGGCGTGCCGAGCGGTTACGGGTCACGTAGTTCCAGGCCCATTGGATCATCACCAACAGCCGGTTCTGGAAACCGATGAGGAAGAAGATGTGGATGCCGAGCCACGCCGCCCACGCCGGGAATCCGGCGAATCGAATCCAGCCGAAGTCGGCGACACCCGCACTGCGACCGATGGTTGCCAGGTTGCCCTTGTTGCGGTAGCGAAACAGCTTGCCGGTGCGGCCCCGGATCCGATCTGCGACATAGCGCCCCATTTGCATCGCTGCCGGGGCGACTCCCGGGACGGGTTCGTCGTCCATCGCGATTGAAGCCAGGTCCCCGATGACGTAGATGTTGGGATGGCCGGGAATGGTGAGATCCGGGCTCACCCTTACGCGTCCCGCACCATCGAGTTGAGCCCCGAGGGGGACCAGCGCCTCGCCGAGCGGTGACGCCCTCACTCCGGCTGCCCAGACTGTGGCTACCGTTGCCAGCCGCTCCTCACGGTCGCCGCGGCGCAGGGTTGCCCAATCGTGGCCGATCTCCGTTACCAGGGAGCCGGTCCATACCTCAACGCCCAGGCGGTGGAGTTGTGATGCGGCCTTTGCGGAGAGCTTCTCCGGGTAGGAACCGAGGATGCGATCGGCGGCCTCTACCAGCAGAACGCGGGCGGCACCCGGATCGATCGTACGGAAGTCCCGGCGCAGAGTGTGCCGGGCCATTTCCGCAATCGCTCCGGCCATCTCCACTCCGGTTGGGCCTCCGCCGACAATTACGAACGTGAGGTCGGCGTGGCCGGTGCGCTCGGCGGCCTCGAAGGCTTCCAGGATCGTGGCCCGCAGTCGGGTCGCATCGGGCAGGGTTTTGAGGCCGGGAGCGTTCTCCTCCCAGTGGTCGTTGCCGAAGTAGTGGTGGGTGGCGCCGGTGGCGACGATCAGGTGGTCGAACGGAACGGTTCCGGTCCTGGTTGTCACATAGTTTCCCGTGATGTCGACAACAGTGTCTTCGAGGACGCGGACGTTTCGCTGGCGCCGCAGGACGAAGCGGATCGGCGACGCGATATCGGCCGGCGACAAACCGCCGGTGGCCACCTGATACAGCAATGGCTGGAAGAGGTGATGGTTGGTTCGGTCGATCAGTGTTATCTCGACGTCGGCGCGCTGCAATCGCTTGGCTGCCGTCAACCCGCCGAATCCACCCCCTACGATGACAACTCTCTGCGGCATGGGCCTAAGGGTACGCCCTCGGAGGCTTGGAACAGCCGGTGGGTGTAAGTTGCGCTCTGGACTATCAGGGGAGCGTTATGGAGACCGGGCTGGCAGGAAGAGGGGTCCTCGTTACCGGCGGTGCCGGCGGGATCGGCACCGCAATCGTGAGGGCCTTCGCTGCCGAGGGCGCCAAGGTCGCCGTTCATTACAACACCTCGCAGGAAGCGGCGGAATCGCTCGCCGCCGAGATCGGAGGGGTCGCCTTGGCCGCCGACCTACGAATGGAAGCCGCGGCCGCCGATCTGATTCCCCAGGCGGTGGCGCAGCTGGGACGGCTCGATGTCTGCGTGGCCAATGCCGGCAAGTGGCCGCGTGATGACCTGCCGATTTGGGAGCTACCGCTGCAACGTTGGAACGACACCCTCGCCGCCAATTTGACGGCGACGTTCCTGACGGCACGCGGCTTCCTCGCCCACGCCGCCACCACCGGCAGCGGCTCGCTGGTGATGATTGCGTCGACGGCGGGGTCGTTCGGGGAGGCCGGGCACGCCGACTATGCGGCGGCGAAAGGTGCAATCCTGAGCGGCCTGCTGCTGAGCGCCAAGAACGAGGC
>JARFRN010000136.1 GCA_029287195.1 Acidimicrobiia bacterium | reverse complement strand
CGACGAGAACACGGACCTGACGCTCGTACTCTGCCCACGACTCGAACTCAGCGGGCATGCCGGTCCGCGGCACGGCGCGAAAGACGGACGTCCGCTAGCTCTTCAGACCGGTTTCGTCGCCGGTCCAGAATGGAGAAGACGTGGACAGAGCCAGCAAGTGGGGAACGAAGTAGAGGACCTGGTTCATCAAGTCCACCCGCATGTCGGGATCCTCGATTCCGACGTGGACGTGCATGCCGCAGATGAGCAGTCGCCGGATCACCCCGCCGAGAGCCTTGGCGAGAATGTTGTAGCGGGGCTTGTCGGTATGCCGCTGCTCATACCAGTCAGCGGAAGGATGGGTCGAAGCGGCGATCGGTGCCAAGCCATACTCGTTACAGACGTCGGCGACGGCCCGCCGCAGTCGCTTGAGCTCGTCTCTGACCTCGTGAACGCTCGAACACACCCTGGTGCCGATCTCGATCTGCGACCGCAAGAACTCGGGGCTCACCTGACCCTCGAGGATCTCCTCGCATGCTGCCATGAGGCCGTCGGGCAGGTCCTGCACCAGTTCGCGACTCTCGATGTCGACGACCAGATACTCCTCCTCTATGCCGATCGTAAAAGCTGGTCGCGCAATCATGGACAACACCTCTCTGCCAGAAGTACCTCGCCAAGTTAGTTCGACGGAGGCAGCGGTGTCGGCGGCTCGAAATGGCTCCGGCAGGCGCGCAGCCGAGGCGCCGTCACTACAATCTCGGCATGCCCCACCGAATCCGTACGCTGACGCGCCTCGCCGCCGAGATCGCACCCGACATGATCGAGGTGCGGCGCGACATCCACCGCAACCCCGAAGTGGGCTGGACCGAACACCGCACCACGCGCAAGGTTGTGGAGAAGCTGATGGCGTGGAATATCAAACCAACGGTTCGCCCCGAGGGCACCGGACTGGTTGCCAGTGTCGGCAGCGGCGAACGTGCCGTGGGGTTCCGGGCCGACCTGGATGCACTTCCCATCGCAGAAGAGGCAACGCCTTCCTACGCATCCATTGTGCCTGGGGTAATGCATGCCTGTGGACACGACGTCCACACCGCAATTGCGCTCGGCACCGCCTGGGTTCTACGGCAATACGAGGACTTTCAGGGTGAAGCCAGATTCCTCTTCCAACCCGCCGAGGAGATGATCCCGGGCGGAGCGCAGGCGATGCGCGACGACGGGGTCCACCGCGGTCTCGAGGCGATCACAGCCTTTCACGTCGACCCCTCGCTCGAGGCCGGCAAGGTTGGCATTCGCACCGGGGGAATCACCGGCGCCTCTGATCGATTCACGGTCAGGCTATCCGGCCCCGGTGGACATACTTCGCGACCTCACCAGACGGTGAATCTGCTCTACGTGGCGGCGCGCATCATCACCGACCTCCCTCAGCTGATCCGGAACGACATCGATCCTCGGGAAACGGTGCTCGTTGTGTTCGGAAGTGTGCAGGGAGGCACGGCAGCCAACGTCATTCCAACTCACGCAGAACTGCAAGGCACCGTGCGGCTGTTTGATCTCCATCTATGGCGAGAGATGCCGAAGCGAATCGAATCGTTGGTGGCGGACATGGCGGGACCCCTCGGAGCTACCGCGGAGGTCGAGTACATGCCGGGTTCCCCGCCGGTGGTCAACGATGCCTCGGTCATCCGCAAAGTCGAGAGTGCGGCAGAGGCGGCGCTCGGCGCCGAGAACATAAAGCACACCCATCAAAGCCTGGGTGCTGAGGACTTCGCCTGGTTCCTCGAGGACGTCCCGGGAGCGCTCATCCGATTGGGAGCGGCGCTCCCCGACCACCCGGTGGATCTGCATTCCGCCAGCTTCGACATCGACGAATCGGCAATCGAAACCGGCATCCTGGTGGCCAGCGAGACAATCCTGCGTTTGTTGGAAACGGGCTAGCCGCAGTTCGGCTGCATCGAACTGCCCGCTGATTACATCAGCCGCCGGCGTTGCGCCATACCCCGACAGCCTCGTCAACGACCGTATCGAACTTCAGTCCGGTGAGTATCACGCCGGCGAACCCTGAGTCCTGGGCGATTGCGGCGGTCTGCAACGACAGCTCCCACGCCCTTTCGCGTGTCATACCTGCGGCGGCTTCGGCCCGGAGCCCTTCGGTGGCCGGGACACTTCCGACGGACTCCATCCGCTCGATCCACGAGAGGCTAAACGGCGGAATCACCATGAGATAGACCGGCGGATCGCCCGAGTCCCGGTTGAGCAATGCCATGCTCGGCTCGACCGTCGCCGGATCGACGATCGGACCGCTGACAAAGAACTCGGCGCCCGCATCGATGCGACGCCGGTACTGCCACTCCCGGAACCGGGTCGTCATCCCCGCCTCGAACAATGGAAGATGGGTCTGCAGCGCTCGCAAGTGCTCGACGATCTCGTAGTGGTGCGCCATGTGCTCCACCTGGGGACGGGTGTCCCCGACGACCACCAAGAACGATTGGACCCCATTGCCGAGAGCACCCCTCACCTCGCTTTCGATGGCGAGGATGTTTCGATCGCGAGTGGAGACGACAACGGTCGGTGTCACCGAGGGGACATCATGGGTGATACGGGCTGCAAACGCATACGGGGAGACTCGGATCTTGCCGAAGGCATTGTCTGTGATGAGTACCCGTTTCCAGGCGTGATCGAGCATGAGGTGCCGTGCGTTGGGGAGCACCGGTGGGTTCACCTCGACGATGTCTGCCCACTCCCGGGATGCCGTCAGCATCAGCCTCTCCTCGCAATGAAGTACTTGGCCCTGGGGTGGTGGCAGATTAGGGCCGATGTTGTCTGCTCCGGTTGGAACTGATATCCGGTGTCCTCGCCGACCCGCAGCCCGAGGCGGGCGGCGCCGAGCAAATCGGCCACCTTTGCGTTGTCCTCCAGATCCGGGCAGGCCGGGTAACCCCATGAGTAACGGCCACCTCGGTATTGCTGCCGAAACAACCCGTGCAAGCTGGGTCCGTCCTCGTCGACGAAACCCCACTCGGTGCGGATCCGGTGGTGCCAGTACTCTGCCAGTGCCTCCGTCATTTCGACTCCGAGACCATGGAGAAGCAGGTAGTCCTGGTAGCGGTCTGCTGCGAAAAGTTCTGCCGTGCGCTGCGACACACGCCCGCCCATCGTCACTATGTGGAAGGCGGCATAGTCAGGCTCGCCGGTCGCCAGAGGCCGGAAGAAGTCGGCAATACACAACCAAGGGGCTTGGCGCTGTCGGGGAAAAGCGAAGCGGGTCAGTTCGAGGCTTCGCGTCTCGTCGGCCCAGATAACCAAATCGTTTCCGTCGCCGTTGGCGACGAAGTAGCCGTATGCGACCTGAGGCACCAGCAAATCCTGCTCGCGGGCTGCCGCCAATTGCTCCCGGAAGACACCACGGACTCGTTGTTTGAAAGCGGCACCGCTCTCTCCCGCCTCTGGCCGGAACTGCCATTGATTACGAAACAGCGCGGTTTCGTTGACATAGACGGCAATGTCGTCCAGCGGGATGCCCTTGACCACGCGTGACCCCAGAAACGGAGCTTCGAAGATTGGATTGTCGGTCGTCACCTCGGGAGATCGGGAGGGAGATGACGCCGGGTCGGAAAACGAAGACCTCTCCACAGATGGCAGCCGGCGTGTCTCCGTCCGTCCGAAGGTCGGATCGCCGGCTGCCGCTCCCGCTTCGATTTGCTCCATGACCTCCAAACCCGCAAACGCATCCTTCCCGTAGAACAGCGGGCCGGGATAGACCTTGCGTAGATCGCCTTCGACATAACTGCGGGTTAGCGCAGCACCGCCGAGCAGCACAGGTACGTCTGCGAGCCCGCGCCGGCCGAGTTCCTGGAGGTTATCTCGCATCACCAGGGTGCTCTTGACGAGCAAGCCGCTCATCCCGACGGCGTCGGCCTCGTGTTTCTCGTAGGCATCTACTATCTCGGCGATCCCGACCTTGATGCCGAGATTGTGGACATCGAATCCGTTGTTGCTCAGGATGATGTCCACGAGGTTCTTCCCAATGTCGTGAACATCACCCCGTACTGTTGCCAGCACGATAGAACCACGATGCTCGGTCGTTCCCTTTTCCATGTGCGGTTCGAGATAGGAGACCGCCTTCTTCATCGTTTCAGCACTGCGCAGTACAAACGGCAGCTGCATCTCACCGGATCCGAAGAGCTCACCGACCGCCTTCATCCCGTCGAGCAGCGTTTCGTTGATGATGTCGAGTGGCCTCATTCCAGTGGCCAGTGCCTCTGCCAGGTCGTCTTCGAGACCGGTCATGTTGCCGTCGATGACACGCTGGCTGAGCCTGCGTTCCACCGGCCACTCGCTGTGATCGTGCGCTGCAGCCCGATCGACGATGACTCCCGTGAACTCCTCGATGAGCGTCGTCAGCGGGTCGTAGTCGGCCGTGCCTCGGTCGTATATCAGATCAAGGCAGATGCGACGATGTCGCTCGTCGATCTGGTTTAGCGGCATGATTCTTCCGGCGTGGATGATCGCCGCGTCGAGCCCGGTGGCTACGCACTCGTGGAGGAACATCGAGGTCAACACATGACGGGCCGCCGGTTTGAGCCCAAACGACACGTTGGAGACTCCGAGGATGGTGTGAACGCCGGGAAGCTCGGCCTTGATCCGTGCCACCGCCTCGATTGTCGAAATCGCATCGCGTCGCAGGTCTGGGTCGCCGGTGGTCAGCGGAAATGTCAGTGGGTCGAATAGAAGGTCCGATGGATCCAAGCCGTAGCGGTTCACTGCGAGGTCGTGCAACCGGTGGGCGACCCGCATCTTCCACTCCAGGTCGCGGGCCTGGCCCTCCTCGTCGATCAGGAGACAGATCACCGCAGCGCCGTGATCGCGAGCAAGCCGCATGACTCGGTCGAATCGAGAGCCCTCGCCTTCGCCCTCTTCGAGGTTGGCCGAATTGAGGACCGAGCGTCCTCCTATGAGCTCCAAACCCGCCCGCATGACATCCGGTTCGGTGCTGTCGAGCACCAGCGGTACCGGAACCTGGGTGGCGAAGCGACCTGCCAGCTCCTCGATGTCGGCTACGCCGTTGCGTCCCACATAGTCGACGCAGAGGTCGACCATATGGGCCGACTCCGCAACCTGCCCGCGGGCTACCTCGAGACAGGTGTCCCAATCCTCAGCCAGCATCGCCTCGCGGAACTGTTTCGACCCGTTTGCGTTGGTGCGCTCCCCAACGATGAGGAACGAAGTGTCTTGCTCGAACGGCACGAAGCTATAGGTCGACGAAGCGCCGATCTCAGCAACCGGCGATCTCGGTGCCGGGACCAGGTTGCGACACCGAGCAACAACCGCCTCCAAGTGTTCCGGTGTCGTGCCACAACAG
This sequence comes from Acidimicrobiia bacterium, assembly GCA_029287195.1. GTDB lineage: Bacteria > Actinomycetota > Acidimicrobiia > Spongiisociales > UBA5794 > JAAETI01. The sequence continues at coordinate 795 of JARFRN010000136.1, read as the reverse complement.
CCGCCGATCACACTGACACCCAGCTCCGTAATGAACCGGGCGTGATGGTTCGCCAGCTCGGCCGGAGTCAAGTCATAGCGCATCTCGCCATCCACAACTGCAGGCAAACCAGCGTTGGGAATCGCCGACACGGCAACCGGGGAATGGCGCGCCAGGTAGCGGAGATGCTCGTCCATCTCCTCGGGACCGGTAGCACAGTTGAGTCCGATTACATCGACCCGCAACGGCGCTACGGCAGCAAGAGCCGCCCCGATCTCGGTTCCGGGGAGCATCCGTCCGGAGGTTTCGATAGTCACCTGTACTTGCAGCGGCAGTGACCGACCCACCCAACGCATTGCCTTTCTGCTCCCGGCGACCGCGGCCTTCAGCGTCAAGAGGTCATACATCGTCTCGACGATCAGCAGGTCGCAGCCACCGTCGATGAGGCCTCGGGCTTGCACCTCATATGCTGCTACCAGTTCCCGATATCGGATGTGCCCCAACGACGGCAGCTTGGTACCGGGGCCGATTGATCCGGCCACCCAGCGGGGATGCTCGGGAGTCGAGTAGTCGCGGGCGACATTCCGCGCGAGCTCCGCCGCAGCCCGGTTCAGCTCATAGGCTCGATCGGCGATGCCGTACTCCGCAAGCGGCACGGCGAACGCTCCAAATGTGTTGGTCTCCACGACATCGACTCCCACAGCCAGGAACGAGTCGTGCATTGACGTCACGACATCAGGCCGAGTGATGTTGAGCATCTCGTTGCAGCCTTCGAGATCGGGTCGCCCGAAGTCGGCCGCCTCCAGCCCGGCGCGT
>JARFRN010000107.1 GCA_029287195.1 Acidimicrobiia bacterium | reverse complement strand
GTTCCAGGCTCTGGTGAAGGCGGGTCTGCTGCCGGCGGTAGGCGGATCGAAAGGACAACAGGCCACTCTCACTCACAACCTCTCGGGTCGTTTTGAGTGCCGCTGGGTAGAGCTGGACCCCAATCCGGACTCAGTGAGCTTCTGGCTGGAGAACCTCGATTCTTCCATCTTGTGCCCGGTGGCGCATGGCGAGGGTCGGTTTGTCGCCCCGGAAGCCACACTCGCCGACATCGAGGCAGGGCACCTCGTAGCTATGCGCTACCGGGTGCCCGTGGGAACCAATCCCTACCCTGCCAACCCGAACGGCTCGGTCAACAACATCGCCGGGATCACCAACCCGGAGGGCAACATTCTGGGTCTCATGCCTCACCCCGAGAATCACATCGTTCCCAGCCAGCATCCGCGACGCCACCAATCACACACGAACGGGTCCGGCCGCAAGCTCTTCGAGAACGGAGTCAAATATGGTGCAAGTGTCTGATGAGCAACCGAGGGGAAGATGACATGGCGTTGTCACACGCCGAACTGCTGCAAGCCGTGCCCGCGGCCCTGCTGCGAACCGATCTACCCGAGTTGGGAAAACGGGTCGAGGGCAAGGTCCGCGACATCTACCTCCGTGCCGGCGAACGGGTCCTGATAACAACCGACCGGGTCTCCGCATTCGACCGGGTACTCGGGACCATACCGTTCAAGGGTCAGGTGCTCAATCAGCTGAGCGCTTGGTGGTTCGAGCAAACATCCGGCATCGTTGCCAACCACATGAAGAGCATCCCCGATCCAAACGTGACCATCGGAGCCGAGGCGGCGGCGCTCCCGGTAGAGGTGATCGTACGCGGCTACATCACTGGCGTAACGTCGACCTCGCTGTGGACGCTCTACGACCAGGGTGTCGACCGCCCGTACGGTCTCGACCTGCCACCCGGTCTGTCCAAAAACGATGCTCTCCCCGAGCCGATCATCACTCCCACTACCAAGGCGACCGGGGGCGCCCACGACGAAAGGCTCACCGACGAAGAAGTCGTCTCGCTCGGTCTGGTCGAGCCTGAACTCTGGCAACAGGTCAAGACAGCAGCTCTCGCGATCTTCCGCAAGGGCCAGGAGGTTGCAGCCGCTGCCGGGCTCATCCTCGTCGACACCAAGTACGAGTTTGGCTTGATCGAGGGTCAGCTCGCCCTGATCGACGAGGTACACACCCCGGATTCGAGCCGCTACTGGATCGCGGAGACCTACAACTCGGGAGAGCCGCAGAATTACGACAAGGAATTCCTCCGGTTCTGGTTTGCGGACCGGGGTTATCGGGGCGAGGGCCCTGCCCCCACCATGCCGGCCGAATTTGTTGCCACGGTCGCGGCGCGCTACATCGACGCCTTCGAGCGCCTCACCGGCAACAGCTTCGTTCCCGGAGCAATACCAGTAGCCGAGAGAATCAGAAAGGCGTTGTTGTGAAACCGCTGGTACCAATCGTCATGGGGTCGAAGTCGGATTTGGGCCATGGGCAGGCGGTCGCCACCGCCCTCACCGATTTCGGCATAGAAAGCGAAATCCGGGTTGCGTCTGCACACAAAGCGGCCGCCTACGTGTTGGATTTGCTCGCTGCATATGAAGCGGATCCCCGGCCCAAGGTCTACGTAACGATCGCCGGGCGATCCAATGCCCTGAGCGGGCTGGTGGATGGCAATGTGGCGGCCCCGGTAATTGCGTGCCCACCCTACTCTGACCGCTTCGGGGGAGCCGATGTCTTCTCATCGCTCCGCATGCCTTCGGGAATAGCCCCGGCGGTCGTACTCGAGCCAGGAGCAGCTGCGTTGTTGGCCGCCAAGGTGTTCGCTCTTGGTGACACCGACTTGCGTGCTGCGGTAGAGGCCGCTCGGGCACAATCGACCCAGACAATCATCGACGACGACCACAGCGTGAGGGGCCAGTAATCTCGCAGGGACCGGAGAACGACTGAGTGGATACCAGCTTCAACGAGGACACCCTCGACCGCCCGCGCGAAGCGTGTGGTGTCTTCGGTATCTATGCAACCGATACGGACGTTGCCCGAGTCACTTTCTTTGCCCTATATGCGTTACAGCATCGGGGCCAGGAGAGCGCCGGTATAGCCACCGGCAACGGAATCGCGGCTGCAGTGCACAAAGACATGGGACTGGTGGCCCAGGTCTTCACCGAAGACAACCTGGCTCGATTGGAGGGCCATCTGGCCATTGGGCAAACCCGCTATTCAACGACGGGGTCATCCCACCTCCGCAATGCGCAGCCGTATCTCATCGAGACCATGCATGGCCCGCTCGGAGTTGGGCACAACGGGAATCTGACCAACTCCCCCGAGCTACGCCGACAGCTGCTCGAGCGCGGAGTCGGTCTGACCTCTTCCAGCGACAGTGAAGTGATCACCCAGATGTTGGCCGCCCCGCCGCCGGGTTCGGACAACGGGGATCCCGACTGGGAGGTCCGCATCGCACAGTTCATGGAGGCGGCCGAAGGTGCATACTCGCTGGTGGTGCTCACCCGCAACGCCGTGTTCGGGGTACGGGACCCGCACGGCTTCCGGCCGCTGTGCATCGGAGAACTACCCGACGGGGGGTATGTACTTGCATCCGAATCGTGCGCATTGGGGACGGTCGGAGCGGCGTATGTACGTGAAGTGGCCCCCGGCGAGATCGTTCGGCTCGACGCTTCCGGCTGCCACAGTCGCGCCGGCAGTACGAGCAGCCGGCCGGCGCTGTGCGTCTTCGAGTATGTCTATTTCGCCCGCCCGGATTCCGTGTTGGAGGGTCAGACCATCCACCGGGTGCGGCAGCGGCTCGGCGAGATCCTGGCGGCAGAGGCCCCGGTCGAGGCTGATGTCGTAGTTGGGGTACCCGACTCCGCCACCCCCGCTGCGATTGGCTACGCAACGGCATCGGGCATCCCGTACACCGAGGGTCTCACCAAGAACCGCTACATCGGACGCACCTTCATCGAGCCGAGCGACCGCCTGCGCCGCTCCGGGGTGCACCTCAAATACAACCCGCTCGAGGCCAACCTCTCCGGGAAACGGGTCGTCCTGATCGACGATTCGATTGTACGCGGCACCACCGCAGGCCCGCTGGTGAACTTGCTGCGGGAAGGCGGTGCCGCCGAAGTCCATGTTCGGGTGTCGTCTCCGCCGGTGCGCCACCCATGCTTCATGGGGATTGACATGGCCGACAGCGAAGAGCTGATCGGTTTCGTGAAGTCCACCGAGGAGATCCGGGTACACATCGGGGCGGACAGCCTGGCGTATCTGTCGGAACGGGGCATGATGCGAGCCGTCACCGAGGAAACGCGAACCCAGGGCGGTCACTGCAATGCGTGCTTCACCGGCGAGTACCCAATCGAGCTGAACGGGTACTGGCGAGATCGAGACAAGTTGGCCTTCCAATCGGCCTGGGCGCAGAGCGGAGACTTCGAATGACGGCAAACGTACTCGTAGTGGGAGGTGGTGGCCGCGAGCACGCTCTGGCCTGGCAGCTCGCCAAGTCGCCGCAGATCCGGCGGGTGTTTGTCGCTCCCGGGAACGGCGGAACGGCGGCAGGTGACGATCGCATCGAGAACGTCCCCATCGAGATGCATCGAGTAGACGATCTCATTGCCTTCGCACGTACCAACGATGTCGATCTGACGGTGATCGGCCCCGAGGCTCCGCTTGTGGAAGGCATAGTCGACAAGTTCGAGCAAGCCGGTCTACGTTGCTTCGGCCCGGTTGCCGCCGCCGCTCGCCTCGAGGGATCCAAGTCATTCTCCAAGGACTTGATGAGACGGGTGGGGGTTCCCACCGCAGACTATGCAGTCGTCTCGAACTACGAAGAGGCGCTCGCCTACGTACGCTCAGCCCCGCACCCGACGGTCATCAAGGCCTCCGGTCTCGCCGCGGGGAAGGGTGTTGTCGTCCCCAACTCTCTCGCCGAGGCCGAGCAGGCGCTGCACCGGATCATGGTGGACCGGGAGTTTGGCGCCGCCGGTGACGAGGTGCTGATCGAGGAACGTCTCACCGGCCAGGAAGCCACGGTGCTTGCGTTCTGTGATGGAACGACGCTGATCCCGATGCCTGCAGCCCAGGACCACAAGCAACTGCTCGACGGTGATCAAGGCCCCAATACGGGAGGGATGGGCGCCTACGCCCCGACCCCCCTCGTCGACGAAGCCTTGCAGCGTTTCGTGGTTACAGAAGTCATGGAACCGGTGATCCGCGCTCTCGCCGTTGCCGGCGATCCCTACGTAGGAGTGCTCTACGCAGGAATGATGATCACTCCGACCGGCCCCAAGGTCCTGGAGTTCAACTGCCGCTTCGGTGATCCGGAGACTCAGGTGATCCTGCCGCTCCTGGAGACGGACCTGTGGGAGATCCTCAATGCATGCATCGACGGCACGCTGCACAGCATGGATGTCACATGGCGCGATGGCGTCGGGGCAACCGTCGTCGCCGCCGCTGCGGGCTATCCCGGTGAGTACGACAAGGGCGTACCCATCTCCGGCATCTTGGAAGCCAACAGTGTTCCCGGCGTCAAGGTTTTCCACGCCGGGACGAGGATGGACGATGAACTCGTCACCAACGGCGGCCGGGTGCTGGCGGTGACCGGGGTACAAGAGAGCCTCCCGATGGCCCTAGCTTGCGCCTACCACGGAATCGAACACATCGACTTCGCAGGCATGCAATACCGCAGCGACATTGGAGCCCGCAGGCTCGACCTGACCGACCCCGGCTCCGACCGATCTGAGACGTCGCAAGGCATCACCTATGCCGACGCCGGGGTGGATATCGACGCCGGCGTCAAAACCGTGGAATTGATTCGAGATGAAGTGACCTCGACCTACGGGCCCGAGGTCATCGCCGGGATCGGCTCCTTCGGCGGAATATTCGACGCGACCGGACTAGGCCCGAACGCCGTGTTGGTTGCGTCGACCGACGGGGTCGGCACGAAAACCAAGATCGCGGCGGCGCTGGGACGCTTCGAACCCCTGGGCCACGACATCGTCAATCACTGCATCAATGACATCCTCGTCCAGGGAGCGAAGCCGCTGTTCTTCCTGGACTACATCGCCACCGGCAACCTCGATCCAAATGTCATCGCTGAAGTCGTATCGGGCATGGCCGCCGCCTGCCGTGAGGCCGGGTGCGCTCTCCTCGGTGGCGAGACCGCAGAGATGCCGGGCGTCTATCTCGATGATGATCTCGACGTAGTCGGTACGATCGTGGGAACCGTCGATCGTGAAGACATCATCGACGGAAGGCGGCTCGCCGCCGGTGACGTTGTGATCGCGCTTCCCTCGTCTGGGCTCCACACCAACGGCTATTCGCTGGCCCGCAAAGTCTTCGAGCACTGGGATCTCACCGACCGGGTGGCCGCCCTGGGGACAACGCTCGGTAGCGCCCTGCTACGTCCGCATCGCAGCTATCTAGCCGAGATCCGAACCCTGCGAGAAGCCGGAATCGACCCCCGTGCGCTGGTCCACATCACGGGCGGCGGAATGATCGACAACCCCGCCAGGGTCCTTCCTGCGGTTCTGGCCATGCGGATCGACCGAACCACCTGGAGCGTCCCACCGCTGTTCTCGCTGATCCGCTCCCAGGGCAACATCGCGGATGACGAAATGTACAGAACGTTCAACATGGGCATCGGGATGCTGGTGGTCGTCGCCCCTGATGAGTCGGATCGCTCCCTGGGCTTGTTGGGAAACAGCGCCCGTATTGTCGGATCTGTGATCGACCGGACCGATGACCCCGTCGAGCTGGTTTGATGAACCGCCTGGCCGTGCTCATCTCCGGAAACGGCTCGAACCTCCAGGCCATCATCGATCACATCGCCGCAGGCGATCTGGATGCGGAGATCTCGGTGGTGGTGTCCAACCGAGCCGATGCCTATGGGCTGCAGCGAGCAGCCGCCGCCGGCATCCCGACAGAGGTCCTCGACCTGGTCGAGATCAAAGCGGCGGGCGGTGATCGCATCGGCTACGACGTGGAGTTGGCCGGGTTGGTTGCCGGCTACGAGCCCGACGTGGTCGTTCTTGCAGGTTGGATGCTGATCCTCGGCAACGACTTTCTGCAGCGCTTCACGCCACACATCATCAACCTACATCCGGCATTGCCCGGCGCCTTCCCCGGTACCGACGCCATCGCCCGCGCCTATGCCGCATACCAAGCGGGCGACATCAAGCACACCGGGGTCATGGTGCACCGTGTCGTCGAGGAAGTCGACGCCGGTACCGTGATCGTCAAGGAACCGGTGCCAATCTTCCCCGACGACTCGCTCGCCGATCTGGAGGAGCGAATTCATCTGGTCGAACACAATTTGATCGTTGCCGCCATCGACATGGTGCTGCGGGCGCTATAGCGATCTAGCCGCCTATGGCCAACAGCTCTTCAGCCGATTCCAACCGCTGACCGCCGCGCAACACCGGGGCAAACAGATCACCGTACCGGCGCAGTCGTGGCCAGATGTTCGCAATCGTGAAGTCGCCGGGCCGGACCGTGTCGAGCTCGTCCCACAGAATTGGTGTCGAGACCGGAGCCCCGTGCCGGGGTCGTACTGAGTAGACGGAGGCGATCGTCTTGCCACCTACGTTCTGATTGTGATCGATGAACACCCTCGGACCCCGTCTTGCGATGTCCCATGTCATGGTGACGGTCTCCGGGTCGGCAGCAACGAGCAGCTTGCCGACTTCTTCGACAAACCGCCGCACCCGGGAGTACTCATAGATGGGCTCGAGCGGCACATAGATGTGGACCCCGGTCGCCCCACTGGTCTTGGGGTAAGCGGCGAGTTTCAGTTTGTCCAGGATCACTTTCACCAAGCCGGCCGTGTAGGTGACCTGCTCCCAGGTAGCACCCTCCTGAGGGTCGAGATCGAACACGGCAAAGTCGGGATGAGCGGCTCGCTCGGCCCGGCTCAGCCAGGGGTGCATTTCGATGCACCCCATATTCGCCACCCAGATCAGCGACTCCAGGTCGGGAGCGGTGCAGAACTCGATGGGCTCTCCACGATGTCTCGAGTGGATCGGAGCCCGCACCAGCCACTCGGGGGCATGCGACGGGCACTGCTTCTCGTAGAAGAAGCCTCCCTCCGCTCCGTCGGGATATCGCGCCATCGCGAGTGCCCTTCCCTCCAAGTGGGGCAAGAGCACGGGAGCGATTGAGGCGTAGTACTGCACCAGATCGCCCTTGACGTACTCCTTGCCGAAGAACGGTTTCTGTGGGTTGGAGATGCGCACGATGCGGGCGAGGCCGCTGGTGCGGAACCCATCCCGATCCGCCTCGATCGAGACCGGATCGGGGAACTCGATGCTCGCTTGAGCAAGCGGCTGTCCCTCACCGGTCGCGACCGGAGTCACCGCGGCCTCGCCCTTGCGAAGATCCTCGAGGATCAGGTCGTGGCTCATCTCTTCGCGAGCTTCCGAGATCACCACCATGCGGAGCCCGGTCTCGCCGGCCGCTTCGCCGAGCAGATCCGACCGCAGCGAACCCTCCCCATATGGAACGTGCCGGATCTCGCCGTGGACGCCGAACTCGTTATCGGTGAACTGCGTGTGCAACGGGTCGATGGCCCACCCAGGAAACTCGCGACGCAAAAAACTGATCACGGCGGCAAAGAGGCA
>JARFRN010000098.1 GCA_029287195.1 Acidimicrobiia bacterium | reverse complement strand
TCTACGCCCACGACGACAAGCTCCCTTTGTCGGCAATCATGCCTCACCTCGATTCGCTCGGGCTTCATGTGGTCGAGGAAGTTCCCACCAGGCTGCTCGGCAAGCGCAGCAACGTTGTTATTCATGACTTCGGTGTGCTCGGGGCCGACGGCAACCAGTTGGACATCGAGGAGAGCCGGGAGAGAATCACCGCCGCCGTCGACGCCATCTTCGAGGGCCGCGCCGAATCCGATTCGCTCAACCGGCTGATAGTGACGGCAGGTCTCGACCACCATCAGGTTTCGGTACTGCGCGCCTACCGCACCTACATGCACCGTGTTGCCACAACCTTCACCACCGCATACGTGAACGACACACTTGCCAAGCACCCCAAGCTCTCTCGCAAGCTGTACCGGCTCTTCGAGGCTCGCTTTGACCCTGCGGCCGAGCCCGACGCAGAAGACCGGATCAGGGCGGACATCCTCGAATCGCTCGAACGGGTTGTTTCACTCGACGAGGACCGGATACTGCGCGGATTGGTGGGGGTCATCGGGGCCACTATGCGGACCAACGTTTACCAGACCGATCGCGAAAGCGTCGCATTCAAACTGCGCTCAGCGGATGTTCCCAATATGCCGCAGCCGTATCCGCTCTACGAGATCTTCGTGCATGCGCCGCATGTCGAGGGGATTCATCTGCGGGGGGGAATGGTGGCGCGGGGAGGAATTCGCTGGTCCACTCGCCGCGAGGACTATCGCACCGAAGTACTCGGCCTGATGAAGGCTCAGATGACCAAGAACGCGGTCATTGTTCCCACCGGCTCGAAAGGCGGCTTCGTGCTACGCCGTCCGGCCGAGCAGATCGAAGACATGCGGGGAGAGGTCGAGCTGCGCTACATGACCTTCATCAAGGGCCTTCTCGACCTCACGGACAACCTCGTCGAAGGCAAGGTGATTCATCCGGCGAACACGAGAATTCACGACGGGGAGGACCCCTATCTCGTCGTGGCGGCGGACAAAGGCACCGCCGCCCTGTCGGACACCGCCAACGAGATCGCCGAACGCTACGGCTTCTGGTTGGGCGATGCGTTTGCCTCCGGCGGCGCCCAAGGCTACGACCACAAGGCGCTCGGCATTACCGCACGCGGCGGATGGGAGTCGGTGAAACAACTATTCCGAGAGATGGGCCACGACATACAAACCGAGCCGTTCACGGTTATCGGGATCGGGGACATGTCGGGGGACGTCTTTGGGAACGGCATGCTCTTGTCAGATCAAATCCGGCTCGTCGCCGCATTTGATCATCGCGACATCTTCATCGATCCCGATCCAGATCCAGCGACTTCGTTCGAGGAACGTCGCCGGCTATTTCAACAGCCCGGGTCTTCCTGGCGGGACTACGCGCAGAACGTCCTATCGGCGGGTGGGGCGGTGTTCTCGCGCGCCGCCAAGGAGGTGACTCTGTCGCCGGAGGCGAAAACCATCCTCGGTATCGAGACGACGGCCATGACGCCGGCTGAGTTGATTCACGCGATTCTCAAGGCTCCAGTCGATCTCCTGTGGAACGGTGGCATCGGAACGTATGTCAAGGCCTCGTTCGAAAGCAACGAAGACGCCGGCGACCGGTCCAACGACTCGATCAGGGTCAATGGGGCCGACCTACGCTGCAAGGTGGTGGGGGAAGGCGGCAACCTCGGCTTCACGCAGCGCGGGCGCATCGAGTACGCCGAGAACGGCGGATCCATCCACGCCGACTTCATCGACAACTCAGGCGGCGTGCACTGCTCCGACCGTGAAGTAAATCTCAAGATTCTTCTCGGTCTGGCAGAGGAGCGAGGCGAGCTCGATAGAGCAGAGCGGAACGAGCTGGTGAACCAGGTTGCCGGCGACGTAACCGAGGCCATCGTCTACGACAACTTCCTGCAGGCGCAGATCTTGTCTCAGGAAGCCGCCCGATCTGCCACGTTGATGGAATCATACGAGCAGGGGATTCAGCTCCTCGAAAGCCAGGACATGCTCGACCGCGCCATCGAGTTTCTCCCATCCGGCGAGCAGATGAGCGAGCGCATCAAGGACGGAAAGGGGATGACGAAGCCTGAGCTGGCGGTGCTGCTCGCCTACGGCAAGCGAAGCCTGTACACAGCGCTTCTCGACTCCGAACTCATCGATCACGCCTACTTCGAACACGACCTGGCCGGCTACTTCCCCAAGGCAGTCGTTGCCCGCTTCGGACATCTGATCCGCGACCATCCGCTACGCCGCGAGCTGATTGCCACGATCGTGGCCAATCAGGTAATGAATTCAGAGGGGATCACTTTTGTATCCAGACTGATGGACCATACAGGAGCAGACCCGGCGCTGGTGGTGAAGGCCTACCGAATCGCCCGTGCCATCACCGAGGCCGAAGAGAGGTGGCGGGAACTGGAAGCCGCCGTCGGCCGGATCGACGCAGCTGTGCTGCGCGAGCTGATGGACAACGTCGACTGGCTCGTCGAGACCACGGCTCGATGGTTCCTCAACAACCCGGCCGGCCAACAGCCGATCGACGTGACCATCGAGCAGTTCGCCTCCGACTACGCGACTCTCGCGGAGAGCATCGGCTCGAGCGGACCCGGCGCCTGGCAACAGACCCGTCACGACGCGACGGCCCGGCTGCAGGCCCGCGGTGTCCCCAGCAAGATCGCCAAGCACCATGCGCACATCGAGGATCTGGTCCACGGTCCCGACATCATCGAGCTGGCCCAGCAGACCGGCCGCTCCGTCGGCGAGGTCTCCGGCGTCTTCTTCCGCCTGGGCAAGTCGGTTCGGATCGACTGGCTCGAGGAGGAGGCATCACGGCTCGAGCCGACGAATCGATGGGAGCGGCTCGCAATGCAGGCTGCCGCCGGCGATCTCGTTGCGTTGAGAAGGAGACTGGCCGAGAAGATCCTGGCTAAGGCAGGCTCGCGTTCGCCCCGCGATGCCGTTCGCAAGTACTTGTCCGAGCGATCCGAGGCTCATGGTCGCCTTCTGCTGTTCATGCGGGAGCTGGCCAGACAGGGCGTCGATTCTGTCGATGCGGTCATCGTTGCGACCCGGACCATCGAAAGAAACCTCAGCTAGCTTCCGGCAGCAACGGCGAGAGTCTGGCAGACGGAACATTTACCAGGCAAGGAGATCCCGATCCCCTACAATCCCGCCATCGCCACGTCAGGCCGGGATACAACTCTCCCCTACAGTTCACCCTCGGCAACGCCGATGGAAAATGCATGATTCGACGTTCACGCAGGAAAGGGAACGGCCGAAGCGGCCCTGAGTCGTCCTCGAGGGCACGCGAGGAGGCCATGCGGCGCCGTCTCGAGAGCATCTCGGGGTATGACTTCGACATAAGAGAAGCCAAAGAGGTGGAAGAGCGTATCCGGCGGATGAGCTACGGCCACAAGGTCGAGAAGTAGCGAACGCATCGTCTGCGAACCCGCCACGCGGCGGGTTCTTTCGCGTCATCAGAGCCGCGACGGAGCTAGTTGCCCCTTACTCAAACCGAGGTCGGCCAGATCCTGCGGCACCGCACCTTTGATGATCAGCCCGGCTACCAGACGCGCCATCGCCGAGGCCGTCATGATGCCGGCTCCCCCCTGCCCCGCCAACCAGTAGAAGCCGGCCGCTGCGGGGTCTTCCCCGACTACGGGTAGCTCGTCGGACACAAAGGACCGCAAACCGGCCCAGCTGCGTCGCACATGCCTTATCTGGAGAGTCGTTGCGGCCTCGATCCGCTCGATGGCCAGGGCTACGTCGATCTCTTCAGGGCGTACATCGTGTGGCTCCATCGGCGTCGCCTCAGCGAGAGAACCCATGAACTGACCGACCTCCGGTTTGAAATAGAACTGCTCGGACACATCGACGACCATCGGCATCTCGCCGAGATCGACGCCTTCTGGGGCGGCAAACGTAAAAGCGGTTCGTCGTTTCGGTACCAGACCGATGGGCCCAACGCCGCCCATCCTTGCCACGACGTCGCACCAAGCCCCCGCCGCGTTGACAACGATCCGAGTGTCGTAGACGTGTTGTCTCGAGCTCACTCTCCAGCCGGCCGAGGTTCCCTCCAACCGCTCGACCTCACTACCCAGCTCGATCGTCGCCCCGCGGCGACGAGACCCTCGCAGGAACCCCTGATGTAGCGCATCGACATCGATTGCCCGCGAAGCAGGTTCGAGAATCGAGAGCGACGCGTACCCGGGACGCAGCACCGGGCATAGGTTGCGCGCAGCTTCATCATCGAGCAGAGCCAATTCCACATTGCGGCCGGCATCGGCGGCAAGCTCCTCTACGAGCCGGCGCTGATCGTCTCGACCGATGATCAGGAGAGGTAGATGAGAGAGCAGCGGATAGTCAGTGAAGCCCGGCGGCGGGTGCTCCAGGAAGGCCCGGCTGGCAACGGTGAGCGTCCGCCAGACGCCCTTCTCCCAGGCCTCGGTGTAGAGCGCCGCAGATCGGCCCGTCGTGTGGTACCCGGCGACCGGCTCTCGTTCCAGCAAGACCACTCTGCCGTCGGCGGCCAACTCATAGGCGGCTGCGGCTCCGGCGATACCGCCGCCGATGACGAGGAAGTCTGCCGTCTTGGTCACTTTCGCGACACTAGGGGATGAGTCTGGATTGTGCTCTATCGCTGGTACCTTCCATCGGACACGGCCCGGGGAGGTACGGTGCCAGGTCCCATAGCAGTGCTCTCGGCCATGGAGCAAGAGGGCTATCTCATCGAGGCTCGCCTCGACGACCCGCGGGAGGAGACCTCGTTTGGTCGACGGTACGTGAGCGGACTGCTGGGCGGGAGCCCGATCGTCACCGCGGTGTCCGGCTTCGGCAAGGCAGCAGCCGCGGCAACGGTGGCGGCAGTGCTGGAGCGATACGCGCCGTCGCAAGTCGTTTTCGCAGGAGTCGCCGGAGCAATCGGTGACGGCATCGAGATCGGCGACATAGTCATCGCCGACGGGCTCGTGCAGCACGACTTCGACGCCAGTCCGATTTTCGAAAGATTTGTGATTCCTTCGCTTGGGGTCGCAGAGATTCGTGCCGACGAGCACCTGACTGCCGCATTGGCCGCCGCGGCGGACCGCTATCTGCGAGGCCGCTATCTCTCGGACATGGAGGGAGTCGAGCCGGCCGTACTCGACCCGGCACGGACACAGATCCACACCGGGACGGTGGCCTCCGGTGACCGGTTTGTGAGCCACGCCGCAGAGGCGCGCTCAATTGTCTCCGAGTTGCCCTCGGTACTTGCAGTTGAAATGGAGGGGGCGGCGGTTGCTCAGGTATGTGCGGAAGCCGCCGTGCCGTTTGCGGTGTTCAGATCGATATCCGATCGCGCCGACGAAAGCGCAGACATGGACTTCTTCGCCTTCATAGCCGAAGTGGCCGCCCCGGTGACCGTCGGGGTAGTGGAGCAACTAATCACAGACCTTCGCTAATCACAGTTGCCGGACTGCGGCGAGCTGCGACTCGCTCCCAGACGAAGTAGAGAACGGTGCCCGCCACGAGAAACACTCCGAGCGCGTTGAAGGCCGTCGCATAGCCGCGCCAGTCGATGATCGCCCCAACCGCGGGCGCCGCCGTCAGCACTGCCAGGTCGAAGAGGGAGGTGAAGATGGCCATCGCAGAACCACGCTCGCTCTCGCGTGCCCGGGACACGACCTGAGCGGTCATTATCGGAAAGAGCAAGCCGTGTCCGAGGCCGAGCAGGGATGCCCCAATCGCAAGGGCCGGTGCCGTGGCTGCATCCGCAATGACGAGGAACCCGGCGGCGTATGCGCCCAACGCCCCGCCAATGAGCGGTAGTTGCCGGGTCGAATCGAGTCTGCCACTGCTGAAGATGCGGACTGCGATGGCAACTCCGCCGTAAACGAGGAAGAACATGCCGACGGAACCAACCCGGCGCTCATCCACGAATGTCCGGATGAAGGTGAACAAGGCTGCCAGGCCGACGGCAAACAACATCGTCAACCACCACACGGGCAGCAGATCTATCTGTCGCAGGGCGGCCCAGAAGCCGCGCCGCGGCCCTCCTGCCGCTCCGGCAGGGTAAATCGGCACTCGCCACACCAGTGACCAACTCGCCACCGACAGCAGCGCTGCACAGATGAAGAGCAAGTCGAAATCGCCCACATCGAGAAGGATGTCGCCCATAGCTCCACCGGTAGCCAGCGGGATGAGTCCACCTAGACCGTAGATAGCCAGCCCCTGAGTCCTTCTGGATTTGGGCAAGACGTCGGCACTGAGCGTCAGCAAGGCGGTGAACAGCGCGATCTGCAGCACGCGGTGGGCGACGAAGACGGTCGCCAGAAACCAGTTGAGGCTCGCTGTCACCGTCAGAATGCCGAGCGCCGCAGCATTGCCGAGGCCTGAGGCGAGGAGAACCGGGCGGCGCCCCAGGTTGTCCATGACGCGTCCCAGCAAGGGGCGCAGCAGCAGCCCGAACACCGCAGACAACGAATACAGCAGTCCGATCATTGTCTCGCTGGCGCCGAGATCCGAGAGATGGCCGGGGAAGTGGATCATCAAGCTCCACGCCTGCTCCTGGAGCAGCCCGGCTACCCAGACGAGAATGAACACGGGGGTAAGAAGGCGGGCGCGCTCAGTCATAGCCCGAGCGACGCTAACACGATTGCGTCGGCCCAGGCTCGCTGAGGAATCCGCCACGGCTCGCAGCGGCGTCAATGTGGCAACTCCCTTGCCGCCATGGTCGTAGGAGATGTCGTCCATGATGGGCGACGGCTTGTGGGATGGCGTCGGGCCAAGCCCCACTGCAGCAGTGATTGCCCGGGTAGCGCCCCGCCCGTTGACGGCGCTGCTGCTGCGCCCGCACCCACCAAAGGCGAAATGCTCCAATCGACAAGTTTCCCGACTCTGGGGCCAAAAGACCTCTAGCGGCGAGCCGGTGCTGCAGCGACGGTAGAAGCGGAGGTAGACGTGTATCGCATTGTCGAGGCCACCGATGTCGGGCCCGCCGTACGCAAGATCGAGGTGGAGGCCGCCAACGTGGCAGCCCACTACCGCGCGGGCCAGTTCGTCATCGTTCGGCCTACGACCGACAGCGAGCGGATACCGCTCACAGTTGCTGCGGCCGACAACGCTGCCGGCACCATTACCCTGTACGTGCAGGGAATCGGGAAGACAACCCGGCAGCTCAACCAACTAGAAACCGGCGAGGCGCTGAGTGATGTCGCCGGACCGCTCGGCAGGCCGTCCGAGGTCGAGAACTATGGCACTGCGGTCGTCGTGGGCGGCGGAGTCGGAACTGCCATTGCATATCCGGTGGTCAAAGCGCTGGTCGCAGCCGGCAACCGGGTCATCGCCATCGTCGGGGGGCGCAGCCGCGGGTTCGTCATCCTCGAGCCAGAGCTCGAAGCCGCCGGCGCCGAAGTCATTGCATGCACAGACGACGGCTCTTACGGTCGCCCCGGCTTCGTAACCGAGGCCCTCGCAGATGTGATCGAGAGCCGGGCCGTCGATGTCGTATTCGCCGCCGGACCGGTCCCGATGATGCGGGCGGTGGCCGAGCTGACTCGACCGGCCCAGATCCGGACCATCGCCTCGCTCAACCCGATCATGGTCGACGGCACCGGCATGTGCGGCGGCTGCCGGGTGGACATCGGGGGTGAAACCAGGTTCGCCTGTGTAGATGGGCCGGAGTTTGACGCCCACCTCGTCGACTTCGAACTGCTGGCCCGGCGTAATCAGGCTTATCGCAACTTCGAAATCCGGCAGAACGCCGCATTCGACGAATGCCGGGCGGTGAATTCATGAGTACCCCGCTGACCAAAAAGGAGCGGATGCAACTCGACCGGATCGAGATGCCGGAACGCGATGCGGCGGAGAGGGCTGCCTCTTTCGAGGAGGTCAACCTCGGGCTGACCGCTCAGATGGCCCAGCTCGAAGCAATGCGCTGCCTGGAATGCAAGAGGCCCAAATGTATCGACGGCTGCCCGGTCGGGATCCAAATCGACGAGTTCATCAAACACGTGGCCGCAGGCGAGGTCGAGGCCGCTGCAGGGGTCGTTCAGCGTGACAACCTGCTGCCGGCCATCTGTGGACGGGTCTGCCCTCAGGAGAATCAGTGTGAGGGAGCGTGTGTCCTTGCCAAGAAGGAGCGCCCGATCGCGATCGGCCATCTAGAGCGCTACGTGGCGGATTACATGCGGATGGAGGGATTGCAGACCGTTGCCGAACCGGCGGCACCCACCGGCAAGTCGATTGGGGTAATCGGGAGCGGACCTGCAGGCCTGGCGTGTGCCGGGGATCTGATCCAATCCGGTCACGCAGTGACCGTGTACGAGGCTCTGCATGAACCCGGAGGCGTGTTGGTCTATGGAATCCCGGAGTTTCGGCTCCCCAAGGAGATCGTGCACACCGAGATCGCCGGGCTGCAGCAACTCGGCGTCGTCTTCGAGATGAATGCCATCATCGGCCGCACCCATACCCTCGATGAACTCCTGGAGTTGCACAACGCCGTGTTCATTGGGGTGGGGGCTGGACTCCCTCGGTTCCTCGGGGTCCCTGGAGAGAACCTGATCGG
>JARFRN010000076.1 GCA_029287195.1 Acidimicrobiia bacterium | reverse complement strand
GACAAGGAAGGTTTTCTCCGTTCTCAAACCTCGTTGGTGCAGACTATCGGTCGTGCAGCTCGCAACGTCGAGGGTCAGGTCATCATGTATGCCGACGCCGTCACGGACTCGATGCAGTGGGCAATAAACGAAACCAATCGGCGACGCCGTATCCAGATTGAGTTCAACGAAGAGCACGGGATAGATCCCCAGACGATTCGCAAGAAGGTCAGCGATATCTTGCAGCTGGTGCAGACGTCGGATGCTCCTTCGGCGGACAGGCGGGTTCGCGAGACTATGGATCGAACTCCGCTTGATCTGGGCACCGACGATTTGCGTCGGCTCATTCAAAGCCTCGAAGAGGAGATGCATGAGGCAGCTACGGAACTCAGGTTCGAGTATGCAGCCCGGCTTCGAGATGAGGTCCACGAACTGAAGAGGGAGTTGCGAGACGTTATGGAGGCTGCGAAATAGCCGCAGCCTGGGTAGGACACTTGATAACGTGCTGCGGTGAGCAGCGAGCCAACATCCGGCCGCGATCCATCGTGGCGACTGCGAGTCTACCCATTTGCACTATTGGTTGCCCTGGGCGGGGCGCTGCTGCTTGCGGTGCTGTCGTACGATCGCGATCACCCGACAACGCGTCTGGGAGGTGACTACCCGTCGTTCTATGCGGCCGGCTCGATAGCTCTAGCCGGTGATTGGGGCGAGCTGTATTCGGCAGAACGGCAGTCGGCTGAACAGGCGGGACTGATCGACGATGAGGGGGGCTACCTCTACTTCTCTTATCCGCCTTTCGTGGCGGGGGCCTATGGGGCACTCGCAGTGTTCGACTACAGCGTGTCTTTCCTGCTCCACACAGTCTTGATGACGCTTGCTCTGGTTGCTGCGATAAGGCTGTTGTGGCCGCGGCTCGAATCGATTGGATGGCCCTTCCCCGCCTTGCTGGTTTTGGCGATGGCTTTCTATCCGATGTTGCGCGCCGTACCGGGTGGACAGAACACAACCGTGAGCTTATTGCTGCTTGCACTCGCCGTACGGCTCGAGCGTGACGATGCCCCTTTCTGGGCGGGTGTGGCGCTGGCCGGCCTGCTCTTCAAACCCCAGTTCGGAGTGGTGATCGTCCCGTTGCTGCTGCTCACTCGTCGCTGGCGAGTGCTCGCGGGATGGGCCACCGGGGCGGGTGCTCTAGCCATTGTCTCCGGCTGGCTGATGGGCGGCATGTGGCTTGGTGATTGGTGGGAGCAAGCGGGGGCATTTCGCGATCAGAATGTTGTCGCCAACGGAGCCAATTTCATCTCACTGCCGGGTTTCTTCGAGAACCTGTTGGGGACTGGGGAGACAACAGCGTTTGTCGTCGGCTACGGCGCGGCCACCGTGTTTGGTCTCGCTGTGGCTTACTTCTGGTGGCGACACCCCAGATCGCATCATCTGGAACGGTACGCACTCGCAGGAGCGGCTGTCGTATTGGCAGCGCCGCAGACCCTGTACTACGACGCCGGCCTACTTCTACTCGGGCTGGCAGCAGTCGCGGCCGTGGTCAAGGAGAACGGTGTAAGGGTGATTGGCCCCTTGGCGGCGCTCTCGTGGGTGCACATCGTGGCGGACGATCTGGGGTGGTCGCCGCTGGGGCCGCTGGTATGGGTGGCGGCGGGATGGCTGATATGGCGCCTGGTCCGCAGCCGCGGGGGCCAACCTACGCCCGTGTAATTTCGTCAGGGGCGCCAACTACAATCGCTGCGGTCGCGCTTATCGTCGACGCGGAGGACGGCGCACCGGTGGCAGACAACAAGATCGTCGTTAAGGGAGCTCGGGAGCACAATCTCGCAAATGTGGATCTCGAACTGCCGCGCGACCAGCTCATCGTATTCACCGGTCTCTCGGGCTCGGGCAAATCTTCGCTTGCATTCGACACCATCTATGCCGAGGGGCAGCGTCGGTATGTCGAGAGCTTATCGGCCTACGCCAGACAATTTCTCGGGCAGATGGACAAGCCTGACGTTGACTTCATCGAGGGACTGTCACCGGCGATCTCGATCGACCAGAAGACCGCCAGCCGTAACCCACGATCGACGGTCGGGACGGTTACCGAGATCCACGACTACCTTCGACTTCTCTACGCCCGTATCGGTGTGCCCCACTGCCCAAACGACGGTTCCGTAGTAGCGCGGCAGACGCCGCAGCAGATAGTCGACCAAATCCTCGACCTAGAGCAGGGAACCCGGTTCCAAATCCTGGCCCCTGTCGTCCAGGGGAGAAAGGGTGAATACGAATCACTCCTTGCCGATCTGGTGAAGGACGGATTCAGCAGGGCGCGCATCGACGGGGAAGTCCGTGACCTCACGGACGACATCAAGCTCGATCGCTACTTCCAGCACACCATCGAGGTGGTGGTCGACCGGCTCGTGCGCAAGGACGGAATCGAAGCTCGGCTCACAGATTCGTTGGAGACCGCACTGACTCTCTCGGAGGGTGTAGCTCTCATCGATATCATCGAGGGCCCCACGCTCACCTTCAGTCAGCATTTCGCCTGTGCAAGATGCGGGCTGTCGTTCGAGGAGCTGCAGCCGCGCAACTTCTCCTTCAATAGTCCCTACGGCGCCTGTACAGCCTGCAGCGGGATCGGTACCCGCTACCAGGTGGATGCCGAGTTGGCGATCCCACAGCGGGACAAGAGCGTTGCCGAAGGTGCGATTGCCCCCTGGGCGGGGCGTCACCGGATGCGGTACTTCCAGCGGCTGCTTGCCTCGGTAGCAGCAGAGGAGGCAATCGACATCGATATGCCGTTCAACCAGTTACCGCAACGACACCAGGAGGTTCTGATCAACGGGTCGGGGGATAAGCCCTACACCGTCACTTATCAGAATCGGTTTGGGCGCAAGCGTCGCTACGAAACCACATACGAGGGCGTGGTTCCCTGGTTGGAGCGTCGTTACAGGGACGCCGAATCCGACGGAGCTCGGGAGCAGTACCGGCAGTTCATGAGGGAGGTGCCCTGCGGGACTTGCAACGGGGGGCGCCTCAACCCGGTGTCTCTTGCGGTAACAGTCGGCGACAAGAGCATATTCGAGCTCTCCTCGATGTCGCTGCGCCGAGCAGTTGAATGGTTGGACGACCTGCACATGTCGGAGAGAGACGCACAGATAGCCAACCTGGTCATAAGGGAGATCAGAGCGCGCTTGTCATTCCTCGTCGACGTCGGCCTCGATTACCTGACTCTCATGCGGTCGGCGGCCACGCTCGCCGGGGGAGAGGCACAGCGGATCCGGCTGGCCACACAGATTGGATCCGGTTTGGTCGGGGTGCTCTACATCCTCGATGAGCCTTCGATCGGTCTGCATCAGAGGGACAATCAACGGCTGATCGAGACGCTGCTCCGGCTGCGCGACCTGGGCAATACACTCATAGTCGTCGAACACGACGAAGAGACGATTCGTGTTGCCGATCACATCGTCGACATCGGTCCCGGCGCCGGTGCCCATGGCGGGAAGATCGTGGCGGCAGGTGACACGCAGGCGATCATCGACTCTGACCAGTCGATTACGGGTGATTACCTCGCCCGACGAAGGACGATTGAGGTTCCCGCGGTTCGCCGCATCGGAAGCGGGGAAGAGATCGTCGTTGAAGGGGCCGCGGAGAACAACCTGCAGGACATCGCGGTCGAGTTTCCGCTCGGTAAGATGACCGTCGTCACCGGGGTATCAGGGAGTGGCAAGTCTTCATTGGTGCAGGAGATACTCTCCAAGGGACTCCACCACGAGCTGCATGGGTCGCATGCGCTTCCCGGGAAGCACCGTCGGATCGTTGGCGTTCACCATATCGACAAGGTAATCAATATCGATCAGTCGCCCATCGGTAGGACCCCCCGCTCCAACGCGGCTACCTATACAAAGGTGTTTGACCGTATCCGCGAGTTATTCGCAGCCACGCCGGACGCCCGAATGCGAGGGTACAAGCCGGGTCGGTTTTCTTTCAACGTCAGCGGTGGTCGCTGCGAAACCTGCAAAGGCGATGGCACTATCCGAATCGAGATGCACTTCCTGCCGGATGTATACATACCTTGTGAGGTTTGCCGCGGGCGCCGCTACAACAGGGAGACCCTCCAGATCGGGTTCAAAGGCCACTCGATAGCCGATGTGCTCGAGATGTCGGTAGAGGAGGCGTTGCACTTCTTCGAGAACCAGCCGCGCATCGCACGGGTGCTGGAGACTCTCTACGACGTGGGATTGGGATACATCCAGCTCGGACAGCCGGCACCCACCCTGTCCGGCGGTGAAGCCCAGCGTGTCAAACTGGCCGCCGAGTTGGGTAAACGCTCCACGGGTAGGACTTTCTACATCCTCGACGAGCCCACAACCGGGCTGCATTTCGAGGATGTGCGCAAACTACTCGGCGTACTGCACCGCCTCGTTGATGCCGGCAACACGGTCGTGGTAATCGAGCATAACCTCGACGTCGTCAAGACGGCCGACTGGATCATAGATCTGGGTCCTGAGGGCGGCGAGGACGGGGGGCGCATCGTGGCTTCGGGGACTCCCGAGGATGTGATCGCGGTGCCGGAGTCGTACACAGGCAAGTTCTTGCGCGAGCTCTTGGTCCCGGCTTGATGTCAGACTCGCATGCGTGACTGGTCCGAGCACGCGTCGTGGTGGCTCCAGGAAGTTGCCGATGATCCCGTCTACGAACTCGATGTGCTGCCGCTAGTCGACGAGTTGATCGAGGATTCACGCGGTTGCAGGCTCGACCTCGGCTGCGGCGAGGGCCAGGTGATGCGGAGCCTTGGAGGAGTGGTGGTTGGTACGGACATCTCGCTCCGGCTGCTTCGTCAAGCCCGGCATGCCGGACCTGTTGTGCGTTCGCGACTTCCCTCTCTGGATTGGCTTCGCCCGGGGACGATCGATGTGGCCTATGCGGTGCTCGTGGTCGAGCACCTTCCCAACCTCGACCTCTTCGCAAGCGTTGCTCGGGTCGTTCGCACCGGCGGAAGCCTCATCGTGGTCATGAATCACCCGGCATTCACGCCTGCTGCAGCCGGTCCCATCAGGGACCAGATAGACGGTGAAATCTTGTGGAGGTGGGGCAATTACTTCGACCCGGCACCGGTTGCGATGCCGGCCGGCGGCGGCGAGGTCGTCTTTTATCACAGGCCCCTTGGTGACCTTCTCAACGCGGCTGCCGCTGAGGGCTGGTCGCTCGACAGGCTCGTCGAACGGGGATTCTCGGCGGATGCCATTGCGGCAGTGCCCGGGTATGTGGGTCAGGAGCAGATGCCACGCCTCCTTGGAATCAGGTGGCTGCGGAGCGACCGGCCAACTACGGGGAGTGCTGGCTGTGACTACTCAAGGTAGTGGCT
>JARFRN010000052.1 GCA_029287195.1 Acidimicrobiia bacterium | reverse complement strand
TGGATGGTCTACGCCCTGGCGTTCACGTTGGGGATGGTGGGCAGTTTCGACAACCCCGCCCGCCAATCCTTTGTCATCGAGATGGTGGGCCGGGGCCGCGTAGTCAACGCAGTGGCACTGAATTCGGTGACGATCAACGCCGCTCGCATTCTGGGTCCGGCGCTGGGCGGGATACTGATCGTGACCGTCGGCATTGCTATGTGTTTCCTGCTGAACGCCCTGTCCTATGTCGCTCTGCTTACGGCGCTGGCGCTGATGCACCCCGGGGAGTTGCAGCGGTCCATTCCGCAGAGCCGGAGGCGGGGCCAGTTGCGGGAGGGGCTGCGCTATGTGGCCGGGGAACGGCTGTTGCGCACGTTGCTCGTGATGACTGCGGTGGCGGGGGCGTTGTCATATGAGTTCGAGGTGTCGCTGCCGCTGCTCGCCAAGTTCACCTTTGGAGGTGACGCCGGCACCTTTGGGTTGATGTTCACGGCCCTGGGAGTAGGCGCCGTCGTCGGCGGCCTGCATACGGCATCGGTGACCGACCGCACGGCCGTGGCCGCGGCGCGGATGGCAGCGGTTTTCGGGCTGGCGATTGCGACGGTGTCGGTGGCGCCAACGCTGTGGCTGGCGTTGACCGCCTTGGTCGTTGTGGGAGCGGCCGGCACCAGCCTGCTGGCCTTCAGCAATTCGTTGTTGCAGATGCATGCGCGGGGTGAGATGCGGGGCCGGGTGCTGGCTTTGCGGGCGATGGCGTTTCTGGGGACCCGTCCGTTGGGGGCGCCCTTGATCGGTTGGATCGGCGAGCACGTTGGTCCCCGCTATGCCGTGGCCACGGGAGCGTTGGCGGCATTGCTGGTGGCCGGTTGGGGCTATCGCAAGTTGTCTTCGGAGTAGTGGAGGTTCCAACGCTTCCCGGCCGGAGGCGCTTGGGATCTGTGGGTCGTTGGGCAAATGAACGGCACGAGCTTGCCTCCACCCTGTGGCGAGACTCGACCGCCTATCCTCCCCGCCGATGACGCTGCTCGACGGTTACGACCCCGGCCACACCTTCAGCGAGATGTTCGACGGCCCCGAGGTGCGGGAACACTACGCCCAACTGGCGCGCCGCTTGGGAGAGCTGAGCCCGGATGACATCGCAGAGCGCGCCCGGCTCACCGATTCCACATTCCGCAACCTGGGGATCACCTTTGCCGTCTACAGCGGGGAGGAGGGTATCGAGCGCACGTGGCCGATCGACCTGCTGCCGCGGATCATCGCTGCCGCCGAGTGGGGCATGGTCGAGCAGGGTCTCATTCAGCGCACCCGGGCCCTAAACGCGTTCCTCGACGACCTCTATGTCGGCGAGCAGGCGGCACTGAACGACGGGATCGTGCCCCGCTGGTTGGTGGAGAGCTCCGACGGTTTCAAGCGAGCCGCCGCCGGTATCGAGGTTGCCGGAGGAGCCCGTTGCGTGGTCGCAGGCATCGACATAGTCCGCGACGACCTGGGCGTGTACCGGGTATTGGAGGACAACCTGCGGGTGCCGAGCGGCATCTCCTATGTGGTGGAGAATCGGGCGGCAATGCGGCGGGCGTTCCCGCTGCTGTTCGAGAAGTACCACATTCGCCCGGTCGACAATTACGGCTCGATGCTGCTCGAGGCATTGCGTCACCAGGCGCCACCAGGGGTGGACGATCCGACGGTGGTTGTGCTCACCCCCGGCGTTTACAACTCGGCCTATTTCGAGCACGCCTTCCTGGCCCGTCGCATGGGAGTCGAGCTGGTCGAGGGACGCGACCTCGTCGTCGACGACCACGTCGTCTATATGCGCACCACCCGCGGCCTGCAGCAGGTGCAAGTCATCTACCGCCGCATCGACGATGAGTTCCTCGACCCGGTGGTGTTCGACCGCGATTCTGTGCTCGGTGTTCCCGGACTGATGGCGGCGATGCGCGTCGGCAACGTTGCGGTGGTCAACGCAGTGGGTAACGGAGTGGCGGACGACAAGGCGGTGTATGCCTTCGTGCCGGAGATGATCCGCTACTACCTGGGGGAGGAGCCGATTCTCCCCAACGTCACCACCTACACCCTGTGGGACGACGAGCAGCGGGCCCACGTTCTGGGCAGGCTGGATGAGCTGGTGACCAAGCCGGTGGCGGAGGCGGGAGGCTACGGCATCGTCATCGGGCGCACCGCCGGTGATGCCGAGCTCGAGGAGACCCGGCGCAACATCGAAGCCAATCCACGCAACTACATCGCCCAGGAAGTGGTGGAGTTGTCAACCCACCCGTCCTTTGTCGAGGGGCGTCTCGAGCCGCGCCACATCGACCTACGACCGTTCGTCGTCACCGGCGAGACCATCAAGGTGGTCCCGGGCGGGCTGACCCGGGTGGCAATGCGGCGCGGGTCGCTGATCGTCAACAGCTCACAAGGGGGCGGTTCCAAGGACACCTGGGTGCTGGCACCGGAAGGGGTGGGCTGATGTTGTCCCGGCACGCCGAGGGCTTGTTCTGGCTCGGCCGCTACATCGAGCGGGCCGGTGACACCACCCGAATGCTCGATGTTGCCTACAACACCCAGCTGGAGCAGGTGGCGTCCGCCCAGGAGCAAGTGTGGCGGGACCTGCTGCGGGTGCTGTACCTGGAGGACGCCTTCGCAGAGCGCTTCGGCGACGAAGTGACCACGGTGACCATGAACCGGTTTCTGGTATTCGACCTGGAGAATCCGGCATCGGTGGCGGCTTCGGTGCGGGAAGCCCGCAGCAATGTCATGAACGTGCGGGACGCCGTGCCCAAAGAGTTGCTGGAGACGGTCAACCGGTTGCACACCCGGCTGGTTGGGGGTTCGCTGACCGGGTATTTGGCCAATCCCCATGAGATGTATGAGGCAATCGGGGAGCACTGCCGGGCGATCAGCGGAGCGGTCACCGATGCGATGTCCCGCGACGACCTCTACCGGTTTCTCATGCTGGGGCGGTGGCTGGAACGGGCGGAGATGACGGGGCGGATGATCGACGTCAATCGGGAGACCGGGGACGCCACGACCTGGCTGGGAGTGCTGCGGTCGCTGTCGGGGTTTCACGCCTTCACCAGGGCCCACGGTCCGCTTGCCCCGGCCGACGAGGTGGTGAGGTTTCTGCTGCAAGAGAGCAGCTTCCCGTTCAGTGTGCTGCATTGCCTGCAACGGGCCGGCGCGATGGCGACGGCGGTGAGCGGTACCGGCAATTGGCGCTCACCGCGGGTCTTGGGGCGGGTAGCCGCTGAAGTGGATTACGCCGACGTGCCGCCGGTTGGATCGCAGCAGTTGGCAGAGTTGCTCGAGTCGCTGGAAGAAGGGATCAGGTCTGTCAGCGAGGCGCTGCATCGCGATCTCTACCAGCTCGGCGGAGAACCCGCCATATACAGCTTCGAGGCGCTCTAATGCGGATGGCGATCCGTTATCTGACGACCTTCACTTATGACACGCACGTGAGCGAGTCGCAAAACGCGCTGCGAGCCAAACCGGTGAGCGATGGGCGGCAGCGCCTCATCGACTACTCGGTGACGGTGGACCCGGCGGCCCGCATCTTTTCCTACACCGACTACTGGGGCACCCAGGTGGATTGCTTTGGCGTGATCGGCCGCCACACCCGGTTGACGGTGGTGGCCGATTCGATGGTGGAGACATCCGATGCCCGGGAGCCGGTTGAGGACGGGGCGTGGCCGCCGCGCGTGGGGTGGAATACCGGGGAGGCGGAGTATCTGACGACGACGCCGCACGTGGAGTGGACAGACGAGATTGCCGAGTTTGCCGAGGTCGTCACTGCGGGGGCCGGTTCGACTGTGGCGGCAGCGCAGGCAGTGCAGGCCGGCGTAGGTGAGCGGCTGTCCTACGTGAGCGGCTCTACCGATATCGGGGTGACGGTCGCCGAGGTGTTCGCTCAGCGCACCGGGGTGTGTCAGGACTATGCCCATCTGGCGCTGGCGGTGTACCGCTCGTTGGGGATTCCGGCCCGCTATGTGAGCGGCTATCTGTATGCGGCGGATGCCGCCGCCGGGGTGCGGCCCGATGATGCCGAGGTGGATGTGTCGACCCATGCCTGGGTGGAGGTGCTGGTCCCGGGGTATGGCTGGTGGGGATTGGATCCGACGAACCAGAAGGTGGTAGGGGAGCAGCACGTCAAGATCGGTCACGGTCGGGATTACGAGGACGTGATGCCGCTGCGCGGGGTATACCACGGTGATGCCGAGTCGGGCGGATTGACGGCGGGGGTCAAGATGAGCCGGGCTTCGCTCGATCCGTATGCAATGCAGCCCCGTCCGGTGTATGTGCGCCGCCAGGAGCAGCAACAGCAGCAGTGAACGGCGACCAATGCGCCCGCCCTGCTGCCAACTGTGTGGTCATCGCCAGACTCCGAGCGAGTAGCCGCCGTCGACGTCGATGATTGCCCCGGTGATCCACTCTGCGTCGTCGGAGATCAGGAAGGAGACGACGGCGGCGACGTCTCCGCCTTTGCCGACCGCCTCCAGTGCCTGGATATGCGGCACTCGCTGCTTCATCGTCTCCTGCTCCTCGGCTTCGGTGGAGCCCCGCAGCTCGGACGGGACGATGCCGGGCCGTACCACGTTGACCCGGATGCGGTCGAGCCCGAGATCACCGGCGAGCGCCTGGGACATGGCCTCGAGCGCCCCCTTGGTGGCGACGTAGCCGAACCGGGATCGGGGCGCCCTGGCGACCACGGTCGAGCCGAGATTGACTATCGAGCCGCCGTTGACTTTGAGATGAGGCAGAGCCGCCCGGGTGTAGAGGAAGGGCCCGAT
This sequence comes from Acidimicrobiia bacterium, assembly GCA_029287195.1. Classification (GTDB taxonomy): domain Bacteria; phylum Actinomycetota; class Acidimicrobiia; order Spongiisociales; family UBA5794; genus JAAETI01. Next base: position 1,849 of record JARFRN010000052.1, on the reverse strand, counting down.
GACGTTGGTGCGCAGCATCGTTTCGAAGTCGGCTTGCCGCAGTTGTTCGATCGGTGCCGGTATCTCCATCCCGGCGTTGTTGACCAGGGCGTCGAGCCTGCCGAACTCGGCGACGGCAAGTTCCATGGTGCGGGCGGCGTCGGACTCGCTGGTCACGTCTGCCGGGACGACCCGAATCTGCCCGGGGGCTTCGGCCAAGGCGGTGGCGAGGGCTTCCAGCCGATCGCGGCGGCGGGCCGTCGCCACCACGCGGGCCCCTTCATTGACCAGCCGGCGGGTGATGTAGTCGCCCAGCCCGCTGCTGGCCCCGGTTACAACGATGGTCTTGTCCATGTCCTGCTCCCTGTGCGCCGTGGATCGAGGATAGATCCCGGGCGGACTGGGGCGCCCAGCAACGCGAGCGCACGCCACATGTGGTTGCCCGGCGGCCGCCTCGCTGCGGTGGTGCAGATTCCGTGTCTAGGGTCTCCACGTGGATCGGCACCAAATCCAGCAACGCACCGTCGCCACGCTGATGGCGGCCAACGCCTTCGGCTACGCGGGCTTCGTCGCGATCGGTGCCGTTGCGGCGCTGCTTGCTTCCGAGATGACCGGGAACGACAGCATCGCCGGGATCCCGGCAGCGGCCGCCACGCTGGGTACCGCGGCCGCCGCAGCTCCGCTGGCGCAGCGCTCGAAGCGACTTGGTCGCAGGATGGGGATCCGCCGCGGCTATCTCATCGGGGCGATCGGATGTGGGGTGGCATTTGCCGCCGGTTGGGCGGGCGTGTTCCCGCTGCTGGTGGTTGCCATGGCGGCGGTCGGGGTGGGTAACGCTTCGAGCTTGCAGAATCGTTTTGTCGCCGCCGACCTCGCCGACGAAGACAAGCGGGCCCGGTCGATCGCCATGGTGGTGTGGGTCGGCACGATCGGTGCGGTCATCGGATCTCCGTCGGCCCTCTGGGCAAATCGGCTGGGGACCGGGCTCGGGCTCGCGGAGTGGGTGAGTCCGGCCGTGTTGGGTGCGCTCGGATTCGGTGTGGCCGGGATCATAATCAACAGCGCGTTGCGTCCCGATCCGCTCCAGGTTGCAGGCGGGATCGATCCGGAGGCGCCCCGCCGCAATCCGATCCGAGGTGCGGCAGGCACCTGGCGTATCGTCTGGCCGAACCTGCAGGCACGGCTGGCAATAGTGGCCATGGCGGTGAGCCAGATGGCAATGGTTGCGGTGATGACGATGACTCCGCTGCACATGAAGGACCACGGCCACGCCGAGCTGTCCACGCTGGTAATAGCAGTGCACGTCCTCGGCATGTTCGGGCTGGCGCCGCTGATCGGGCGGTGGGCGGACCGTATCGGCCGAATCCGAGCGGTGCAGGCGGGGGCAGTCGTTTTGGGGGTGGGGACGGTTGCAGCAGTCATCGCCGGGTACCTGCCGGTGATGATGTTCGTCGGGTTGTTCCTGCTCGGCGTGGGTTGGAGTGTGGCGCTGATCGCAGGATCGGCGCTGCTTACCGAGAGTCTGCCCGAATCGGAGAGGGTTGCTGCGCAAGGCCTGGCAGACGTGCTGATGAGCCTGCTGGGTGCAACGGCTGCTTTTTCGTCGGGCTTCATCAAAACGACGGTCGGCTTCGAGTGGCTGGCGAACTTCGCCACGATGGCGGCGGTGCTGATCCTGCTCGGGGCGATTCGGGTCAATGCTCGGCTGGTGATTGCTCGGGCCGCCTAGGTGTGTTGTCTCGGTAGGTTGGTTGCTCGGGTGATGGGTGGGCCGCCGATGGCGGTGTGGTTGCGGTGATGGTTGTAGGTATGGAGCCAGGCGGCAAGTGCATCGACTCGTTCGGTTTGTGAGGAGTAGGAGCGGACGTAG
>JARFRN010000199.1 GCA_029287195.1 Acidimicrobiia bacterium | reverse complement strand
GACGATTACTGGTGTGGCAGTGGCTGCGGTGACAACCCGGGTGGTTCCACCCAAGATCTCGTTGGTAACGAGTACCTGGCCACCACCGGTGTCGACATCGACCGCGTTTGCGAGAACAGGACAACTCATCCGGGCGCTGAGCCGACCGGCGACATCGCGGTCGGTACTACTCATTCCGAACACTGCGACGTCGCCTTCTCCCACCAAGTCCGCCATAGCGACAGCAGCGGCAGCCGCCGGTAGCCGGTCGCCTGTGTCGAGCTGATGAATCCTGGCTGCGCCATAGTCGCCGAGCGCCGCATACGCGGCGTCGTTGCCGGCACCGACGTAGAACACCTCGACGTCACCCCAGGTGCGCGCCTTTGTCAGTAGCTCGAGCGCGGACGCGCTCGCAGCTCCCTCGACCTCCTCACAGAAGACCCAGGTAGTCATCAAATCACCTTCGCTTCCTCGAGCTTCTCGATGATCTTGAGATAGCCCTCGCCCTCGTCCTCTATCACTTCACCGGCCTGCCGGGCCGGGACAGGCTCAACTGCCTGGATGACCTGCTGGGTAACCGGAGTGACCCCGAGGTCGGCACAGGTCTTCGTGTCTACCGGCTTCTTCTTGGCCTGCATGATCCCCTTGAAGTTCGGATACCGCGGCTCAACGACCCCTGATGTGACCGTCAGCAGCGCCGGCGTCTTCGCCTCGACCACGTTGTATCCCGCCTGGGTCTGCCGCTCGATCCGGATCGTTTCCCCATCGCGCTCGACTTTGCGCGCAAAAGTCAGGCTCGGCACCTCGAGCAGCCCGGCGAGCTGCTGGGGCATGACCCCGGCATAGCCGTCCGTTGATTCCGTGCCGGCGATGACGAGATCGAACCCGTCCTCGCGGAGAGCCGCCGCCAGCACTTGCGCCGTAGTCAGCGCGTCGGCTCCCCGGAGCGCGGCATCGTCGATGATGATTGCTCGATCGGCTCCCATCGCAAGCGCCTGGCGAATGCCTTGGAGGGTCCCCGACGGTGACATCGATACGAGCGTGACCGTCGCATCCTCACCAATTTCCTCGGCCAACTGCAGCCCTACCTCTACCCCGTAGCGATCTGTATCGTCGAGTACCTGATCGTCGGGCCGGACCACGAAGTTCGTGTCGGGATCGAGATCGTATGGCGCGGCCGGATCCGGTATCTGCTTGACGCAGACAGCGATTTTCATGGCTGATTTCTCCTCACCTGGGATCGGGGCGATCATACGCCGTAGCCGGGCGCTGTTGAAACCCGGATTCAGCGCGGATCAGCGACCAGGACCGGCAGCAACGAGTCCAGCAGAGCTTCGAACTTGGCCCCGGCCTGCTCGGCTGCCTCTTGGACTTCGCCGTGGCTGAGCGGCTCTTCGGTAGTGCCGGCCGCCATGTTGGTGACAAGTGAGATTGCCCCGACCCGGATGCCCATGTGTGCCATGGCAATTGCCTCGGGCACGGTCGACATGCCTACCAGGTCGCCGCCAATGCGGCGCACTAGTTCGATCTCGGCCGGGGTTTCGTAGCTGGGCCCGGTGAACCAGGTATATACCCCCTCTTTGTAGGGGACGCCGCATTGCTCGAAGACTGGCTTCATCTCGCGCCGCAAAGCGGAGCTGTAGGCGTCGCTCACACCGGGAAATCTCGGCCCGATACGATCGTCGTTGGCTCCATGGAGAGGATTACGACCGGTGAGGTTCACATGGTCGCTGATTGCGACCAAGTCTCCTACCGAGAGGCCCCGACTCACGCCACCGCTGGCATTTGTCAACAAGACTGTATGGCACCCTGCCAGCGCTGCCGCGCGTACCCCGAATACGACATCGAAGAGCTCCCATCCCTCGTAGAAGTGGACTCTCCCGGCAAAGATCAGGGCGTGTCGATTCGCCACCTGAATTGAGTAGAGCGTTCCGGAATGCCCCTCGACGCGGGGAGCGGGGAAGTTGGGGATACTTGCATACGGGGCTGCGATTGCGTGCGGCAGAGAAGCCGCATAATCGCCAAGACCCGATCCCAGCACCACTGCGGCAGAGTGCTCGGACCGGCCGGTCAAATCACGGATCGCTGCTGCCGCCTGTTCCAGCTTCTCGTAGCCCACATCAGCCTCCCTGGCGGCCCGCTCCCATTTGATTGAGGTTAACCGCAAGCTGTAGGGGTGTCAGTTGATACGACCGACTATCACCGGCGGCGGAGCGGTAGGCTCGCCGATCTCCCACGCTCGTTGCAGCAGCGGGAGTGCGGCATCAAATCGAGCGGCATCCCGATACTCAACGACTGCAAGGACATCTCCGCGATCGACACGGTCGCCGACCTTGTGAAGGACCGTGATACCAACGCCGTGGTCGACCTCGTCTTCCTTGCGCTCCCGGCCCGCCCCGAGTCGGACGCCCGCAATGCCGATGTCATGGGCATCGCAGCGAGTAACAGAGCCCGACTCCTCTGCGCAGAGGTCGAAACGCAAGGGCGCCGTCGGCAGCAGAGATCGATCGTTTGCTACGTTTGGGTCCCCATCCTGGGCGGCGATGACCTCCTGGAACTTCTCCATCGCCGTACCAGACGAGATTGTCTGCTCGAGTCGCTGTAGAGCTGCATCTCGATCGTACTCGATGCCGCCCAGCAACAGCATGTCGACCCCGAGGCTGTATGTGAGCTCTACCACGTCTGCCGGTCCGCCTCCTGAGAGGACGTCCAGAGACTCAGCGATCTCGTTGGCATTGCCGACGGCTTCGCCGAGTGGTTGATTCATACTGGTCAGTGTCGCAACGACCTTCGTGCCGTGTGACGAGCCGATGCCCACCATGGTTTTGGCGAGAAGACGGGCCGACGCTTCGTCCTTCATGAATGCACCCGACCCCGTCTTCACGTCGAGGACCAGTCCGTCTATTCCCTCTGCCAGCTTCTTGGACATGATCGATGAGGCGATCAAGGGGAGGGACGGAACCGTACCCGTTGAGTCGCGGAGCGCATAGATTCGCCGGTCCGCCGGCGCCATGGTCTCGGACTGCCCACCGAGTACCAAGCCATGGCGCTCAACCGTGGCGACAAACTCGTCCCGGTCGAGCCGGGTGCGGAAACCGGGGATGGATTCCAGCTTGTCGAGTGTGCCACCGGTGTGACCGAGCCCCCGGCCCGACATCATCGGCACTGCAACTCCACAAGCGGCGACCATCGGTGCCAGGGGGATGCTTATCTTGTCTCCAACCCCGCCCGTCGAATGCTTGTCGACCTTGGGTGCGGCGATGTGGCTGAGATCTAGAACCTCCCCGGAGCGGAGCATTGCTTCTGTCCATGGGGCCAGTTCTTCGGTGCTGAGACCGTTGATGAAGATCGCCATCAACAACGACGACATCTGGTAGTCGGGAAGCCTGTCGGCCGTGTACTCCGCAATAATCCACTGCAGCTCGTCTGCCAGCAGGGTGCCGTCGTCCCGTTTGCGTTCGATCAACTCGATGATGGAATGGTGCGCCATCACTTGATTATGGTCGAGAATTCCCGATTTCGCGATCCCCCCGGCTCGCGGCGAAGCTCACCTCGCCACGACTCTACCCTCGACCACCTTCACACCCTCGGTGCGGAGCCGCTGTGCCTGTTCCTTCTCGCTGCCGGGGGCCAGTCGGCCCGCCGCGTTGACCACTCTCCACCACGGGAGGCCGGGGGTGCTCCGCAGCAGGTTGCCGACGGCGCGGGCAGCGCCGGGATAACCGGCTTCGGTGGCAATCTCGCCGTATGCCATCACGTCGCCGGGCTGCAGCGCCTCTAGCACCCGAATCACGGCTTCGGAGAAGTCGTCATCCCGATCGGTCAAGCTGCCTCCAAAGTCAGTACCTGGGGATGCAGGCCTCCCTCATCGTCGTCGTGGCGGAATTCGAGCTCCACCCGCCTGAAGCCTGGTGTCGGCAGACTCGCAAAGTCGTCGTCGGAATAGAAGGCGAAAAAGCGCGGCGGATCGGTCCACTCGTCCTCGAGGTAACCCTCGTGATTCTCCCCACCCCACACGACTATCAGCGCGACGCCGCTTGGACGCAGCGAGTTGCGGATCACTCTCAGAGTTGGCCGCCACAGGTTCTTCTTGACGTGGAGCAGCGAGTTCATGGCAAACGCACCGTCGAAGATCCCAAAGTCGGAATCGGGGTCTGTGAAGTCGCCCACCCAGGCATCGATGCCGCGGGAACGTGCCAGGTTGACGTTGGACGGCGAGAGATCCATTGCTGTGACCTGATATCCCCGGTCGCGCACGTAGGCCGCGGCCTGACCTGCGCCCGCCCCCAGCTCGAGAACCGAGCTGCCCGGGCTCATCCTTCCCAAGAAGTCGTCGAGGACCGCCACCCGCCAGCCGTCGAAGACATTTGTGTTGCGTCGCGGGGCGTCGAAGTCGTAGGCCGCTCGCAGACTGTCACTGTGCTCGTTCACCGTTGTCTCTTCTACAACTCGGGCCGATCGATCGTGCCGAAGAGGCGGTCACCCATATCGCCGAGGCCGGGAACGATGTAGTAAGTGTCGTTGAGTTCCTTGTCGGCGGCCGCAGCCACGATCCGCACGTCGGGGTGGTCGGCAAACATGCGCGCTACACCTTCGGGAGCGGTAACCACACAGAGAGCGGTGATATCGGTGGCCCCTGCCTCCTTCGCTTTGTCGACCGCCCAGGAGAGCGACCCGCCGGTGGCGAGCATCGGTTCTAGGATCAGGACTGAAGCGTCGTCCACCTCGGGAAGATTGACGTAATACTCGATCGGCTCGGCGGTGTCCTCGTCGCGTTGCACTCCGGCGAAGCCGACTTTGACGTGCGGGATCATGTCGACAACGGCGTCGAGCATCCCCAAGCCTGCCCGGAGAACCGCAACCGCCACCACGTCGGCCAAGATATGTCCCGTGGTTGTCCCCATCGGGGTTTCGACCGGTTTTTCCCGCGCCGGAACATCTCTCGTGGCCTCGAGGACCAAGGTGTTGGTGAGGCGGCGTGCCGCGGCACGGAAGGCGTCATTGTCGGTGGAGCTGTTCCGCAGCGTTGTGAGATAGTGCTTGGCGAGCGGATGGTCGACAATCGTCAGGTTCATGGCACTCCTCCAGCGCAAGGATCGCGCCTTGCAGGGTAGCGGCGGCTGCAGGCCGCCCGCCCTCTCCGTTCTTGCGGGTTCTCGTGCGAAATGTCGTACGAGGTAACGCAGGAAGTTGGGGAGCAAGCCTGCGCTGCGTGCCTGCGGATTCTGGCAGGCATCGACGCGGCAGTGCAGCACGAAACGACGCCACGACTCCGAGCAAGAACGGAAGGGTGAGCCCAAGCCGCCGGATGCCTTTACACTCCCGCTGACATGTTTGACACCATAAGTGATCGATTCAACGACGTGTTTGCGCGGCTGCTCGGCAAGGGGCAGCTATCCGAAGCAGACGTCGATGGCGCATTGCGGGAAGTACGTCTCGCTCTGCTCGATGCGGATGTCAACGTTGCGGTCGTCAAGTCCTTCCTGGGGCGCGTCCGCGAGAGAGCGCTCGGGGCGGATGTGGCCAAGAGCCTCACGCCGGGCCAACAAGTCATCAAAATCGTCCACGAGGAGCTGATCAACACTCTCGGTCAGGAAGCGCCGCTCAATCGGGCTGCGTCGCCGCCACTGGTGATCCTCATGGCAGGGCTGCAGGGGTCCGGGAAGACGACTTCGGCGGCCAAGCTCGCCAAGCTGCTGAAGCGGAAGGGAAGGCGTCCGTTGCTGGTGGCCGCCGATCTGCAGCGTCCGGCGGCGATCGATCAGCTGGAAACACTCGGCAAGCGGGTCGGGGTACCCGTGTACGTGGACCGCAGGGCCAAGGCGCCGAAGCTCGCTCGGGCCGCATTGAAACATGCTCGCCAAGAAGGGCACAATGTGGTGATCATCGACACCGCGGGCCGCCTGCAAATCGATGATGACCTGATGAAAGAACTCGCCGCGGTCCGCAAGGTCGCCGAACCGGATGAAACCCTTCTCGTTGTGGATGCAATGACGGGCCAGGAAGCGGTGAACGTTGCCAAAGGTTTCCTCGAGTATGCGGAGCTGACGGGTTTGGTCATGACCAAACTCGATGGTGATGCTCGCGGCGGCGCCGCCATCTCCGCTCGCGAGGTCACCGGATGCCCGATCAAGTTCATTGGTCTCGGCGAAGGTCTCGATGACCTCGATGTCTTCTATCCGGAGCGCATGGCGTCGCGCATTCTCGGCATGGGGGATGTGCTGACGCTCATCGAGAAGGCGGAGACGGCGTACGATGAGGAACAGGCAGCAGCTGCAGCAGAGAAGCTGCGCACTGCGACATTCGACCTCGAGGACTTCCTGGATCAATTCCAGCAGCTCAGGAAAATGGGCCCGCTGCAGAACCTGGTTAGTATGCTCCCCGGCGCCGGGCAGGCGCTTCGTGATGTTGAGGTCGATGAGAAAGACCTGAACCGCGTCGAGGCCATCATCAGGTCGATGACCCCCGCGGAGCGCCACAATCCAAAGACAATCAACGGAAGTCGGAAGCGCCGAATAGCTGCCGGATCGGGAACCCGGCCGCAGGACGTCAACGCCGTCCTCAAGCAGTTCTCGGAAGCACAGAAGATGATGAAGATGATCGCCGGTGGCAAGAGCCCGATACCGGGGCTCAACCTGCCGGGATTAGGTCGTAGCAAGAAGAGGTGAAGTAGATGTCGGTCAAGATCCGCCTGACGCGGATGGGCAAGAAGAAGCAACCGTCATATCGCGTCGTTGTGGTGGACTCGCGCAAGCCGCGCGATGGGGCATACATCGAGCAAATAGGCAGATATGACCCGAGGCAAGAACCGTCGTTGGTCGAGATCAACAACGACCGCGCCCTCGACTGGTTGCAGAAGGGCGCCCAGCCCACAGAACGCGCTAAGAAGCTTCTCGAAATTTCGGGGGCATGGACCCGCTTTGCCATCGATCGGGGAGAGATTCACACCGTCGGATCGACGACAGCGCAGCAACGGCCGTCGGCCGCCGAGCCCGAGCCTGCTCGGGAGCCTGCGCCGGCCGTCGAGAACGCGGCCGATGCCGAACTGCAGGTCGCTGCCGACACAGGCACAGATGAGGAAACCGAGACGGCCAACGAAGAGGCGGACAAGTAGTGGAACAAGGCGCAATAGTCGACAAGGTCGTTCGCTACGTCACCGAGCAGATCGTTGACGATGCCTCGAGTGTCGAGGTCGAGGTGGTCAATGACGGACAGGACTCGGTTGTGGCCGAGGTTCGCACCGCCAAGAAGGACATGGGCCGGGTAATCGGCCGCCGCGGGCGGGTCGCCCGCGCCATTCGGGCTGTGGCGCGAGCTGCAGGCGACGAAGAGGGTCTCGACGTTCAGGTTGAATTCCTCGACTGATCCCGACCAGTCAGGCTCGATGCCGGAACCGATTGTGGTCGGCTACATTCGTCGCGCCCATGGGATACGGGGCGCAGTCATCTTGCGGCCGTTGAGCGACGATCCGCATCGCTTTGAGATAGGCAGTGAATTCCTGACCGACGACCCAGCTGTCGATCGGCTCGAGCTGACCGGAGTTCAGCCGCACAAGGAGGGGCTGCTGGTCACGCTGGCCGGTACAGCTGACCGGAGTGCGGCCGAAAGGCTGCGGGGAGTGTCTCTACTCGTCGAGGCAAAACAGCGACGTGATCTCGAGGACGACGAGTATTGGCCGGAGGATCTCATTGGTTTAGCCGTCCACGATTCGGCGGGTTCTCGGGTTGGTGTCGTTGCCGACGTCGTTGGGGGCGCGTCGCAGGATCGGCTGCGAGTCGCCGCCGCCCAGGTCGAGTTCGAGGTTCCCTTCGTGGCCGCCATCGTCACGGACATCGATATCGCTGCAGGAACACTGATAGTCGATCTTCCAGAGGGTCTCGTCGACCTGGAGCGCTAAGTGTTGCTCGCATTTCGGTCGCCGGTGGAACTCATGTCGAGCGAGAGCCACACCGGTGAGGAATCTCCGCTCGGAATCACGAGCCGTAGGTACATCGTCCCGCTTGGCGAGCCGGGAAACTCGAGCTCGAACTCGGTCCAGGCGTCCGTAGATGACGTAGTCGTTGTCTCGATGCTGGAGACGACCGGTCCTTCCGGGGTGTCGTGCAACGTGGCTCGGATCGGCGAAGAGCTCGATCTCGCATAGCCGGCGACTCGCAACGGAGGCGTGGCGACTCCCGCAACCGGACGGATTACGACCAGTCCATCGCCGAGACCGGCGCCGGTTGCGGCAGGAGCATCCGGCTCGGGTTTGAGATCGACAACGATCCTGCTGGGCGATGTGACTTCAAAGGCGCGAAGCGCAATGCGGGAACCCGAGGCGATGTGGATGTCGAGAGCCAGGTTGCCGGTGACTGTGTCAACGATGTAGGCGCGATCGGCCAATTCGCCGTCGAGACGTAGGTCGGCGATCGCGGTGCGGACTACAGCGGGAGGCAGGTTGATACGCACAATCCCGACCGCGGCATCGTATTCCACGCCGACGAGCCCCAGCGAGCCGGCCGGCGCTCCGTCGGCCGTCAGCAGATCGACGACAATCCGTTCACACTCTGCGTAGAACCCGGTCCGTATCCCCGATATCTGGATGGCATCTCCGGCGGCCCCACCAAAGGCAGAAACCACGCCGCTAGTCGAGAACGGGTGGTCACCCACGAGGCACGGAGGCTCGGTTGCGCCGTTCTCGGCCGGCGTCGTTGTGGGTGCCGAGGTGGAGGTTGTCGTCGAGTCGACAGTCTCGGTTGGTGGAATCGCGTCTTCCGAGCCCGGGGAGGCGCATGCGGTGGCCGCAACCACGATGGTCAGGACGGAGGCGAAATGGCGCATCGTGGCGAGATTACAGACGCATCGATATTGTGCGCGCTTGACAGATGATCGATAATCCTCAAATATACGAGAAAAATCGACCATAGGATGAGATGGAACTCAACAACCAGGGCATGAGGACGTTCTTGGTCGTCTGGGGCGGCCAGTTCGCATCTCTGGTCGGTACGGGATTGACCGGGTTTGCATTGGCGATCTGGGTCTATCAGGAAACGGGATCCGCTACGCAGCTTTCGCTTGTGCTGCTAGCTGCACAGGGGCCGCAGATTCTGTTCACACCTATTGCGGGGGCACTGGTCGATCGGTGGGATCGGCGCCGGGCGATGATCGTTTCCGATGTCGGTGCTGGTTTGGGGACTTTGGCCATTGCTTTGTTGCTCGTCGGCGACAACCTCGACATATGGCACTTGTACATCGCGCTGAGCTTCTCCGGTATCTTCCAGTCCTTGCAGTGGCCTGCATACTCGGCCGCAACAACCCTCCTGGTATCGAAGGAGCAGTACGGTCGGGCATCCGGGATGGTCCAGATGGCCGAAGCGGTGGGCCAGGTGATAGCACCGGCGGTTGCCGGGGTCGCCCTCGCTCTTGGTGGCCTAGAGACCGTCATATTCATCGACGTTGTCAGCTTCCTGGTTGCGGTCGGTACGCTGCTCGTAGTTCGGTTTCCCCAGGCCGAGCGCTCGGCGGCCGGTGCGGCCGGTACCGGCAGCCTCCTCAGCGAAGCGAAGTTCGGTTGGACGTACATCAAGGAGCGGCACGGTCTACTGGCACTGCTGTGGTATTTCGCCAGCGTGAACCTCATCTTCGGCTTTGTAGGTGTGCTCGCAATCCCCCTCATCCTCGGATTCGCCGACGAGGTGACCGTAGGGTCGGTGTTCAGTGCGGTAGGGGTGGGGATGGTCCTCGGAAGTCTGGTGATGAGCGTATGGGGCGGGCCGAAGCGCCGGATCTACGGCGTGCTTGGTGCTGATATCGTGCTCGGTCTTGCTCTCATCGGCTTCGGCATGAGCATGTCGATTCCGATCGTCCTAGCCGGTGCGGTCATCGGCTTCAGTGTTCTGCCGATCGCCAACGGCTCGAGCCAGGCCCTGTGGCAGGCGAAGGTCGAGCCCGACGTGCAGGGACGGGTCTTCGCAGTGCGGAGAGTGTTGGCGCAGGCCGCCGGCCCGGTGGCGATGCTCATGGCCGGCCCGCTTGCCGACCGCGTATTCGAGCCGCTTCTTCAGGAAGGTGGGGTGCTGGCAGACAGCGTTGGCGAGATCATCGGGGTTGGCCCCGGCCGCGGAATTGCGTTCCTGTTCGTGATACTGGGAGTGTTATCGATCGTGTTCACCATTATTGCCTATTTGTATCCTCGGCTGAGAAATCTCGAGGATGAGATCCCCGACTTCGACGAGCTCCCCGTGTTTGATGCTGCAATGGGGCCGCAGGGAGTTGCTCCGGAAGTGGCGGCGTCGTAGCGGTTTCGGCCCCGGTGATAGCGTACCGGGATGCGTTTTCCGCTACCCGATCGCGACCTGGCCGTTGAGCTGATCACCGGACGCCGCCGCAGCGATGGGTTGTTCGCTGAGGCCCGGCGTCTCCGCGACCTCGGCAAAGGTCGCACCATCACCTACTCGCGCAAGGTGTT
>JARFRN010000022.1 GCA_029287195.1 Acidimicrobiia bacterium | reverse complement strand
ATACAGGATCGCCTTGATGTCGTCGAAGGCGCCGTCGCTATCGACCATCACCAGGGTCTTCCCGGTGGTGTCGGCCGCAGGCTCCGAGTCGCCGCAACCAGGAATGATCCAGAAGAGAAGCGCCGCGAGAACCAGGGCCTTTCCAGAGCGCATGGATACCTCCAGGTAGACGTTCATTGTCGCGTCCGCCGCACCGTCCGAGAAGCCGCCAAAGGTCCCTAGAAAGGGCAACCCAAGTCGAAGACTGCCCCTAGCCGGAACCCCGCCTACCGGTGGGCAGTGCCCCGAGCATGGCGGCACCGGCGATGGCTGCGGCCGGGATACTCCACTGGACGATCGCGTCCTCGGTGGCGATTCCGATGGTCGCCACCGCAGCCGCCGAGCCGGCCGTCAGCAGAACTCCGATGGTCACCACACGCACGGTCTCGGGCGGCGGCTTGTCACTGATGCGCCACTCGAAGCGGGCGAAGACCGCGACGAGCAGACCGGTCATGATGAGCAGCACCCCGAGCCACACCGGTCGCGTCGCCCACCACGCGGTTGTTCCCGGTTCGATCTCGAAAGCTGCACCGTCGAAGGTGAGCAGGCCGGCGGCGGCCACCAAGGACATCGCCGAGAGGTGCCACAGGTAGATGGTCATGATGATTCCCGACACCGAAACCACCCCGTGCCAGGCGGCGGCTCTGGCCGTGAACCGGCGAACCCCCGGCTGGGTACCCCAGATGATGCCGAGCTGCATCGCTCCCAGCACCGCTATGGCAAAGGTCGGCGGCGTCATGTTGGTCACTGCGGCCCCGGGGATGCCCACCATTGCAACCGGATACAGCCCGCTCCAGGTGATCGCGATCAACAGGGCCAGAGAGCCTGCGAGTGTCATCCATCCGACACGGGGCGGGATTCCTGTGGCCGCGTCGCGTTGCGACCAGAGATAGCCCATCTGGTGGACCGCGGCCCACACGAAGATGAAGTTGACCCAGCCGATACCGGGCACGCCGAAGGCAAACCTGGCGACGTCAACGGTGATTGCCGACCCGAGCAGCCAGACGATGGTGACCGGCCCCGACCGCTGCCACCACTTGTAGGTGAATGGGGCAAGCGCGGTCAGGGTGAGGTACACGGCAAGGAACCACAGCGGCACCGTCGCCGACATGGCTCCGGCGTACACCACCTCGGGCGGTACGAAGCTGCGCATGACGATGATCAGCAACACCCAGGCCAGCAGCAGCGGGATGACGGGTGTGAACATGCGACGGACACGGGCCGTGATCCAGTCGCGGCGGCGTTGTTCACCGCGCTCGACTTTGCCGAGACCGCGAGCGTTGGCGTAGCCACCGGCCAGGAAGAAGATCGGCATCACCTGGACGACCCAGGTGACCCATCCGGCGTAGGGGATCCATTCGAGTGAGTTGAGTAGCTCGATCTCATCGTCGGGCCGAAGCCAGATCGATGCGGCCAGCCAGTGGCCGAACATCACCACCAGGATGGCAACGACCCGCCAGAAGTCGACAATCCGGTTGCGGGTTGGCGGGGTCGCTTCTGCGAGCTTCTGGGTATAGGCCAGATACTTCTTCATGCCTTTCAGCGTATCGCTGAGAATCGGCCGTGACATGGGGGACCGTCCCCCATCAAGACGCAGGGGTGATCGGGGTTCTCAGCCGAGGCGAAGCAGGTGGTGGCTGACGCCGAGGTTTCTCCCGTCGTTGTAGCCGAAGAACTCGGCGCTGGCCATGAAGAACATTCTCCATCGCTGTACCCAGGTGTCGGTGGCCGATCCATACACCGGACGCAACGCCGCGGTCACTTCGCCGACACGAGCATCGAGCAGACCCAACCACGCGTTGAGGGTGCGTTCGTAGTGAGTTCCGTCGACCCACCAGGAAGCCGCCACGTCGAGTCTTCCCAACAAACGGTTGATCTGGTTGTGGGAAGGCATCACACCACCGGAGAAGAAGTGGCGGGTCATCCAATCTCCCGGTCCGCGTTCCTCAAAGGGCCAGAAGCGATCCCGGTGGGCGAAGACGTGAATGAACATGGGAGAACCGGGGACAACCACCTCGGCCAGCCGCCGCAGCAGCGCCGGGTGGTTGCGAACGTGTTCCAGCATCTCTACCGAGATGACGGCGTCGAACGGTCCGTTCACCTCGAGATCGTTGACGTCGATCACTTGATGCCGGATGTTGTTCAGCCCGTTCGATGCAGCCCGACTGCGGATGAAATCGCCCTGTGAGGCTGAGTTGGATACAGCCAGGATCTCGCTGTCCGGGTAGTGCTCCGCCAGCCACAGGCTCAGCGACCCCCAGCCGCTGCCCAGGTCGAGAATCCGCATTCCATCCTTGATGCCGGCGCGTTCTGCAGTGAGGGCAAGCATTTCATCCTCAGCGGAAGCGAGATCGGTGTCCGCCGATGGCCAGTAGCAGGACGAATACTTGAGGCGAGGGCCGAGAACTAGTTCGAAGAATGCGGCCGGCACTTCGTAGTGTTGGCTGTTGGCCAGTTCCGGAACGAGAGCGATTGGGCCCGAGTGCCACTCCGCCAGCGTGGCCGCCAGGTCTGTGTTCCGGCGAGCCTCCTCTTCGGCGAGCCGGTTGCGGATGGCGCGCCGCATTCCCGCCCGGACCAAAGTGTCGGGGGCGCCGCGCTCTGCAAGCGCGATGCCAAGTCGGGTGATCGAGTTGCGCATCGGCGCCAAGGGTAACGACGCCGCGGTCCCCGGGCGACGGGACTATGGGACGTTGTCGGCACCGTGCAGTTCCCGCATGATGGTCGTAAGCCGAGCGGAGATCGGAGTTTGTTGTGGGTCACACCACGGTTGAGGACGGGATCGACGTCGACCGGGAGTACCGCCTCCTCCAGGAACGGCTCAACCGCAATGTGACCGGCGCCCCGGACTCGGCGGCCATGCGTCGTGTGCTCCGGTTGCTCTTCACACCTGAGGACGCCCACGTCGCCCGCCAGCTGCCGCAGATACTCTCGCTACCCAGCCTTGCGAAAAAGCTCGATCGCGGTATCGACGACCTCGATGCTCACATAACGTCGATGGCGGAACGTGGCCTCGTTATGGACTTCGAGCGCAACGGGACCCGCTACGTCATGGCGACCCCGGTGGTCATCGGCTTCTACGAGTTCACGTTCATGCGGGAGCGTCCCGACGCCCCGATGGAGGAGTACGCCGCAGCGTTCGACGACCTCTTCGAGGACGAGGAGTTCGTGCGCAGCGTGTTCGCCGGCAGCACCCAGCTGGGTCGTTCACTGGTGCGCGAGGAGTCGCTGCCTGCCGAAACGGAGATCCTCGACTGGGAGCGCGCCACCCATGCGGTTGAATCTGCGAGCAGCGTCGCCGTCAGCCTGTGTCCGTGTCGCAAGGACGCCGAGTTTCGCGGGGAGGGCTGTGACGCTCCGGTCCGTACCTGTCTCACCTTCAACGGTGCCGCCGTCTCGCTGGCGCGCTCCGGGATCGCCGAAATCATCAGCAACGACGAGGCAATGACGATTCTCGAGGAGGCCAAGGCCGCCGGCTTGGCACAGACCGGCGACAACGTGCGTGAAGCTGTCTCTTATACACATC
>JARFRN010000280.1 GCA_029287195.1 Acidimicrobiia bacterium | reverse complement strand
ATCCTGCGGCGCCCGGTCCTTAGGCTCCGGGTTTCATACCGAGATGATTCGAACGAGCCATTGTTCGAGGAACCGAAGCTGCTGGCTCGGTCCGAGGTCCCGTGCGCAGCGGGCGCAACCGTGCTGCTAGTTGATGACGTCAGCGTCACCGGGGCAACTATGGAACGCGCCCGACGAGAACTCAGCGGTCTCACCGTCATCACCCTGGTCCTCAAGGGCAGGGCCGATCATGTGGCCTTTCCTGAGATCAAGGGTTGTGTGGCGTGGCCCTGGTCGCCCGACGTCGCGCCCGATCCGCCGCCGTAGCGCCGGTTCCAAGAGCGCCATGGTCCCGGATTGCTCCGGCGCCTTCAAGGTTGTCGAAGAGTCGCGCCACTCCAATATAGAGGTCATCTGGGGACCGTACCCCCGGCATTGCGCCGGAGGCTGGGACGCTCAAACCACGAGGCCATTGCGACTCCGTGACCGCGGCCTGCCCGAGGCGTTGCCGTTGCCGTTGCCTTCGGCTTCGGTCTCCCACAGATCCCGAAACTCAGGGCTGGTCTCGAGCAAATCCTCGAGCTTGCCGGTGGCCACCACCCTGCCAGCATCCAGCACGATGATCTGGTCGGCGCGCTGCAGGGCCGGGCGGCGATGCGAAACGACCAGCGCGGTCGACTCGGCATGCTCGATGAACAGTCGCTCCCACAGTGTCTTCTCAGTATCCACATCAAGCGCACTAGACAGGTCGTCGAACACGAGCAGCTCCGGGTCGCGCACAAACATGCGCGCCGCCGCGGTGCGCTGAATCTGCCCACCCGACAGCCGCATCCCGAGCGGACCGACCAGGGTGTCGAGCCCCTCCGGCATATGCGCCACGTCGCGGTCGAGGGCCGCCGAGCGGATGGCTCCATCGATCTCCTCGTCGCTTTCGTCGCGACCCAACAGAAGGTTCTCCCGCAGCGACATCGAGAAGAGCTTGGGGACCTGCGGCGTGTAGGCCGAGCGTGGCGGGACGAAGAAGTCGTCACGATCGGTGATCTCCTCCCCGTTCCAAAGCACCGCACCTCCGTCGGAGTCGACGAGACCGAGGATGGTTCGCAACAACGTCGTCTTACCGGAGCCGATCTTTCCGGTTACCACGGTGAAGCTGCCTCGCTCGAGGGTGAGGTCGATGTTCTCGATGCCGTTAGGTGTGCCCGGATAACGGAAGTTCAAGCCGCGTACTTCCAGCTTGTCGAGCCGTGCGTCGTGAGCAGGGGTGACTGCGACCGGCAGGTCGCCATGAAGGTGCAGCTCCCGCTTCTCCGTCAGCAGCATTGGATCGTCGGTGTGCATCAGGCCGAACATCCGCTCGAACGACACCCCGGCCTGCTTGAAGCGAGCAATGAAGGCGCCGATGAACCAACCGGCGTCGGTTATGTAGTCGAGGAAGAACACGAACAGAGCAAACTCGCCAACGGTCAGACCGCCCTCGCGACCGATGTCTCCAGCAGCGAAGATGAGGATCAACCCGGTGCCGATACTGAGGGTGTTCCAGAAAATCGACTCCAGTGCTGCGGTGAGCACCTTGTCACGCACCATCATCTTGCGCCGCTCATGGTTGAGGCGCTTGAAGTGCTCGATCATCGGCTTCTCGACGCCGGCGACCTTGATCGACTGCACCGCACCGTACATCTCGCCGAGTGCTCCCGTGATTCGTTCGGTCGCCTCGCGGGCGGCGTTGCGATACCGGCGGATACGGGTGCCGGCACGTTCTGCCACCACCACCATGAACAGGAGCGGGGCAAAAACGAGCAGCGTCAACTGACCGTCGATCGCGGTCAATACCGAAGCAGCCACGAGACCGAACAGTGCGGTGCCGGCCAGATCGACCGTCATGCTGGTCGCCTCCTCGACGTGTTCGACGTCATCGCGGAAACGGCTGATCACCTCGCCAGAGGCTTCTTTGACCGACTGCGCCCCCGGCAGGTCGAAGATGCGCTCGAGCATGTTTCGCCGCAGCGTCGAGCTGACGCGGAACATGAAGTTCACGTCGTTCCACATGGCGGTGAACATCACCCCGAGGCGCGCCAATCCGTAGCCCACCAGGAGCGCGATCAGCGTTGCCGGGTTGAATCCCGCCGTGCCCAGATCATCGAAGAACCGCCGGGTGATCAGCGCCGGGACGACCGGTATCACCCAGATCGAAGTCCACAGGAAAATGTTGGCGACGTACCAGCCCGGGGCAACTCGGATGAGCCCGAACATCAGCCGCAGCACGGGCAGGGATGACTTGCGCGTGGTCATGCCAGCACCTCCTCCATGCCGGTGACCAGCAGGTGAGACAGCCGGCTCTCCGGGTCGGCGGCCAGCGTCACCCGCTCCCCGTACTCGATTACGCGACCGTCTTCGAGAATCAGGATGTCGTCGGCGCGAGTCACCGTTGCCAGCCGGTGGGCGATGATGATGCCGGTTCGGTCGGCCAACAGCCGGTCGACGGCGCGTTCGATGAGCTTCTCGGTAGCCGGGTCCAGTCGGGATGAAGCCTCGTCGAGAATGACCAGACCAGGGTTTTCCAAGAAGATCCGGGTGAAAGCAAGCAACTGCGCCTGGCCCGCGGAAAGCCCGGCACCACCGGCTTCGAGCCTCGTGTCGAGCCCTTCGGGCATGGTGGCCAGCCACTCGGTGAGACCGAGCTCGTCGAGAACCTCATGCAAACGGCTGTCGGGAATGGTCTCGTCGAAGAAGGTGAGGTTGTCGCGGATCGTAGCCCGAAACAGCTGCACATCCTGAGTGACCATGCCGACACGGCGACGCAGGCTGTGGATCTCGGCACCGCGGATCTCTACCCCGCCCAACCGCACGCTTCCCTCGATGGGGTCGTAGAGCCGGGTGAGGAGCCGGGCCATCGTCGTCTTGCCGGATCCGGAACGACCGAGCACACCGAGGATGCGGTCGGGGGCAAGATCCAAAGACACGCGATCGAGCACGACGTCGTCGTCGTAGCCGAAAACCACATCGTCGAGCTCGACGCGCAGCGCACCTTCCGGGATCACTTCGGTGCCGCTGGTGTCGAGCACCGACGTGCGATCGAACAGACCCTGCACCCGTGAAATCCCGGCCGCCGCCTTCTGGAAGCGCTCCATCTGCTCCCGGATCTGCTCCATGGGGCGTCGGGACATCTCGGTGTAGGAGAAGATCAGGTACACCGAGCCCAGGGTCAGCGTTCCCTCGTTGAAGAAGAAGGAGCCGAGCCAGAAGACCAGCACGGTCCCGACTATGTAGTTGGCGATGCTGGTTCCCCACAATGCCGAAAAGCCCATGCGCCCCATGACCTGGTCGGGCAGCCAGGCGCGCAAGATCTCGGTGAAGCGGCGCATCATATAGCCAACCCCCCCGTTGCCGCGGATGTCTTCGGTGCCGCCGAGTTGCTCACCGATGAGACCCATTAGCTCGGCCGAGCGAGCTCTAACCTTCTTCCACAGAGGAACCGCCCATGCCTGGATCCGCAGCATCGCACCGAGTGCCACCATGAAGAACAGGGTTATGCCGAGGCCGACCCACATGTTCTCTCGCCAAAGCAGAACCATGACGCCGACCATCAGGATCGAGTTGCCCAGAACCCGGATGGCGAAGGCGGAGAAGAAGTCAGCTTGAGCGGTGACGTCGCCGTCGATGCGTTCGATCATCTCGCCCGGCGTGTGCTCTTTGTGGAAACCCATGTCCAGGTTCAGCACGTGCGCGGCCAGGTCGGCTCGCATCTCGTTGGTTGCCGTCCAGCCCACCTGTTCCGCCAGATACGTGGCAGTGACATTGAAGACCTGCTGCAACACGGCAATGACCATGAACCACACGGCCAGCGGTATCAGTTCGTCCACCGGCGATCCCTCGATAGCGCGATCTAGGAAGCTACGGACCAGCTGGGGTCCCACCAGTGTCAAACCGATGGCGGTGAACAGGGTGATGGTGAGCGAGGCCACCCGCAGCTTCTGGCGGCGCAGATAGTCTGCCAACAGTCTGAGATAGGAGCGGACCGGAATCATGTCTTGCCTTCTGGTGGTGAGACGCCAGGAGTGCTGGGGCCTCGGGCGTGCGTGTCGAGAGTGGCGTTGCGGCCTCTTGGGGCCGGCGCCGACGCCGGTTCACGGGCGTCCTCCGTCAGGAAGACGCTTGGCTTAGGCCGCGAGGTGAACCTTGCTCGCGGCGCCTGTCGGTAGTAGCCGAATCATCAAGCGCTCTTTTCTCTCGACCGTGTCCGGTCGCACATACGAACGGCCGCACACGCCTTCTCTTGCGTCCACGGCCACCCGGAATGTTGGCAGGGGCACGAGGGAGTGTCAAGGGACAGCCTCACCCCTCACTACTCACTACGCAGTAGCCACCTTCGTCAGTGCCGGCTCAGAGATCGCGTCGTCAACCTGGATCACAGTTGCCAGCACCTCGGAAGCGATCCAATCCCGATAATGCTCAACCAGGTCGGCGTGCTCGCCCGGCACGCGCAGCTCGATGCGGTCGGTCAACTCGAGACCTTCCTGTTTGCGCTGCTCGTTGAGGGCCCGAATCAGCTCCAGTGCCTTGCCTTCCCGAACCAGGTCGTCATCCAGGGTGGGGTCAAACGCCACGGTGACCCCGCCCTCCGCAGACATCGCCCAGCCGGCGAGGATGACCCGCTCGGTACGCACCACCTCTTCAGGGGCCAGCTCCTCGCCGATCACCAGCACGACACCGTCGCCGCGTTCCTCGTAGTTACCGCCGGCCAGCGCCGCGGCCACTTGCTTGACCTTGGCACCGAGCCGCGGTCCAAGCAACCGAAAGTCCGGCTTGATGGTGACCTCCACGGTGGCACTCTCATCGAACACCAGCTCCTTGACCCGCAGCTCTTCCTTGATCTCCTCGGCGTGTGACCGGGCCAGATCCGCCCCGCGCACGATGGCCCTACTCAACGGCTGGCGCAGTTTCAGGTTGGCCTCGACTCGGGCCCGGCGGCCCACCTCTACGACACGCCGGGTGGCCGCCATCTCAGCCAATAGCACTTCGTCCAGGGTCCCCGGCGGCTGCGGCCACCCTGCGAGATGAATCGAGTCCGGGGCATTGGAACACGGCGCCGCCACGAGCCTTTGCCAGAGGTGCTCGGTAAGGAAGGGCATCACAGGACTCATTATCCGCAGCGCGGTGGTAATCCCCACCCAGAGGGTTCGAAACGCCGCTTCGTCGAGCTCGTAGAAGCGCCGCCGGTTACGGCGAATGTACCAGTTGGAGAGATCATCGAGATAGCCCTCGAAGCCCGCTATCAGCTCGTCGACCCGCCACCGGTCGAGGGCCTGTGTCGCCTCGGCAACAGCCTGGGCCGCCCGCCCCAGTAACCAGCGGTCGATCTCTCGCAGCTCGACCCCCGTCGGACCGCCATCGAGATCATCGTACGTCGGTACGAACCCCTCGATGTTGCCGTAGTCGACCAGGAAGCGGGCGGAGTTCCACAACGTCAACAGCTTCCGCTGCACCTCGTGGGCGCCGGCATACCCAAAGAGTAGATTCCGGTCGGGAGGATGGGCACAGTACATCCACCGCATGACGTCGGCCCCCATCCGCTCGAAGGCCTCTTCGGCGCTGATCAGGTTGCCCCATGAGCCGTGCATTTCCCGGCCATCCTCGGCGAGCATCTTCTCGTAGCCGAGCACCGATTTGAACGGCGCCCTGCCGACCAGGGCGACCGACATGAACAACTGGGCATAGAACCAGAGGCGGACCTGCTCCCGCATCTCGGTGACCCAATCCGCCGGGAACCACTTCTCCCAGTAGTCGTCGTCGGGAAGATCGGCGGCGGTGAGACCTGCAGCAGCACCGGTGGCATAGCCGGCCTCGACCCACTCGTCGTTCTGCCAGCCCAGAGTCGAGAACGGAACGATCCCGGCGTCCAGCCAGACGTCGCCCACTTCCGGAATACGATTGACAGCCTCGTTTCCACACCGGTCGCAGCGGATGGGCACCCGATCGACCCAGGGTCGGCGCAACTCCTCGAGTTGATCCATGCCCGCGGTCGCCTTGTCCGCCAATTCGGCCCGAGAACCGATGATGGTCACATGCCCACACTCGCACGGGTATATGGGGAGAGGCAGCCCGTAGTAGCGCCGTCGCGATATGTTCCAGTCGCCCATGTTGATGAGCCAGTCGTCCATCAGCTTGCCCATGTACTCGGGCGTCCAGGAGACCGTGCTATTGGCCTCGAGAAGCTCAGAGCGGATTTGGTCGACCGCAATGTGCCAGTCCTGGGCAACCCGGAAGATGAGCGGCGTGTCACAGCGCCAGCAGTGTGGGTAGGAGTGAACGTATTCGGTGGCTTCGAGGAGACGCCCATTGGACTCCAAGCTGTCGATGATCGGCTGCCGGGCCTCGTCCGTTTTCATCCCGGCAAGCCATCCGTAGTCGGGATAGAAGCGCCCTGCCTCGTCGACGGGCGCCAGCAGTGGCAGATCTTCATCGATCCCCAGTTGGAAGTCCTCGGCACCACAACCGGGGGCGATGTGGACGATGCCGGTTCCCTGATCGAGATTGACCTCATCCCACGCAACCACCCTATGGACGACGCCCGCCCCCGGATCCAGGTCGTCGAACGGCCCGACGTAGGTCCAGCCGACGAGGTCGGTGCCGGGCTTGAGCTCAGAAAACTCCTCGTCCGGGTACATCTCGGTCGCAACCCATTCGCCGTTGGGACGCCGGCCGTACTCGAAATCGGGATGGACCGCAGCGGCAACGTTGGCGGGCAACGTCCACGGTGTGGTCGTCCAGATGACCAATGCCTCGTCGGGCCGTTCGGTCAAGGGCAGCCGCACATACAGCGATGGATCGCTCTTCTCCTGGTAGACACCGGACATCGAGATCTCGTGCTGTGAGATCGAGGTGCCGCAGCGCGGGCACCATTCCGTCGCCCTCCTGCCGAGATAGAGCATGTCGCGCTCGTGGAGCCGCTTGAGGAATCGCCAGATGTAATCGATGTTGGTGTCGGAGAAGGTGAGGTAGTCGCTTCCCCAATCCATCCAGTAGCCGAGCCGTTGCGAACCCCTTGTGAGTTCAGCGACAGACCAGGCCACCTTGTCCCGACACTTGCGGGCGAAGTTCTCGAGCCCGTACTCCTCGATCTCACGCTTGGAGTTCAGCCCGAGTTCCTGCTCGACACCCACCTCGATCCACAGACCCTGGCAGTCGAAGCCGTTCTGGAACCTCAACTCGAACCCTTGCATTGCTTTGTAGCGTTGGAATACGTCCTTGAGGGTGCGCCCCCAGGCGGTATGCACGCCGAGGGTCTTGTTGGCGGTCACCGGACCGTCGACAAAGCTGAAGCGGGGGCCGCCCTCGATCTGAGCACGCAGCTTGTCGAAGGTTTTCTGCCCTTGCCACCATTCGAGTATCGCCAACTCCAGACCGGGATGATCGGGAGCGGCATCGAGTGTCGGGAAAATGGAGCTGGGGTCGGTTGTCGGCTGGTTCATCAGGGTTTCCTCGTTTGCACTGACGGTCGAGAGTAATCGCCGATCGCCCTGCAGAAAATGCATCAGCACATTCCAGCCCCGCGGCGGCCCCGGTGCTCGGGCATCTCGACCCGCCTGCAGATACAGTACGTGGCGTGAAGAGCCTCCCGGCACCACCGGCCAAGTCAACGGCCACCCCCGTTTGCGGAAACGAGGAGCAGCGATGATCGGCCGCCTGAACATCACACTGATCGGATCCAAGTTCATGGGCCGTGCCCACTCCAACGCCTGGGGTCAGGTGAGCCGATTCTTCGATGTCGATCCGAAACCGGCACTACATACTGTTGTCGCCCGCAACGCATCTGAGCTGGCCGAGTTCGCCGCCAGATGGGGTTGGGCCAACCACACCACCGACTGGCACACCGCAGTCACAGCCGAGGACATCGATCTCGTAGACATCGCCAGCCCGAACAACGCCCATCGTGAAGCAGCCATCGCCGCTCTCGAAGCCGGCAAGCACGTGGCGTGCGAGAAGCCGCTGGCAGCGACTCTCGCCGATGCCGAGGCTATGGCCGTGGCCGCTACTGCGGCGCCGGGCAAGACCTTCGTCTGGTTCAACTACCGCCGTGTTCCCGCAGTTGCATTGGCGCACAAGATCGTGGCGGCGGGAGCGCTCGGCAAGATCTATCACGCCCGGGCCAGCTACCTACAGAGCTGGGGTGGCCCCGACACCCCGCTGCTGTGGCGCTTCCAAGGGGACATAGCCGGCACCGGGGCTCACGGAGACCTCAATGCCCACATAATCGACGCCGTGCGCTTCATTACCGGGGAGGAGATCGTCAGCGTCGACGGCGCCATCGAAGAGAAGTTCGTTGCGGAGCGGGCGCCACTCGAGGGTGGCGCCGGCGAAGAGATAGCCGGAGCCGGAGCAGATACCTCTGGGATGGGCAGGAGCACGGTCGACGATGCTGTGCTGTTCCTGTCGAGGTTGAGCGGGGGCGGTGTTGCCAGCTTCGAGGCCACCCGCCTCGCCACCGGGTACTACAACACCAATCGCATCGAAATCCACGGTGAGAGCGGAGCGCTGCGGTTCAACTTCGAGCGAATGAATGAACTGGGCTACTTCCGCACCGACCTCGCCGACGGTGAGCGCGGATGGACCACCATCGATGTCACCCGCGGCGCAGAAGGCCACCCCTACGCGGATGCCTGGTGGCCCGGCGGCCACGGCCTGGGATACGAGCACGGGTTTGTCAACCAGGCGCGCGACATGATCTCCGTTATCGGCGGCGGCAAACCGCTGGTCCCGCTTCCTGACTTCGAGGATGCGTTGCAGACCCAGCGAGTACTGCAGGCGGCCATCGATGCAGCACGCCAACACCGGCCGGTAGAGGTGCCCCCGCCGTAGGGCGGTCGAGCTCAACAGCACTGAGCCACACAGAATTCGCACGTCCGGCTACCCGAAGTGTTGCGGAGGCCTCACCAATGCCACCAGTCGGCTGTGGTTCCAAGTGCCGACAGCAGCAGCGGTGCGGCAACCGGCTCGAAGATCGGGCGGGCCGATCACGGGTTGGGTTCTTCTATCGGCCGGATTGCTTGAAGGTCGAGAACGCGAAACGCTACGCTGCGGGTGCGGAAGGCAAGTTGTCCGGTCCAGCGTCTCGCTGGAAGGGTCGTGACCGGCCTACTGGCTGCTGTGCGGAAACTACGAAGGAGTAGCAGATGTCATTTTGGGACCGGCTAAGTGAAGGCCTACGCGACATAGGTACCGCGATCGGAGAGTGGGCACCGAGAATCATCGGTGCGCTCTTGATCTTGATTGTCGGATGGTGGATCGCCCGAATTCTGCGAAACATCACCAAACGCCTGCTGAATGCCAAGCCCGTTCAATCGATACTCGATGCTTCCGGTATCAATTCAGCACTCGAGGGATCTGGGTACGAAGCAGCATCGTTGGCGGCATCGATCGTCTACTTCTTCTTGTGGCTGACCGTCCTGCTCCTCACCTTCCAGGCGCTCGAAGCAGAAACGATCGTTGCGCTCCTGCAGCGAATCATCGCGGTCTTGCCGCTGATCTTCCTGGCATTCATTGTTCTCGTGCTCGCAGCAGCAGTCGGCAAGTTCGTCGCCGGACTGGTGCAACCGTGGGCCGAGGCCAACGGAGTGACATGGCTCCCCTGGCTGACCCGGGTGGGCTTCATCCTCTTCGGCCTCGTAACGGCACTCGATATGCTCGAGATAGGATTCTTCGTCAACGCCCTCACCACGGCGATCTTCGGCGGGATCGGAATCGCTTTTGCCATTGCCTTCGGCGTTGGCGGGATCGACACCGCCCGGCAGTGGTGGGCTAAGTACTTGAGCCCGCGGGATAGCCGCGTCGGAGACTGACGACATCAACAAGAGGTACTGAGAACGAGGGGGCGCCGCATGGCGGCGCCCCCTCGAGTTGTCTTCGTCTGGGCGCGCTACACCTGTTTCGGAATCCGGCCGACCAGCGACAGCACACCCTTGAACATCTTGTGACCAACGTCTGCGGTCGGCCCGTACATCAGCGGACAACCGCCGTCGATGACGGTCAACCCCGCTTCTCGCCCAAGCGCGGCGGCCGATTCTGAGACACTTCCCGCGCCCGGTCCCCGATGCATCCAGACATACTTGATGCCGGCATCGATACAGTCCTGCATAACCTTGTCGGCATTCTTTGGATGGGTAGCAATCACTACAGCCTCGACGCCCCCGGGAATCGTATTCACGTTGGGATAGCACGCGTCACCCTCGACCTTGGTGGCGTTGGGATTGACCGCATACACGTTGTAGCCCCGGTCACGAAGCCGCACATAGACGGGGTTGCCACCGTGAGCGCCTCCAGCCTCCCTCGACACACCGGCGACTGCGATCCGCTTCTTGGACAGGAACTGCTCGGCGGCTTCCTTCATCGTTGTCATCGACACCTCCGCGACCGCCCTGGGGACGGTACCCCGAAGCAGCCGACATCCCGGCTGCACTACAGGCAACGTAACGCTCCCTCCGGCGGGTGGCTAGGGGCCATAGGTCCCGCCGGCGCGCTTGCTACCTTGTCTCCAGGTCGCGAGAAATGAGGGTGCGATGAAGATTGGATACGCCGGGATGGGCATCATGGGCAGTGGTATGGCGGGGTGCCTGCTACGAGCCGGGCACGACGTCATGGTGTGGAATCGGACTCGAGACCGAACCGATGATCTCGCCGCAGCAGGAGCTGAGGTGGCGGACAATCCGGCGGAACTGGCAGCGGCGTGCGAAATCACCATGACGTGCGTCTCGGACACCCCGGACGTGGACGAAGTCACCCTCGGCGAGGATGGGCTGATCCACGGCCTCGGCGCCGGCAAGCTAGTTGTGGACCACTCGACGATCTCAGCTTCGGCGACACGACGGCTCGCAGCGACGGTAGCGGCCGCCGGCGCCGCCTGGATGGACGCACCCGTAAGTGGTGGCAGCGAAGGCGCCCAGCGGGGGACACTGTCGATCATGGCCGGAGGCGAGGCTGCAGATGTTGAGCGAGCCCGCCCTTACATGGAGGCCTACGGCAGTTCGATCACGCATGTCGGCCCGGTCGGTGCCGGGCAGATGGTCAAGCAAGTCAACCAAGTACTCGTAGTCGTCAATGCGCTTGCCGTATCCGAGGCGTTGCTGCTGGCCAAGGCCGGCGGGTTGGATCTCGACGCCACGATCGAAGCAGTAAAAGGGGGCGGTGCCGGGTCGTGGATGCTGGCCAACCGAGGTCCGCAGGTCGTTGACAGAGACTGGCGCCCCGGCTTCACCATCGATCTGCAGCAGAAGGACCTGCGACTGGTGCTCGAGTCCGCCGACGAGCTGGCGGTACCGCTGCCGGCGACGAGCCTCGTCTTCCAGATGTACCGGGCGCTGCAACGCCGCGGGCTGGGTCACGAAGGCAACCACGCCATCGTCAAGGCACTCGAGGAGATGGCAGGCCTCGAGGTGACGCGCGGCTGAGGGCGAACCCGTCTGGCGTACATAGGACCCCTATGAGGGTCTCAGATATGCCAGACGCGGAGGAGGGCGTTCGCGTTACTCTCCTTCGTGGAAGGAGGGCATTGTGGCTGATAATGGTGGGACGATCATCGCCGGCGTGCTGGCGGCGGAAGGCGTCACCAAGGTGTTCGGGATTCCCGATGGCACGTATCTGGGGTTACTCAATGCTCTTGTCGACAGGGACATATCGGTTGTCACACCGCGCCATGAGACCACGGCGATCCACATGGCTGGAGCCTATGCCCGACTCACCGGACAACTCGGCGTCGCCATTGCGTCCAATGGCCCCGGTGTCGCCAATGCTCTGCCCGGCATTGCGGTCGAGAACGCCGAGGGCAACCGCATCCTCGTCATAACCAGCTCACGGCGGGTGGGCATCACCTACCCCGACCGTGGCGGCACGTATCAGTACTTCGATCAGGTCGCCGCTATCAAGCCGATCTCGAAGTGGTCGGCCAGCGTTCCCTCAGCGGGTCGGCTACCCGACCTGCTTCGCACTGCGATGCGCTGGTGTTACCAGGGGCGTCCCGGGATTGTGCACCTCGACGTGCCGGAGAGCATCGTCAACGGCAAAGCCAAGGCACCGGAGACGATTTCGCCGGATCGAACCCGGCGCACCGTGAAGCTCACTCCCGATCCATCGCTCGTCGATCAAGCGGCTGTCATGCTCGCCAACGCGGTGACGCCGATCATCCACGCCGGGGGTGGGGTCATCCATGCCCGCGCTCACGGCCCGTTGCAGCGTGTGGCTGAACTCCTGCCCGCCCCGGTAACCACATCGTGGTCGGGCCGCGGGGCGATGGCGGAAACATCCGAGCTGGTTTGGCCGATCACGGCCATCGAGCCCACCAACGAAGTCCGCCAGGTCGGTGACGTCGTACTCGTGCTCGGATCCCGGCTCGGGGAAACCGATTGGTGGGGAAAGCAGCCCAATTGGCGAGATCCGGCCGTGCAGAAGGTGATCCAGGTGGACGTCGACGAGAGCAGTCTCGGACTCAACAAGCCGGTCGACCTTGCCATCGTTGGTGACGTGGGCCTGTTTCTCGACGAACTCGCCAAGCGCCTCGAGTCGAGCAGTATCGAGCCGCCGACGGCTCGCCGCATCGAAGTGGAGCGGCTCATTGAGAACCGGAGGAAAGATGCGGCAAAGCGGAGCAAGTCGCTGGAGGACACCTCGGCACCGATGGTGACCGCCCATGTCCCCAAGGTGTGTCAGGAGGTCTTCGCCGACGACGCCATCATCATCGCCGACGGCTGCAACACCGCCGTGTGGGTGAACTTCTTCCACCAGATCAAGGTGCCGAACACAATGCTGAGCACACCGCACTTCGGGATGCTCGGAGCCGGGATCGGTCAGGCTCTAGGGGCTGCAGAAGCGTTCCCCGACCGACAGGTGTACTGCATCATCGGCGACGGTGCCTTCGGGATGCATCCGCAGGAGATCGAGACCGCGGTACGCAATGGCAACAAGGTGGTCTACCTCGTGGTCAGCGACCAGCAGTGGGGAATGGTCAAGATGACCCAGTCGGTCGCCAAAGCGCCGGTGAAGATGATGATCCGCAAGTCACTCGAGCCCGGTGCCACCGTCAACTCGGATCTGGGCGAGATCGGCTACGACCAGCTAGCCCGGGCGATGGGTGCATACGGCGAACGTGTGTCCAGCCCTGCTGATCTCACGCCGGCAATCGAGCGCAGCCTGGACAGCGGCAAATGCGCCGTGATCCATGTCGACGTCGATCCCGTCAAGCACATGTGGGCCCCCGGCCTGCTCCACTTCAAGAAGATGCATCAGGAGCCCGGCGGATGATCGCCTTCCTGCAGACCATCGACGAAGCCGCACTCAACTTCGATGAGAGCAGCCTGCTGTTGCTCAACATCCTCATCGGGTTGATGATGCTGGGCATGGCACTCGACCTGGACGTCGAGGATTTCCGCAGGCTGGCACGCAAGCCAAAACCTCCACTAATCGGGCTGATTGCTCAATTCCTGCTGCTGCCGGCGCTGACCTTCGTTCTGACGCTGGTCCTCGACATCCGACCTTCAATTGCCCTCGGCATGATCCTGGTAGCTTCCTGCCCCGGCGGGAACCTATCGAACGTGATGACCTACCTGGCGGGGGGCAACGCTCCCCTGTCGGTGGGAATGACGGCAGTTTCGACCGCAGCCGCCATCGTGATGACTCCGCTCAACCTGTCGATCTGGGGCTCGCTCAACCCCGACACCGAGCCGATCCTACGCTCGGTCTCTTTGAGTCCGCTCGACCTCTTCATGACGATCTTCGTCATCCTCGGTCTCCCGTTGGTTGCGGGCATGCTGATCGCCCGCAGATTCCCCGCCATCACCGAAAGGGTACGAGGGCCATTCAAGGTGTTCTCGGTGGTTGTATTCGTGGGTTTCGTCGCAGTTGCGCTGGCAAACAACTGGGAACACTTCATCGACTACATCGGACTGGTCGTCTTTGCCGTCCTTCTCCACAACGCCATCGCCTTCGGGATCGGCAACGTCGCCGCCCGCGCCGCCGGGCTCGACGAACGTGACCAGCGGGCGGTCACCATCGAAGTCGGGTTGCAGAACTCGGCGCTGGCGCTCATCTTGGTCTTCGACTTCTTCGACGGGCTCGGCGGTATGGCGATCATCGCTGCCTGGTGGGGTATCTGGCACATCATCGCCGGTCTCATCGTCGCCAGAGTCTGGTCGCGTCGCCCCGTCGAGGCTGTGGTTGCATGAGCCGTTCGGTGCTCGTCACCGGAGCCGGCGGTTACCTGGGTAGCCAACTCGTCGCTTCGCTCAGCCGGAATCCGGACGGGCTTGAAACCATCGTTGCAGCAGATCTGCAGCGCCCCGACCAACGGCTGAAGGGCATCGAGTACAGAGCTATCGACATCCGTGATCCGGAGATTGCCGGGGTTCTGATTGAACACGGTGTCGACACAGTGGTGCACCTGGCCGCGGTGGTCTCGGCCGGCAAGAATCCGGACCGACAGCTGGAGCAATCGATCGATGTCGGCGGCACCCGCAACGTGCTCGAAGCGTGTCTCCACGCCGGCGTCCGCAAACTGATCATCAGCTCGAGCGGTGCGGCCTACGGCTACTACCCCGACAACCCGAAGATGCTCACAGAGGACGACGCCGTGCGGGGCAATCCCGAGTTCTCCTACTCGGACCACAAACGTCAGATCGAAGAGATGTTGGCGGAGTGGCGAGAACATCGCCCGGAGTTGGGACAACTCATCCTGCGCTCCGGCACCGTCTTGGGGCGTACTACTCGGAACCAGATCACCGACCTATTCGATCGGCCGTTGATCCTGGGCCTTCGAGGAGCGGCATCGCCGTTCGTCTTCATCTGGGATCAAGACCTAGTAGGCATTCTCCGCCGTGGCATCAAGACGGACACGACTGGTATCTATAACGTGGCTGGGGACGGGACCATGACCATGCGGGAAATCGCGACAGTGCTCGGCAAGCGCTATGTGAGTCTCCCGGTGAACCTCGTGCGTGGCTCGCTCTGGTTGATGCGCAAGCTGCGGCTCACCCAGTACGGTCCCGAGCAGGTCGATTTCCTCCGCTACCGGCCCGTGCTCGACAACACCAAGCTGAAAGCGGAGTTCGGCTACGTTCCCCGGAAGACGAGCCGGGAAGCATTCGAGGTATTCATGGAGGGACGACGCAATGGCTAGAGGCACCAAGCGCAGCCTCGAAGGGAAGAACGTTGTTATCACCGGCGGTGGAGGCGGCCTCGGCGCGGCGCTGGGACGTGAGTTCGGATTCGCCGGCGCCAACGTCGCATTGCTCGACATCGACTATGAGGCTGCCGTGCTGGCGGCCGACAAGGTCGAGCGGGGAACCGCCACTGCCGTCGAGTGCGACGTCACGGACTTCGACAGTTGCCGGTCGGCAATAGGCCTGGCAGAAGAACGGCTCGGACCCAGCGACGTTCTCGTGAACAACGCCGGACTCTCGCACCGCAGCGCCTTCGCCGAAACAGACATCAAGGTGATCAGGCGAATAATGGACATCAATTTTTGGGGCTCGGTCTACTGCACCAAGATCATGCTGCCCACGATTACCGAGCGGCGCGGGGCAATTGTCGTCATCAGTTCTACCGCCGGGTATGCCCCGCTGCTCGGCCGCACTGGATACGCCGCGTCCAAACACGCGCTGCACGGCTTTTTCGCTACTTTGCGCACGGAACTACCCGGCACCGTCGATGTGATGATCGCGGCGCCGTCCTTCATCGACACCAAGCTCCGCCACCATACTCTCGACGGAGATGGCGAGATCACAGACCATCCGCAGGCTCGCGTCGGCAAGATGGCTAGTCCGGAAGATGTCGCCGAGCGCATCGTGTGGGGTGTCGAGCGGCGCCGATCGACCATCGTCCTCGGCAGCGTCGGAGTCTTCTCCCGCTACCTGAACGCGCTTGCCCCCCACATCTATGAGCGGATGATGACGCGCTCGCTCGGATCAGAATTGGAGCACTGACCGCCTAGACGACCCGGCCTACGTACAATCCGGCCACGCCTCTTCCAAGGATGTAATGCTCGAAGACCCCATTTTTCAGCTGGCGGGCTTGGTCGTCCTGGCGTTTGCCGTCACTTGGTTGGGTGAACGCGCCCGGATCCCGGTGATCCTCCCGTTGCTGGTCACCGGCTTCCTGATCGGCCCGGTTCTCGGCTGGGCCAATCCTGCCGAACTGCTGGGTGATCTGCTAACACCGGCGGTGGCAATCGCCGTCGGCCTCATTCTCTTCGAGGGTGGCCTGAGTCTCCGGATCCGGGAGATGGAGGGCCAGCAACGCGTGTTGTGGCTGTTGGTTACAGTCGGGGTCCTTATCACGTGGGCAATAGGTGCGGTGGTTACCAGCCTATTTACCGACCTGTCTGGTGGCATGGCAGTGCTCACCGGGTCGATCCTCGTCGTCTCCGGCCCAACCGTGATCGGGCCGCTGCTGACCTTGGTGAGGCCTCATCGCTCGGTGGCGTCGATCCTCAAGTGGGAAAGCATCATCATCGATCCCATCGGCGCCTTGCTGGCTGTCATCACCTTCGAGATCCTGCTTCTAGGCGGCTCGCCGGGTGCTCCCGGCGGGGGAATCCTGGCCGATATGGTTGCCTTCACGATTGCCGGTCTTGCGGTTGGAGCGGCGATGGCGCTTGCTGCCAGCGAGGCGTTGCGGCGCCATTGGGTACCGGAGCACTTGCAGCCGCTGTTTGGCCTCAGCATCGCCCTGCTCTCTTTCACGATTGCCGACTCCCTGGTCGCCGAAAGTGGGTTGTTGGCAACAACGGTCCTTGGATTCACCCTGGCAAACCAGCGGCGAGCCCGCACCGAGCACATCATTCAGTTCTCCGAGGTCGTTCGGGTGATCTTGATCGGTGTGTTGTTCATCGTGCTCAGCGCCAGTCTCACCACGGAACAGCTCCGGATAGACCTTCCGGCTGCCATTGCCCTCGTCGTGGCTCTCGTCCTGATCGCCCGCCCCGTTGCGGTGGCCGTCTCGACCTGGCGGTCCTCCCTCAGCTGGCAGCAGCGCACGTTGCTCGGCGGCGTCGCCCCCCGCGGAATCGTGGCTGCCTCAGTAGCCTCGGTATTCGGCCTGGAGTTACAGCACGAAGGAGTTGCCGGGGCGGAAGAGTTGACGCCGCTCGTGTTCGCCGTAATCGTCGGGACCGTTACCGTCTACGGCATAGGGATGGGTCCGCTGGCCCGCCGACTCGGCCTCGCAGCCCGCCATCAAGAAGGCGCCCTCATCCTGGGCGCAGGCAAAGTCGAACGGGCGGTTGCCGACGCGCTTGCCTCCAGCGATGTTCCTGTCGTCCTGGCAACGACCAACCGGCAGGATCACTACGATGCTCGCATGGCTGGGCGCCGCGCCTACTACGGCAATGTCCTGGCTCACGACTTCGACCTCGACCTCGACCTGTCCGGGATTGGTCGCCTCCTCGCCTTGACGCCAAACGACGACGTCAACACGCTGGCGAGCACGCAATTTGCGAGCACCTTTGGTGGCGCCGAGACATATCAACTAGCGGGACGTGGAGCCGAAATGGGCATCGGTTCGACACCGGCAACTGAGTTTGGCGGACGGCAGCTGTTTGGTCCGGAGTGGAGCTACCAAGCTATTGCAGAATTCCTCGACGAAGGCGGCGAGGTCAGACGCATCAAGCTGGGGAGCGATCCAGGAATCTTCGAGTCTCAGCTCAAATCCGAAGATATGGCCGCGATTCTGTTCGTCGTGAAATCAAGCGGCCGGGTTCAGGTCGTCGTCAGCGACAACCCGGCACCGTTGCGCGATGCCGGGCCCGGCGATACTGTCATCGCGCTCGCCCATTCGTAGGCTCCCGGCATCGGAGACCCGGTCTCAATAAGGGGGCCAGGGAAACGGGGGCCGGTCATCCGGAGGCGCCGGGTGGACCGGGCTGACGAGTAGCGACTCCACCCTTCCTCGAAGCGCTACTCGTTCCTCGACACCGAGAAGATCCTCGACCCGATACCCCAGACCGTCAGACAGGGCCACACGCAGCCGCAGCAGCGACTCGATCTGCTCTCGGGGAAACTCACGCTCGCTGAAACCCCACAGCACCGTCCGCAGCTTGTCGCTTGGGTGAAGCGTGAGCCCGTGATCTATGCCGAGGATGCGGGTGCCGTCCGAGATCAGGTGGCCCAGCTTGCGGTCGGCGTTGTTGGTTACGACATCGAGGACGGCGATCGGCCACAGCCTGTCGCCGCCGCCTTGCAGCAACGCCACCGGATCGAATCCTGGGTCTATGTCGATGAAGCGTTGAATCGAGCCGGGCCCGTGGGGTCCTTCACCGAGAATCGTTTCGGGAACTATGTCCTCGCCCATTGCCCTCGCTACTTCGTAAGTCAGTACCTCCCGAGCCGCCAGTGTCTCGATGGGAAAGTCCCACAGCGGTCGCTCACCGGCTGTCGGCTTGTAGACGACCTGCTCCCCGTCGGAGGTGACGGCCAAGAGAGTGGCATTGGAGGCATCGATGAAACGTCCGACGATTTCGACCACCTCCGGCTGCCATTCGGATGTCATGGCCGATGCCCGCGCAAATCTCCGTTACTTCGCGGGCAGTTGTGCCCATCCGGATCCATTGCCAGACCGCAGCGGGGGCACGCGGGGCGTCCGGAGCCCACAACGGCAAGGGCCTCTCGTGCGAAGGCGTCGAGTTGCGGCAGGGTTAGCTCGCACGTGACGGGGAGATCTTCTTCCTCTATCGAATGCAGAACGATGGTGACAAGTCCCGAGTCATCATCGAGAGCCAACTGGATCCCGCCGACTCGAAACGCGAGAGGGGTCTCGGCGGCCACATCACCCGGATCGATGGACAGGCCGGCTCCCATCGTGCCGCGTTCCCGGAGTAAGTTCTGAGCTTCCTCGGCGAGAGCAGCTACCTGTAGTTTTTCGATTAGATAGGCCGTGACCTGGCCGTCGGCAACCACCTCGAGCCTGAACTCGCGATCACCGGGTTCACCGATAGCCCCGGCGACAAAGCGTTCAACAGTCATCGCCACCCCCCAGGATGGAAGGTGTGATTGACAACCGGGACGCCGACATGCCCCGCTTCGTGGAGCTCAACGATAGAGAGACTGGCCGGAGCGACATTGATGCGGTGAATCAGATCCAGCGGACTCCCCAGGTAGTTGGCGAGGATCACCCGGATAACGTCCGCGTGGCTACCAACCGCAATCGCCTCGTTCCTGTGCTGCTGCGCAAGTAGCTCGATCGCAGCGACGGCTCGCGCTTGCACCTCGCGAAGAGTCTCTCCTTCAGGGAAGCGAAAGCGCGCCGGCGAAGCCATGAGCCGGCTCCAGGCCTTGAGCTTGTATGCCGAGCGAAGGGGTCGCCCCAACCAGGTCCCGTAGTCTGCCTCTTCTAGGTCCTTCACCGTTTGGACGCGCAAACTGCGGCTTGCCGCCAGGGGAGCCACGGTTTGCCGACAGCGTGCGATCGGGCTCGAGTAGACCGCCGTCAACCTCAACGACGACAGCTGATCGGCCAGCTCCTCCGCCATTGTGGCGCCTTCCGGAGAAAGCGATATGTCGGGATCGGCGCTCGACAGCCGCTTCCCCGTTTCGGCGGTGACGGCGTGACGGATCAAATGGAGACGCATCCGGGCAGCCTACATCGACCCTGCGAAACGACTGACGGATGTTGCTCAGGCGGCACTCGGCCCGCGGAGGACGCGGGCCGGAAGCCGGACGATGGATTCGAGCAGCTCGAATACGCCGCGCACTGAAATGCCGACGAGCCGGAATGGAATGCTCAGCAGCCAAACCAGCGGATAGAGAATCAGGACGGCTAGGGCCAGTGGCCAGGCGACGACTGCCAGCAGCAGCCACAACAGGAAGCTCAACATATTCGGTCCTCCCCGGGCTTTCTATGGTCTCGGGCTCGTCGACGCCGGTCAACTCGATGGTGGTTGGGTCCGACGAGGAGGGAAGCAGTTTCCACTGGAGTTCCTCGGCGAGCGCCACGATCCGGCCGCCGAGTCCCGATAGCAGGACCGCGGCAGTGAGTGCGCTCGCAGTCAGGACCGGTGTCGACACCAGTCCGCCGAATGCGCCCCACTCGATCTGTCGCAGAATGAACTCCATAACCCGATTGTGCGTGACCGCCACCCGACCAGCTATCGGGTGTACCCCTGATTGGACCCTGAGCGACCTCAGGGTTTCCTCGGGTAACCCTCCTGTCTTTGGCGTCGCAAGACCGAAGATGTTGCGCCTTGCGAAGCAAGGACAAGGCTTGCGCAAAGCCGGATAACCTTGGCGGAGCGTCCAAGCAAGGTGGTTGCTGTGAAGTACTGCGTCGACGTCCCCAACTTCGGGGTGTGGTCGGATCCGAAGAGATTCGCCGAGTTCGCCAGACAAGTCGAAGCAGCCGGCTGGGACGGGATCTCAGTATGGGACCACATCCTGGTGTGGGACGGCGCTGAGGTAGCTGATCCCTGGGTATTGCTGGCCGCTGCGGCCATGACCACAGAGCGAATCCGCTTGATGACCTTGGTCACCCCCATTCCCCGCCGCCACCCCTGGAAACTGTCACGGGAGTGTGTCAGCGTGGACCTGCTGAGCGAGGGACGTCTCACCCTGGGAGTCGGCATCGGCTGGCCTACCGACCCCGAGTTCACCCGCTTTGGCGGGGAGACGGACCTGCGGGTCCGCGCCGACATGCTCGACGAGGGCCTCGACATCCTCACCGGCTTGTGGACCGGGGAACCGTTCGGATTCCAGGGGGAGCATTATCAGCTCGAAGAGGTCACGTTCCTGCCTCGTCCGGTGCAGCAACCGCGGATCCCGATCTGGGTGGCCGCGATGTGGCCGCAGCGCCGCCCGGTGCGACGTGCTGCCCGCTGGGACGGTATCGCCCCGATCACTTTCGACATCGAAAGGAACGAGTTCTTCGAGCCGACCCTCGAGGTAATCGGTGAGATCTCCGACTACGTCGCGCAACATCGCACCGCGGATGAGCCTTTCGATTTCGCGTTTACCGGCATCTTCCGGCCGAACGGGGACCTTCGGCGGTGGCATGCCGATCTGGCCGATCGTGGGGTCACATGGTGGCGATATACCTGGGATCCGGAGGCCGGCATCGAGCATGAGGCCTGGCTGGCCGATGTACAAGAGGGTCCACCGGTGTGGTAGCGGGCGCTGCAGTTGCCGCAAGCAACTACCAGTTCGCCGGCTGGGCGGCTCGCAGGCACCACCTGGCCCAATTCGAGACAGCGACAAGCAGATTCCAAGCGGCATCGCACAGAAGACTGGATAGCGATCATGCCCGGGCGGTGTTCGATCAGTTGGTCACCGGCCGTCCCAGGCCACGAGAATGGTCATCGACCAGCGACCCGTGCCGCAACCGAAGTGCGAGACCGAGGCTGCCGAGGGCTGCCCACGCACACCACAACGAGGCGAAGCCGCTTGTCTGCAGCCATGCCAGCAGACCGACCGCAGCCAGGTTGAACAGCCCGAATCGCAAGATGATCCGGTGGCTCGAAAGCAGCAGGGCTCCACATGTGGCCGCCACATATCCGGCGACTACCAGCCCGCCGTAGCTCAAGTCGACTTCATAGGCAATGAAGCGGCCACCAACGGCTGCCTCGACGGGCCCGCGTACCATCGCCGCCACCAACACGAGCGACACTGCAGCCCCGATGACCGCCAGGTGGCGCATGCTGCGCGCTCTTGCCGCATCGGTTTCGAGGCGGGCAACCGCAGCCGGCACATACGCCGGGAGCAGCCCAAATGCCACGAGGAGGTATGCCCAGACTGCTATCTCGCCGGCTACTTCGGGCACCCGTCCCTCGAGGCCCCACCATGCAACGGCTTCGACCAACTGATGGGCGCCGAGCACAACAGGCATAGCCGCAACCGCGATCTCACGGCGGTTCTCCGCGTGACGGAGCGCATCGATTCCGGCGCCACTGATTACAAGCCCGGCTACGAGATCAACCTCGGCTGACAGGCACATACGCACCTCCGGGTCTCTACCTCAAATGTATACCCGGGTACGGCGAACAGTCCAGATGCGATTCAATCCAGGACGTGGATGTTCTTCTTGGCGCACATGTCCTTCAGGACCTTGGGCCAGACCGTTACGGAGACTTCGCCGAGATGAGCCTTCTTGAGGAGCATCATGTAGGTCCGTGATTGCCCGATGCCGCCCCCAATCGACAGCGGGATTTGGTCGTTCATGATCGCCTGGT
Organism: Acidimicrobiia bacterium; assembly: GCA_029287195.1. Classification (GTDB taxonomy): domain Bacteria; phylum Actinomycetota; class Acidimicrobiia; order Spongiisociales; family UBA5794; genus JAAETI01. The sequence continues at coordinate 2,068 of JARFRN010000280.1, read as the reverse complement.
GATACGGCAACTCCAGGAAGTCGAGCTGCCCGCTCATCGCCAGCTGCGTTACCAATGTCTCTTTGGTGACCCGGACCCCCATCGACGTCAGTTCGTGGCGACGCCGCGTCACCGGGTTCCACACCAGGATATCGCCGTTGAGGCCATGCATCGTCTCGCCGGAGGCGGAAGTTGTCTCTGTGATCCAGTCGTCGTAATCGGCGGCACGCATCTCGTGTGGGTAGCCGTCCGCCAGCGGCCAGCCGATGCCGTAGATGAAGACCGCCGGGTACTGCTGCAGAATCCTTGTTTCCCGTTGCTTGCGGGGCAGGTCGGGAAACATGTCGAGGATCTCTTCGGCATGGAGGAATGTGAGCTCCTCCGGGAGATTGGGGTACTCGGCTGTGTCGAGTTGAGGAAACATCTCTTGGACGTGCTTCTCGGCCCCTACCAAAACGCTCCAGATCCTTCTGACGATGTCGGTAAGAAACCGCAGGTTGCGCTGCTCGGCAGAGATCACCCTCTCCCAATCCCATTGATCGACATACGCCGAGTGGTCGTGATCCAGGAAGTAGTCCTTGCGGACCGCCTTCATGTCTGTGCAGATGCCTTCTCCGACTTCCATACCGAACTGCGCCAGCGCCATGCGCTTCCACTTGGTCGCTGCCTGCACTACCTGCGCATCAATCGGGTTCTTCTCGCGATCGTTCGAGATGTGGAAACCAACGGGGCTCCGCGACCCATCGCGATCGAGCATGTCGTTGACTCCGCTAAGTGAATCAACGATGAGCGGAACCTGCACCATCATCAGGTTGAGTTCCTTGCAGAGGTTCTCTTCGATGTAGGACTTGGCGGCAAAGAGAGCCTGCATGGTCTCGCGCGGGGCGAGGATCGGCTCGTATTCGTCCGGCAAGATCTTCTCGAGATCGGCGTAGTTGCCAATCCCGGGCCCGGCTAGATCGGCGGTCTTGTCGGTCATGCACAAACCTCCCGGATTAGACCGCAACACCGTATCAACCCGAGGTGCGGACCGACAGGGACCTTTCGCCCTTCTGGTCCCTGACGGATGACTTCGTCAGCTCGAGCACACCTCCTCGTCGTGGCCCGGTATCACGGTCACCTCGAATTCCACCCACCTGTCGGCGTTGTGGCGCATAGCGAGAAACACCAGATTCCGGACATCACCGACCAGGGTCGGACACCAGAATCCGCCTTCCGTGGTGAGTACCTGCTCGGCAAAGACGGTGCCGTGGACCTCTTCCTCGAACACGAGCTTGAGCCCTTTCACCCCTTTCGGGGCAATGCCGTTCCACTCAACGGTCCAATCGCGCCACTCGAGATGCTCGTCGAGAATATCCGTACAGCTAGTTATGCCTGCGACGTAGGCGGTACCGTCCCACCCGCCGGGATTCCAGATGGCTCCGTTGTCGATGCGCGCCTGGCAGGTCCAGAACTCCGGGGGAGCTTCCGTTGTCGTCGTCGGCTTCGGTGGCTTCGGTGGCTTCACCGCGGAAGCGGCCACTGCGCTCGACAGCAACATCACCACCGCAACCAGCGTGATCAGAAGTGCTCGTTTCTTCATGACTCCTCCGATCCATTCGGCGGTGGTGGAGGGGTTTCCCCCGCCACCGCCTGGACGATCCCTTGTCCCATTGAGCCAATGTGACTCAATCCTCTATGTCCGGCGCCTTGCGGAAGGTCACAATGGTGACCTGCGGTGCCCACCCGGACATGAGAGGGTGGATTCGACAGCAAACGGAGGACCCGTTGGCTCGGTCACCCAAGAGCGACGCAGCATTCCGCACGGTCTACGACCGGTGCTTTCCGGCGATTCGCAGCTACTGCCTGCGACGGCTGCCACCCGGTGAAGTCAATGACGCGATAGCCGAGGTCTTCCTGGTGGCGTGGCGCCGCATCGGCGACGCTCCCCCGAGCGATGAAGCACAACTCTGGTTGTACGGCATCGCTCGCAACGTGATCCGCAACAGTCGGCGTGCCGACCGTCGCCAGCTGCGGCTACGCGTCAAGGCCCAAGGGGTCCGCCTGTCTCTTATACACATCTGACGCTGCCGACGACCAAGGCCTTGTG